>DASWVO010000312.1:0-25135 GCA_036406235.1 Opitutaceae bacterium
CCGGACTGGTCGACCGGACGGATCCCAAGTCCGGCGGCCTGGCGGAGGTTGCCGCCAGGCTGGCGCGGCGGGAAGAGGCGGCATGGTGCTCGGAGCGCGTGATCGCCCTCATGCAGGAACCCAGCGGCGACATGTTCTGGATGTTTCCGTGCGTGGCCGTCGCGTATCTCGGACGCGATCAGCTGACGCCGGCGGCCCGCGAGGCGCTGCGCGACACGTGGCGCACCTACATGCCGATGCGCGGTGACACGGAGAACCACTGGGCGATGTACTACACCTCGCTGTACCTCATGACCGAGCTTTATCCCGACGAGCCGGGCTCGCACTGGTTCACCGGAAAAAGCTCGGAGGAGAATCGGGCCGAAGCGCGCGACTACCTGCGGCACTGGATGGACCTGACGACGACGAAAGGGCAGGGTGAGTATGACTGCACCCACTACATCGGCGAGTATTGCATCCCGATGCTCTACCTCGCTACGTGGGCCGGCGATGCGGAAATGAAACAGCGCGGGCGGATGATGCTCGACTACCTGCTCGCCGATTTTGCTGTCGACTGTCTCGATGGCGCATATGTCGGCGCCCACGCGCGCACCGACGACCGGCAGGTGCTGGAAAAGTGGAACGGGCTGTCGGCATTTTTCGCCTGGCTCTTCTTCCAGAACTGTCCGCCTCCGGAGGCCTATGGGGGCTGGGGCGTCTTCTTCGCGGCGGCGGCGCACGAATCGACCTACGAGTTGCCGGAGGTGATCCACCGGATCGCGACGCGGCGCGACGAGCCGTACGTACATCGCGAGCTAAAGCGCACCCGGAATCGCTGGCGCAACAGCGACCTGCGCCACACGCCGGTTTACAAGACAACGTATATGACGGCGGACTACGCGGTGGGTTCGGACCAAGGCGGGCAGTTGTCGCCCATCCAGCAGCATTCCTGGGACGTCACGTGGGCGGTGGAGGACCCGCGCGGCGTGCACAACACGCTTTTCTCCATGCACCCGATGTCTTCGCCGGCCGAGCTGCAGATGTATTTCACGGAGTTTCCCGACTGGCTGCCGAAAGCGGTGACCCAGCAGGGAAAGCCGAGTTATGATTCGCCGGATAAGCTGCTCGGCGGCTCGGCGTATGAGCAGGTGTTTCAGGATCAGGATACGATCGTTGCGCTCTACGACATCGCTCCGGGAACGCGCTTCGAGCACATCAACGGGTTCTTCTCCAAGGATCTCGCCCGCCGGGAGGAAGACGCGTCGGGTTGGCTCTTCGTGCAAGGTGGCAACGCCTACATCGCCTGCCGCCCGCTCGCGCCGTATCGTTGGGAACCGTATCCAGCTGGTGGGCACAGGCTGGTGAGTCCCCACCTCAAAAATGGCATGATTGTGCAGGTCGCCGCTGCGCGCGAGTTTCCGAGCTGGGGCGCCTTCAAGGCGGCGATCCGGGCGCTGCCGTTGCGGATCGGGCTCGAGCCGTCGCCGCGCGCGGAGCTCACGTCATTGCGCGGACGACGGCTGGTCTGTGCCTATGGAGAGACACCGCGGGTCGATGGGCAGCCGGTCGATTACGGAGCCTGGCCGCTCTTCGGCGGGCCTTATCTCAACGCGGCTCCGGGATCGCGCCAGCTCACGCTGACGCAGGGGACGATGAAACGCGTGCTGGATTTCGCGACGCTCACGATTCACGACGAAACCGTGGGGCACTAGGCGCGGTATTCACCAGTCGGCTGGAGGGCCGGGCTCGACCGCTACGTGAGTGGGGCCGCCGAAACGGTAGGAGAGGCTCCATTGCCGGGTTTCGCCGGGGGCGAGATCGATGGCGAGATACGGTTCGATCGAGAACGTATGGCCGTTGGCCCAGATCACGCACTCCGTCGGAATGAAACTCGTCGAGAATTCAATGTGAGTCAGGCGTGGGTGGCTGAGTCTTGTTTGGAGAGGCTGGCGTCCCGGTAGCGTCACCCGGTCGAAGTGCCCGTCGTCCCGGCCAGCAAAGCGGCGGCGGTTTCGCAAGACACCCTTTTCGAGCGCGAAACCCGGATTCTCGGCGAGTTCCGTTCCCGCCGGAAGGGTAGCGGCGATCATCCCATCGGCCAGGGCAAAGAAGGGGTGGACAAACCACTCGAGCACGAGCGGCGCAGTCCCGCGGTTGGTCAATTTCGTGACGGACAGGAGGTCGCGTCCGGTGAGCTCGACCATGCGCACCAGCTCATAATTGAATCCGAATGCCGCCTGATGGGTGTGAAAGACGGCGCGGTCGCGGAAAGCGGTGATCTCCCAAGTGCACGGTTGATCGACGTGCACACTGCCATCGTTCGAGAGGCTCAGGGTGCCGATCCCGATCGCCACGCCGCGAGTGCCGTTCCACGTGAGTGGGCGACCCTCGCGCGTGCGATGCCGGAAGGATTCCGGCAGCCCTTGTCCGTTAAACGGATCCGGCGTTGGGGACGGCCACTCGGGCCCCGTGAGCACGGGTCCGGTGGTGGCATCGTAAACCTGCCAGATAAAGCCGCCCCAGCAGAAGCGCGGGCCCAAGAGCTCGTGATCGGACGACGGCTCCAGCAGATCGATGGCGAGCTCGCCGTTGCGAAGAGAGCGCATGGGCCGACTCACGGAGCGCAAGTCCGGGTGGTGGCTCGCTAGCGTTTCGCCCCGACGGTGGAACATCCACCATGAAGCGCGTTGTAGAACGGATCGCCGGGTAGGATGGAGCCGCGCGCTACGACATTTCCGGTAAAGGCTGACTGGTAGAGGGACGTCAGCAGATCGAGGGTCTTGCGCGCTTCATCTCCGGACGTAAGCGGACGCCGACCGGTATCCATATCGGCGATGAACGCGTTGAGCTGCGCGCCGTGGGTCGAACCGACGTCAGGCGGAAAGCTCTGCCAGGCCTGCAACAGCGCGTCGTCCTGGGCGGGCGGGACGAGCGTGAGTTTCCAGTTATCGCGTGTGTAGCCGTAGAGGTGCGTGAGCTCGACGGTCGCGCGTTGGTAATCCACGCGAAGATAGGTCTCCTGGCGTGGACTCAGTGCGCTGTTGACGATCGAGCCGACGGCGCCGTTGGCGAAACGTACGAGGGCCATGGAAACATCCTCGACCTCGATGGCGCGGTCGAGCGTCGCGGCGATCGCGCGGATGTCGGTCCACTCGCCCATGATGTGGAGAAAGTGATCCATGGCGTGGATACCGAGGCCCATGGTGGGACCGCCGAGTTCGGTGTCCCACCGGCCGCGCCAGGGCACATCAAAATACGCGGGACCGCGATACCACAGCGTATTGCACACGCCCACCAGGGGGCGGCCGAGCTGGCCGCTGTCGGCGAGCTGGCGGAGATGTGCCGTGGAGGAGGCGAAGCGCATTTGAAAGACGCAGCCGGTGTAGCGTCCGGTGCGCGCCTCCGCCTGCTGAATGAGATCGAGCTCCGCCAGCGAGCCGCACAACGGCTTTTCGCAAAGCACCCACGCGCCGGCCTCCATTGCGGCGACGCAGATCGCGGCGTGCTGTCCCGGCGGAGTGGCGACGAGGACAAGATCGGGTGCGAGGGTCCTCAGCATCGCAGTGTAATCCGTGAAGACCTCCGGGATGCGATGCCGCTGGGCGAACTCGCGCACCCGGCCTGCCTCCAGGTCGGCGGCTCCGACGAGCACGACGCGGTCCTGACTCTGCTCGACGGCGCGTACGTGAGCATCGCCGATGGAGCCCGTTCCGATGAGCGCGGCGCGATAGACTTTTTTCATGGAGCGAGGGTTTCGGCGACCGGTGCCGGCGCGGCTCCGGCGGTTTTGCGGGGCGTGAAGATCGTGAGACCCGCCAGCGAGCCCGAGGGAGGCGGGAACAGGTAACTCGCCGCATAACCCACGGCAATACAGGCGGCGATGGACGTGCCCGTGAGCAGGATCGGACTCACGTAGGGCCGCAGCACGTACGCAGAGGCAATGCTGGCTGCCGTGCCGATGAGCGCGCCCTGCCAGTTGGCGCGGCGCGTGAACATGCCGAGAGCGTAGGTGCCGGCGAAACCACCGCCCAGGATGGCCGTCAGCTGCAGGGAAGCATCGAGCAGAGATCGGATGTTGAAGAAGCTGAGGGCGACGGCGCAGCCGGTGCCCAGCAGACCAGCGAGGATCGTGATCCACTCGGCGAGACGGACGCTGCCCGCGGGGGTCGCGCGTGGATTGAAGCGTTCGTAGAAATCGACGGAGGCCAGCGTCGCCACGCTGTTGATACCGGAGGAGAGGGTGGACATCGAGGCGGCGAAGAGTCCGGCGATGATCAGACCGGTGAGCCCCGCCGGCAGCTCGGCGGCGATGAAGAGCGGGAACGTGGCATCGACGGCGAGGAGCGGGTTGAGACGTTCCGGATGAGACTTGTAGAAGACGTAGAGCGCGGAGCCGATACCGTAGAAGAGAACGCTGCCGGGGATGACGATCGCGGCGAGTGCGAGCATCGAACGGCGCGCCTCGCGGTCGTCCTTGGTGGCGAGCACGCGTTGCATCATGACCTGATCCTTTGGCCATGTGGGAACATTGATCAACTCGAGGAGCAGGAAAGCCCAGACGGTCGGGAGGGTGAGATCCAGCCGCCAGTCGAAGGTGTTGAATTTGCCGTCGGCCCGCCCGATGCGGACGAATTCGGCGATGCCGCCGTCGATCCCGTGAACCACGAAACCGATCGCGAGCAGGCCGCCGCCGATCATCACGATCACCTGAATCACATCGGTCCAGATGACGGCCTTCATACCGCCGAGCACGGTGTAGAGGGTGGTGATGATGCCCATGAGCACGATGCTCCACACCACGTCGATGCCGGTCACGCCGGCGATGGCGAGGGCGGGCAGGTAGAGGACCACGCTCATCCGTCCGGCGAGTTGGAAGAGGATGCACAGCGCACTACTCATGACCCGCACCGAGGGATGGAAGCGCATCTCCAGGTAATGGTAGACGGAGGTCAGGCCGAGCCGGCGGATGAGGGGCACGATCTTGAACGCGATGTAGATCGTGCCGGCGAAGCCGATGACGTTCTGGGCGAGGTAAACGCAGTCGGTGGCGAACGATTTGGCGGGAATCGCGATGAAACTCACGGCGCTGGTCCCGGTGGCGTAGAGGCTGAGTCCGGCGGCCCACCAGGAGACGCGGCGGCCGGCGAGGAAGAACCCATCAGTGCTCGTCTTGTTCTCCCGCCGGTAGCACAGCCAGCCGATCCCAGCCATGCCCGCCAGGTAGATGACGATGACGAGCCAGTCGACCGGCTTGAGCAGCCGCTTCGTCACCGTGAGCTCGATACGCGTGAAGGACACGCCACGGTCGAGTTGCACGATAAAGCCCGCGGGCGCGGCGCGGATCTGCGTCGGTTCGCCGTCGAGCGCCACCCGTCCCAAGGTCGCCCAGGTCTTCGTGATCGTGTGATACGATAGGACACTAAGCTCGCGTGCGCCGCTGCGCGTCACCGCGAGGAAATGAGCCTGTCCGCTGGGGACGAGGAGACCGTCGAGCAGAGGCGAGGGAGGCGTCGACTGGATCGTCTCTGGAGTGGGGCTGGCCGGCGTCGGTATCGCCGCCGCGGCGTCGACCGTGATGGGCGAGGCGGTGAGCGAGACGAGGTTTTCGGCGCGCGCAGGAGCCGGCCCGCTGCAGATTACGAACAGCAGGACGCCAAACCACGTCAGACGGGGCAGCATAAGGATAGAGTGGGTGCGAAAGCGAAAGCGCGCCCGGCAGGTCAGGGCCGGCGAGCGGGTGATGGTGGGAAAAATTCGATCAGGCGACGCCGGCCAGGTGGAGCAACTTATCTCCCGTAAGGCGGCGATCAGGGGGCAGGGAGTGGGGCGTGCGCCCGCCGTGGATTGCGGCGAGTTCCGCAAAGCGGGCCCGGGTAGCGCGCACAAATTCGTCGACCGGGCGCGACTCGCCAAACAGCGCCATCATCACGGGCAGCCAGCGGTGACCGTAACGCACGTGGTTCTGTTCGTCGTTCCGATCGAACGCCAGCAACGTGTCGGCTTCGAAGTCGTTGAGCTCGCGCACGCGATCCATGACCGTGGCCTTGGTGGGAAAACTGCCGGCCTCGAATTCCATCGTCATCATCGCGTAGCGCTCGTGCGGAGGCATCTGGACGAGGATGTGGTAGAGATCCAGCGAGTGTTCGAGCGTCATCAGGTCGACGCCGAGCCTCGGGAGCTGGCGGTAGCCGAACTGACTGTGCCGTGATTCGTCCCAGAGGTGCCTCGCAAGATCGTAGTGAAGATCGAAAGGCGCATCGGGTGTCTCGTAGAAAACGGTCGCGAGGTAATCGACGGCGTCCATCTCCATCATCAGCCAGACGTAGACCATGAGCCGGACGACGCGGGCGTCGGTCTTGGAGTCGACGAGCCACGGGCGCACGATGGGCGTCTCGGCCGGATCGTAGCTGAAGACGCTCGAGCACGTTGGGTATTGGCCCCGATTGCACGTCGCCGGATGCCGATACGTCCGCTCCCGCGCTTCCCAGCGGAAGCCTGCGGGAAGCGGGACGCGCGGACTTTCCTCCACCCAGCCGCCGAGCGCTCCGAGAGCGGACCGAAGATGCGTCCGCCAGGCGTGGTCGCCGGCGACGCGTTCGAGGAAAGGCGCCATCTCGCACGCGTGTCGTTCCTCATCGGATACAAATTCATCGACCAGGCGAAGCGAAGGCCAGTCGGCAAGGTGGTGCGTCGCCTGCAGGTAGTGGCGGTAGGCCGCGTGCAGGGCAGGCTTGAGAACCCGATAGAACCCGGCGAGCGCGACGTAGGCGTCCGTCGGCGTCACGGCTTCGTCGAAAACCTGTCGCAGCTCGGGGCGGACCTCTTCGCCGGTGCCGAAGCCGCTCAGCTCGCGCCCGCGTTCGCGGAGGAAACGGGCGTGTCCGGCCGCCTCCCACACGTGCTGACAGAGCAAATACTTCAACTCCGGTTCACCGACGCGATAGATGAGGGTGGTGGCGGTGCGGACGAACTCCCGCTCCACCTCGAAGAGCCGGCGCTGCAGGCGAGCCATGTCCTGCACGGCGGCCAGGCGACCGGTGGCGGGAGACGTGTGCGCAGCGGACGCAGACTGACCGGTCGCGACCATGGTCGGAAAAACGTCAGCAAATGCGCCCGCGTTTGCCGGCGACAGTGTGGCCCGGAGGATTGGGGCCGACCCAGCGCTCGTCGATGGGTTCGCTCGCGCGCTGGTAGCGCGAATCACTCGAAATGCGCAGCCGGTTGTTGCTCCGATTGTCGAGCGAGGCGTGCACAAGGAACATGCCGAAGGTCAGAAAGTCTCCGGCACGGAACTCCGTGGTGAGCCAGCGCCCGCCGAATTTATTGCGCACGGCGGGTGGGTTGTGCGAAAGCGTGCCGGTGAACGTCCAGCCGCCGTTCTTCGCGTTCTCCGCCTCGTTCGGCTTGTTTTCGCAGAAGGCGTCGACGTCGCGATACACGTAGTGCTGGAGCAGATCCATGCGCTGGTGCGAGCCCTCCAGCAGGAGCAGTCCGCCGAGCTCGAACGAGATGTCACCGTAGGGCATCCAGCAGGTCATATGTCGGTGGGTGCCGCGCCCCATGTAAGGCAGATCGCAGTGTGGATTGGTGCCTTTGCCGGGCCCGATCGCGCGCAGCCACGTGAAGTCGTAGTGGCGGATCGGCGCACCGAAAAACTTCTCGTAGAACGCGGTGACACGCCCCGAGTAGAGGAGGCGCTGCACGGCTTCATTGTTGTTGGTGAGCTCTGGCTTGAAGACGTAGCCGGAGCCAGGGTTGCAGACGGCTTCAACGTGTGGATGCGCCGGATCGAGGACGCCGGCTTCGGCGAGCCTCACGGTGAGGCTGGCACGCGCGGTGAGGACTTCGTCGCGATCGAGATAGCCGCGGAGATAGAGATAGCCCTCTTGTTCGAAACGGCGGCGCAGCTCAGCGACATCATCGGCGGCGTCAATCGAGTCGCGCAGGAGGCCGACCTTGTCGTCGTCCATGTCGAGCGCGTGCCCGTAGGAATAGAGCTGGGGCAGGGCGGTCAGGGTGCTCATGCGGCAAAACTACACGGCTTCTAGGCCCTATAAAATGGTTGAACTGGGAGAAGTGATGTAAATTTTGGGCACCGTGGCGGTGCCTCCCCGATATCGAGCTCAACCCTGGCTCCAGAGTCCGCTGCGTACGCCGGCGGGTGAACTCCAACTGGCCGGTGAGCTGCAGAACATCGCCGGGATCGATCCGGGGTCCATGCGAGTTTTGGGAAGCTATGCGCTCGTGTTGATGGTCGAGGGACGCGGCTACTATTGCGACGCGAGTAACGGCCGCCGCGAGTGGCTCCCCGGCGATGCGGTCGTCGTGTTTCCCGATGTCGCGCACGCCTACGGGCCGTCGCAAAACCGGGAATGGACGCAGATCTATTATGTGTTCGCCGGGCCGCAGTTCGACCTGTGGCGTTCACAGGGACTGCTTTCGCCGGACCGGCCGGTGCTGCGCATCGGCTCCGTCGATTACTGGCGCCAGCGGCTTTGTGAGATCGTGAGAGGCGAACCGCTGCACGGGGCCGGCGCGGGATTGCGCGCGATGGGACGGTTCCTGCATGTCGTGGCCGAGATGCTCGCGACCGACGCCGAAGCGTCGCAGCGCTCGAGCCGTGAACGCTGGCTGGAGAAGAGCCTGCGACTGCTCGGCGATCGCAGCGCGAGCGGCTGGATGGAGCCCGGCGAGGTCGCGCGGCAAGTCGGGCTCAGTTACGAAAATTTCCGAAAGCGCTTCGCCCAGCTGAGCGGTGAGTCACCGGGGCATTTTCAGAAACGACGCCGTCTCGAGTGGGCGTGTGCCGCGATCTACCACGGTGAGCTGTCCTTCAAGCAGATCGCCGACGAGCTCGGCTTTTGCGACGTGTTTCACTTTTCGAAGGCGTTCAAGCAGGAGATCGGCGTGACGCCCTCCGAGTACCGTCTGCGCGTGCGCGGACGTTGATGAACTGGAGGGCGCTCACCAGCCCTCGGGCCACGTGGAGCCCGGAGTCGGGCGCCAGTAGATGTCGCGATCAATGCGCGGCGTATGATGGCGGTAGCGCTCGGTCAGCCTGAGCTTCGTGCGCAGATGCTCGACGAGGTTCGTCCCGTACAGGAACGTGCTTTCGCCGACGCCGGAGACGACCATGAACTCGGTCGGCGAGGTTTCGATCAGCTCGACCAATCCTCGCGTATTGGCGAGGTCCAGATCGATGGTTTCCTGAAGGCGCCGCTCGCACTCAACGCGGGCGGCGGTGTCCGTCGCGGCGAGGAAACCGTAGACGCACGCGCACCACGAGCAGACGTTGCGGAGGCTGGTGGCCCAGTGCAGATATGCCCGCACGCGATCCCGCAGATCGAGGAAGACGGTGCGGGCGTCTGCGTCCGGGATCGCAGCGATGCATCCATCCAGCGAGCCGATCAGTGCGCGAACGCGGGGCAACAACTCGCGATCCATGTCGTTGGCCATCTTCGCGCCGGATTCCTGCGTGATCAGGTCGAAGAGCACGTCCCGCCCGAGGTCATTCAGGCCTGGGTTGTTGGGTTGGAAGCAGCCGTGCCGCTCGTAGTACGCGCGCTCGGCCGACGGGATTGCTTCGATATCCGGGACGAGCGGGCGGTCCCACGTGCGCTGCCAGCAGAAGCCGAAGGCGCAGTAGAGTCCGACCAGCGGCTGCCACACGAGTGCGTCCTCGAAGGCGCGCCACGCGGTGTCGAGCGCGCCGGCGTGCGCGCGGCCGACGAGCCGGGTGGCGTAGGCGTGCAACACCTCGTTGATCGGTTGATCCGGAAAAAACTGGGCGGCCTGGACGGCCACCGGATTGGGCCAGTAGGGAGACCGGGCCACGTTGGAAAGACCTCCGAGACAACTGATCCGCTGGAGGCCCGTCGTTCGCATCGAAATGAGTTTGGCGTGGAGCAGCCGGGGAAACGGCAGGCCGAGCAGTGGCTCATGATTCATCACGCCGGATGCGGAGTAGTGGAGCACGGGATCGACTCCCGCTTGGCGCGACTCCCGAAGAGCCCCGGCTTCCGAGGCGTCCAGGGCTGTGTGGAAGATGCTTCCGGCGACGCCCTTGTTTTCCGCGTAGTTGGGATGGGAATACGGAAGTGAGTAGCCGCGCACGAGCAGGGAAGGCGCCTCCCAGGAAACGTGAGCGTCCATGCCCGCCTTGATGTGATCGTGTTCCACCTTGAACGGCTCGATGCGCAGGATGACGTCGAACTCCGGATTGATCTCCGCGGCGGCGCTCCGGAGATTCCGGAGATACCGCACGATGCTCTGACCGGCCGCTTCCGCGACTTTTTCGTGACTGCGCCATTCGCGAATCATGTAGGGACCGCCGTTGCGCCCGACGTAGAGCGAGGCCGTGTGCTCGAAGCCTGCGCCGCTGTCGTTCGTCCAAACCGACAGGTAGCTCAGGTCGGGGACCGCGCGCATCAGCGCTTGCAGCGCCTCGCGGTAGTGCCGCTGCACGATCGGATGATCCTGCGCCATGGTGTAGCGAGGCAGTCGCGAGCGAAACGGATGATCGACGCGCGCACCGCGGAGTGTCGGGTATTTCACGAAGAAGCGCTCCGGCATCGTGCGCGGCTCGAACATGCACACACCGGGCTTGAGTCCGTAGCGGCGGCCCAGGTCGGCGAGGGCTTTCAAGTGGTTCAGGTTGGCGTCGAGGTAAAGCGCCGGCCAGATTCCCTGGGTAAGCGCTGTATCCACAAAGTGGTTAAAGCCGGGAGCGTAGGTGTAGAATTGCGGATAGTACTCGCCGGGCATGGTGTCCTCGTAGGGCATGTGGGCCTGGAGTCCGTTGACCTCGACGTGAGTGAAGCCGGCCTCGGCGAGCGCGGCGACGTAGCGCTCGGGCTCGAAACCGCGCGCGGACCGCCAGTACTGCGTGTAGCACGCATCCCAGTGCGGCCGGTGCCACGGGAAGGTCGCCGGCAGCCAGAGGCCGGCGGCGAGCTTTTCGCGCGTGAATTCGCTGACGCCGTTGCCGAGCAGGCGCGCTGCGGCGAAGAGAAACGAGCCGTGGGTCGCGCAGATCTCGCCGGCACCGGAGTCATCGATGCGCAGCCACATCCAAGCAGGATGCTCCGAGGCCGAGGTGGGCAGGCGTTGCGGGGCGTGCTTCGACGCGAGGGCGACGAGGACGCCGCCGGCGAGCGGATTACCCGTATCCGCAGGAGCGATCGTGGCGCCGGTGAGTCGCGCCAGCTCGAAGGCGGCGGTCTTCTCGGCCGGCTCCGGGGATGGGAGCAGGACAACACTGCGCAGCGAAACGGGGGCAAGCGTCGGGTGTGGCATGGCGGGGTGCCCCATGCCGATGCGCGAGCCGTTTCGAGCTTGGCAATCGCAAAGCGCCGGGCTGCCCGCGCAACACCAAACAAATCCCAAAAATTGCATCGGCGAAGCGTCCGGCGAGATCCCTGCATTTTGGGCTTCTCGGGAGGGGAGTGCTGCTGTCTCTTTGTGCTGTCGCCCATGAACCTTCGCCGACTCATCGTCTCGCTTTATCTGCTGCTCTTCGTGGCGGCGGTGGCGGGCTCGGGGGCGTTTTTCTGGCAGACCCGCCGCGAATACCTGCGCCTTCAGCAGATCGAAGCGGCGAGCCGGGAACGGCTCGCGGTCGCCGAGGAACGCTTGCGAGACCAAGAGCGCACTCTGGCGCGCCTGCGCACCGATCCGGCGTATATTGAGATGGTGATCCGTCGCCGCCTCGGTTACGCGAAGCCCGACGAACAGATATACCGCTTCGAGCCGCAGGCTGACCGCTGGTGGCCGGACCGCCCCGAGGGGCGCTGACCCGCGTAAAAATCCGGGCCGACGGGCGGCGCAAGCCGGCCCGGCAAACATTTTCGTTACATTCGGCGCCTCATGAGCTTGGTGCATGCGGCCTGCGGTCAAGCATTGAGTTAAAAAGGCATTGCCCGCGATGGAACCGGCGCCCTGAATCGCGCTCCGTCTTGCCGAAAATTATGCCGACGCCGCCGATCATCGAAACGTTCCAACGCGCAGGTCAGGGTCAGGTCTTCGCGTTTTTCGACCAACTTGCGCCCGACGCGCAACAGCGCCTCCTCGCGGAGGCTGCGGAAATCGATCTGGCTGAGATCGAGCGCTTGACGCGTACGCTGCTCGCCAAGGGCGCCCCCACCGGGGTGAACCTCGAGGGTCTGGCGCCCGCGCCTTACGAGCGTTTGCCGGAGAACGGCGGTGACGCCGCGGCGTGGGCCGAGGCCAAGAACGCCGGCGAGGCGGCGTTGCGAGCCGGCCGGGTGGCGGCATTCACGGTCGCCGGCGGCCAGGGGACGCGACTCGGTTACGACGGGCCCAAGGGAACGTTTCCCGTGACGCCATTGAAACAGAAGACGCTGTTCCAGGTGTTCGCGGAGAAAATCAAGGCGGCCGGCATCCGCTACGGGAAGCCCCTGCACTGGTTCATCATGACGAGCCATGCGAACCACGCCGCGACGGAGAACTTTTTTCAGGAGAACAACCACTTCGGTCTGCAGCCGTCGCATGTGCACTTCTTCCGCCAGGGGCGCATGCCGGCGGTGACGCTCGACGGCAAGGTCATGCTCGAGACCAAGGGCAGCATCGCGATGTCGCCCGACGGCCACGGCGGTTCCCTGCGCGCCCTCGATCGCAGTGGCGCGCTCGATCTGATGAAGCGCGAGGGCATCGACACGTTGAGCTACTTCCAGGTCGATAACCCGCTCGTGCGTTGCATCGACCCAACGTTCATCGGCTGGCACGTGCTGCGCGGCTCGGAGATGTCGAGCAAGATGGTGCCGAAGGCCTACGCGGGTGAAAAGGTCGGCCACTTCTGCGTGCAGGACGGCAAGCTGGTGGTGGTGGAATACTCCGATCTGCCGGCGGCCCTGCAGCAGGAGGTCGATGCATCGACCGGCCAGCTGCGCTACCTCGCGGGCTCGATCGCCATCCACATCCTCGATCGCGAATTCGTGCGCCGGATGGCGACGGGCGGCGAGGGCGTCGCGCTGCCCTTTCACCGCGCCGACAAGAAAATTCCCACCGTTGACGCCGCGGGCAACCCGGTGAAACCGGAAAAACCGAATGGCGTGAAGTTCGAGATGTTCGTGTTCGACGCGCTGCCGTTCGCGAAGAACCCGGTGGTGATCGAGACGCGCCGCGCCGACGACTTCTCCCCGGTGAAAAACGCCGAGGGGGTCGATTCGCCGAAGACCTGCCGCGAGGACCAGCTGCGGCAATTTGCCCGCTGGCTCAAGGCCAACGGCGCGCCGGTCGAGACCAACGGCTCCGACCTGCCGAAAGCGACCGTCGAGGTGTCGCCACTCTTCGGTTACGACGAGGACTCCTTCGGCGACGCCTGGCGCAAGCTTGCGCCGAAGCCGGCGATCACGGACGGGCTGTACCTGGAATAAATTCCTGGGAGCGCGGGCGTCCCGCCCGCTCCCCACCTCACTGCGGGCGGGACGCCCGCGCTCCTTTTCCATTCTCACATGAGCACACTCGCGAAGATCCAAGCTGCCGGCCAGGCCGGCCAACTGATGTCGTCCACCGTCGAGAATCTCACGACGTGGCTTAACGCTGGTCTGCCCGCGTGGGTGGCCGCCAGCGTCGATGAGCTCGTCGCGCAGGGCGCCTGGGCCGAGCTCAACGACCGCTTTTACCGCTACCTCGAGTTTGGCACCGGCGGCATGCGCGGCCGCACCATCGGCGTTGTCATGACGTCGGCCGAAAAAGGCACGCCGGGGCCGCAGGGCACGCCCGCGCACGCGGCGGCCGGCAGCAATGTGCTCAACGATTTCACGCTCATCCGCGCGACAATCGGCCTCTTCCGGTACACGCAGAAATATCTCTCGCAGGCCCAGCGCTACGATGCGCCGAAGCTCGTCATCGCGCACGATGTCCGGCATTTCTCTCGGCACTTCTGCGAACTCGCGGCCTCGACGTGGACGCGCCTCGGCGGCGTCGCGTTCATCTTCGGCGGCCCGCGCTCGACGCCGCAGCTGAGCTTCACCGTGCGCTATGTGAAGGCCCACGCGGGCGTCGTCATCACGGCGAGCCACAATCCGCCGCACGACAACGGCTTCAAGGCCTACTTCGACGACGGCGCGCAGGTCGTGCCGCCGCACGACAAAGGCATCGTCAATGAGGTCAATGCGGTTCCGCTGGGCGAACTCGCGGCGTTTCTGGAAACGGATCTCGCCCGCGTTGTCACGCTCGGCAAAGCGGCTGACGAGGCGTATCACGCGGTCGCGGCCAAGGCCGTCCTCGACCCGGAGGTGTTCCGCAAGACGACCCTCAAGCTCGCGTTCACCAACATCCACGGCACGGGCGGCATCGCTTCGGTGCCGCTGCTCAAGCAGGCGGGAGTGGAGGTGCACGAAGTGCCGCAACAGGCCGGCTTCGACGCGCGTTTTCCGACCGTGAAGTCGCCCAACCCCGAGAACGCCGAAGCGCTCGCACTGGCTGTGGCGATGGCGGAAAAAGACGGCCTCGACGTCGTGCTCGCGACCGACCCGGATTGCGACCGCATGGGCTGCGCCGTGCGCAACAGCGCGGGCAAGATGGAGCTGCTCACCGGCAACCAGATCGGCGCACTCCTCGCCGATTACCGCCTCACGAAATACAAGGAGCTCGGGTGGATTCCGCGGCAGGGCACGCAGCGCGCGGCGATCATCAAGACCTTCGTCACGACGCCGCTGCAGGACGCGATCGGCGAAGGCCACGGCGTGAAAGTCATCAACACCCTCACGGGTTTCAAGTGGATCGCCGCCAAGATGCGCGGCTACGAGGAGCAGTTGAAGGCGGCGCTCCTGAAAACGCAGGCGCTCGCTCTCGATTACGACGCGACGCCGTTCGAATCGCGGGCGAAGTTGCTGCTCGAGCACAGCACGTTCTATGCGTTCGGCTGCGAGGAGAGCTACGGCTACCTGCCCAACGACTTCGTGCGCGACAAGGACGGCAACGCCGCCTGTCTGATGTTTGCCGAGCTCTGCGCCTGGGTGAAGGGCGGAGGCCGCTCGGTGACCGATTACCTCGACGAGCTGTATCTGAAATACGGTTACTTCCTCGAGGGCACGATCAACCTCTACTACGAGGGCGCTACGGGGGCGGCGAAGATCAAGCGCATCCTCGACACCTACCGCAGCGCGCCGCCGAAGGCGTTCGGCGACGTGGCGGTGGCGAAGTTCGAGGACTTCGGCCGACAGGACATCAAGGACGCCGACGGTGAGCTGATCCCGAAGCAGGACTTGTATTTCGTGACGCTGGCCAACGGCTACACGTTCGCGGCGCGCGGTTCGGGCACGGAGCCGAAGATGAAGTTCTACGTCTTCGCGAGCGCGAAGGTCGGCGGTGCCGCCGAGCTGGCGAAGGTGAAGGGCGACGTGAAGGCTGAACTCGAGCGCGTGAAGTCGCTGATCGAGGCCGACGCGAAAGCCCGCGCGGAAGGCTGAGCTACCCAAAAGCGATTTTATGTAGGACAGTAGGGCCGGTCTGTGACCGGCCCCTTTTTGTGCATTGTCAAGGGCCAGTCACAGACTGGCCCTACTTTGGGCGTTGCCGCCCGATGATCGTCGATAACAACGGCGAGGGCTCTTACCTCTTTTTTCCCCCTTCCTACCAAACGCCGCCCGATTGGTGGCAGTTGAGATGCGACCATGCCGGGCGCGGCGCAGGGTGCAGGCGTGAAATGTCCGTCATTCTTCGCCTCAGGCACCCGGTGGAGCGTGTTGTCCGTCGTGCTCGCGACTGCGGCCGCCGGGCTCGCTGCTCGCGCCGACACCACGAACGCGCCGCGCGAGCTTTCCCTGCAGGCCGCGATCGAATCGGCCCTCGCGCGCAACTTTGAACTGCGGATCAACCGCCAGGAGCCGGTCATCGCTGAAGGCCAGCTTGAGGCGGCCCGAGGCGCCTATGATCCGACGCTGTCCGTTGGCGTCGAGCGCGCGCACGACGAGTCGCCTGCACTCAACAATAGTGCCGCTTCCGTCGCAAACAGCACCACTGCGACCGCGAGTGTCGACGGTCTGCTTTCGACCGGGGCCACCTATACCATCGCGGGTAACGTGACCTCCAGCTCGGTGCGGCCTGCGTCGTCGGCCACCCAGAGCACGTTCACCAGCTACGAGGCGGCGCAGGGCACGCTGGCGGTGATCGAGATCACGCAGCCGCTGCTCAAAAACCGGAAGATCGACAGCGCACGTCTCGCGGTCGGCCAGAACAAGCTGGCGCTGCGCGCCGCCGAGCTCGTCGCACTCCAGCAGGCGATGACGACCGTGGCGAACGTCGAGCAGGCCTACTTCACGCTGCTCGCCGCCCGGGAAACCGTGAGGGTCAACGAGAGCGCGCTGCAGCTCGCCGAACAGTCGCTGGCCGACACCCGCAACCGCATCCGGATCGGCTCGCTGAGCGCCCTCGACGAAAAGGACGCGCAGTCGCTCGTCGCGTCGAATCGCGCGGACCTGCTCGCCGCGCAACAAGCCGTGCGCGAGGCGGAGAACGCGCTGCTCGCCCTGGTCACCGATGCGTTTGCCGACTGGCGGCAGCTCGGTCTTGCTCCGACGGATACGCTTTCCGCCGACACCGTGGCGATCGACTACTCGGCGATCCTCAGCCGCGCGCTCGCAAACCGGCCCGAGCTCGAATACCTGGAGCTCACGCGCGAACAGCAGGAGCTGAACGTACGTTTTCAGGAGAACCAACGCCTGCCTTCGCTGAATCTTGTCGGCAGCTATGGCCTGCAGGGCGCCGACACCGGGACGAGCGGCCTTCTCAACCAGTGGCGCGATGGCGATCATCCTTACTACACCGTCGGCGTCACGGTGTCGGTCCCGTGGCGCAACCGCACCGCCCGCGGCAACACGACCGCCGCGAAGGGCCGCGAGGAGCAGGCGCGGCTCGCCCTCGAGCAGGAGCGGGAGGCGATCCTGAGCGAAGTCGACACGGCGATCGCCGCCGTGCGCTCCAGCCTTGAACGGATCGCAGCGACCCGCGAGGCCAGCGCCTATGCCCGCGCGGCGCTCGACGCCGAGCAGCGCAAACTCGCGAGCGGCACGAGCACGACGTTCACCGTGCTCCAACTGCAGCGAAATCTCGTGAGTGCCCAGGCCGACGAGATCCAGGCGCTCGCGGACTACAACAAGGCGCTTTCGATCCTCCGCCTGCGCGAAGGCACGACGCTCGAATACTGGCGCGTGAAATTCGCCGGCGCACCGGCCTCTGCTTCGAACACTCGCTTCGATTCCACCCCCGTTTCCAAGAACTCATGAAAACCTGGATCAAACTCGCATTGATTGTCGCCGTAGTCGGCGGGGGCGCCGCTTGGTGGCTGCGCGCCCGCAACGGCGACGCCGCTTCCATCGCGTTTCGCACCGCCGAGGTGCAGCGCGGCGACGTCACACAGACCGTTACGGGCAGCGGCACGCTCAGTGCCATTACCACGGTCTCCGTGGGCAGCCAGGTGTCCGGCAACATCTTCAAGCTGTACGTCGACTACAATGATGCAGTGAAGAAGGGGCAGCTCATCGCCGAGATCGAACCCTCGACCTATGAGGCGAGACTCGTCCAGGCCGAAGCAGATCTGCTCAGTGCGCAGACGGCGCTCGAACTCAAGCGGCTCAACGCGCAACGTGCCGCCGAGCTGCGCGCGCAGTCGCTCATTGCCCAGGCCGACTACGACGACGCGCAAGCCGAGTTGCGTCAGCAGGAGGCGGGCACGAAAAAGGCGGAGGCCTCGGTCAAGAGCGCGCGCCTCGATGTCGAGCGTTGCAAGATCACGTCGCCCATCGACGGCGTGGTGCTGAAGCGGGCGGTTGATCTGGGCCAGACCGTGCAGGCGAGCTTTTCCGCGCCGGAGCTGTTCACGCTGGCGCAGGATCTGCGAAAGATGGAAATCGAGGCCAGCATCTCCGAGGCCGACATCGGCGCGGTCGAGGCCGGCCAGGCGGTGACGTTCACCGTCGACGCGTTCTCCGGCCGCACCTTCCGCGGCACCGTGCGCCAGGTGCGCAACAACTCGACGACTACGAGCAACGTCGTGACGTATCCAACCATCATTACGGTCGACAACGAAGACCAGAAGCTGCGCCCCGGCATGACGGCCAATGTGGTCATCACCACCGCAAAGCGAACGAACGTCGTGCGCGTGCCCAACGCGGCGCTGCGCTACCGTCCGTCCGACACCATCGAGGTGCTCGCTGCCGCGGAGCCGGCGGCAAAGGAGCCGCCGTCGCTCGATCAACTTCCGGAGGAGGTGCGGCAGCGTGTGCTCGCCAACTTCGACAAGAACGGCGACGGCCAGCTTGACGCCGAGGAGCGAAAGGAAATGCAAGCCGCGCGGCGCATGCGGATGGGCGGCGAGAACGGTCAGGGAGGAGGCATGGCAGGCGGTGAGGCGCCGGGGGGACCGGCGCCGGGGGCGAACGCTGGCGGAGGTATTCGCGTCGTTCGCGGTCCTGGTCCTGGTTCCGGCCGTGCGGCTGGCGGGGCAACGTCCGCCACCGTGTATGTGCTCCCGGCCGATGGATCGGCTACGTCAGGCGCGCCGAAACTCCAGGCCGTCAACGTGCGAATCGGCGTGAGTGACAGTGCCTACACCGAGATCGTTTCGGGGTTGCAGGATGGCAGTGCGGTCGTGACCGGAGTGCGGTCGGCGCAATCGACGACGGTCGGCACCTCTTCATCCGGTTCCAACAATCCCTTCGCGCCGCGCGCGCCCACCGTCCGCAGAGGCCCCTGAGGATGCCGATATGAAAACGGTCATCGAAATCACCGACCTGCATCGGATTTATCCGGGCGCTACACCCGTGCACGCCGTGCGCGGCGTGACGCTGCAGATCGAACCCGGAGAGTTCGTCGCCGTCATGGGTTCGAGCGGCTCCGGAAAATCCACGCTCATGAACATGCTCGGCTGCCTCGATCGCCCGACACGTGGCACCTATCGTCTCGGCGGCACCGACGTGTCAGCGCTCGGTTCCGACGCCCTCGCGGACGTGCGCAACCGGAAGATCGGGTTCGTCTTCCAGGGTTTCAATCTGCTCAACCGCACGACCGCGCTGGAGAACGTCGAGCTGCCCATGCTTTACGCTCATCCGACGATCTCGGGCACCGAGATGCGAAACCGGGCCGAGCGCGCGCTCCAGCAAGTGGGGCTCGGCGCACGCCTGGATCACGTGCCCAGCCAGCTCTCCGGCGGACAGCAGCAGCGCGTGGCGATTGCCCGGGCGCTCGTGTTGTCGCCGACGCTGCTGCTCGCCGACGAACCGACGGGAAATCTGGATACGCGCACCAGCGTCGAGATCATGGGCGTGTTTCAGGAGCTCAACGACGCGGGCATGACGATTGTCATGGTGACGCACGAACTCGACATCGCCCGCTTCACCAAACGCATGATCGTCATGCGCGATGGCCGCATCGTGCGCGACGAGGCGGTCGCCCCCCGCTCCCTCGCGAGCGGGGAACTTGCCCGCATCACCGCGGAGGAACAGGCCGCGTCTCTCACCACATGAAACGACTTCTCGCCATTCTGCGCGTCGCCCTGCGCGCGCTGCGCCGCAACGTGCTGCGCACCCTTCTCACCATGCTCGGCATCATCATTGGCGTGGCCGCCGTGATCGGCATGGTCTCCATCGGCACCGGCGCCCGCGTGCAGGTCGAGCAGCAGATCGCCGCGCTCGGCCAGAACGTGATCATGATCATGGCGGGCAACATGGCCCGCGGCGGCGTGTTCACGGGCATGTCGGGCGCGCCCACGCTCACGCTCGAGGACGCCGAAGCGCTCCGCAACGAGGTCGACGGTGTGGTCTACATGAGTCCAGAGGTCCGGGGCAGCACGCAGATCGTCGCGGGTAACCTGAATTGGAACACGACGGTGATGGGCGTGAGCCACGAGTATCTCGATCTCCGGGCGTGGCCGCTCGCCGAGGGCGAGTTTTTTGGCGAGCAGGAAATCCGCTCTGCCGCCCGGGTGGCGATTCTCGGACAGACGACCGCGAAGAAACTTTTCGAGGACGCCAATCCGATCGGCGCCACGATTCGCATCAAGGGCATTCCGTTTACGGTGACGGGTGTCTTGTCGGCCAAGGGCTCCAACATGATGGGTATGGACCAGGATGATACAGTCCTCGTGCCACACCTCACCGCGATGCGCCGGCTGTTCGGCCAGAATTTTCTCCGCTCGATCAATCTCGGCGCGGCGTCCGCGGACCAGATCGAAGAGGTGTCCGTCCAGGTGGCGGAACTCCTGCGCCAGCGGCACCGGATTCAGCCCGGTCGCGATGACGACTTCATGATTCGCACCCAGCAGGAGATCACGGAGTTTGCGACGTCGACCTCGCGCGTCATGACTGCGCTGCTCGGCGCGATCGCGGGCGTCTCGCTCCTTGTCGGCGGGATCGGGATCATGAACATCATGCTCGTTTCCGTGACGGAGCGCACGCGGGAGATCGGCATCCGGCTGGCCGTCGGAGCGCGGCGGCGCGACATTCTCAACCAGTTCCTTACCGAGGCGGTGCTGTTGAGCATCGTGGGCGGGTTGATCGGCATCGTGGCTGGCGTCGGTGTCTCGATCGGCCTGGCCGCGCAATTTAACTGGCCAACGCAAACGCCCGCTTACGCGGTGGCGGGGGCATTCGCCTTCAGCGCGGCGGTCGGCGTGTTTTTCGGCTATTATCCCGCGCGGACGGCCGCGCAGCTCGATCCGATCGAGGCTCTGCGCTATGAGTGAGGGCCGTTGACCGCTGGATTTTGACCACGGTTGCACGAATTACACGGATTCAATTCGTGCCTTTATCCGTGCTCATCCGTGTGATCCGTGGTTAAGGTCCTTTCCTCTGAAATGATGCAAACGCGTACGGACGCCCCTTTGACCACGAATGCCGACGCTGGCGTCTCCACGGAAGCAGCGGTGCTGAAGCCACGCCGCACGCGTTTGATGAGGCTCGGCTGGCTGGCGGTGGTCTGGCTCGGGGTGAGCGTCGCCTTTGCGGTGCAGATCTCGGCCGTGGGCCTGCTGCCATGGCGTTCCGCCCTGATCCTGTCGCTGATCGACTGGGGACCGTGGATCGTTTTCAGCCCGGTGGTGGTGGCGCTGGCGCGCCGGCTGCCGATCGGACCGAAGACGTGGAAATGGGCGGTGCCGGCGCACCTGTTGGCCAGCTTTGCGGTGATCGTTGCGATCGAGGCCGGCATGTCGGCGCTGTCGTTGCGAAAGGAGGTCATCATCCGGCGACACGAGGTGCGGATGATCGAACGGCGGAGCGACGAAGCGCCACCACCGCCGCGCCTCCCGCGCGGTCCGGGACGCTTTGCCTGGTTCCGACTTGTCGATCGCGCGCGGGTGGCCGTGCCGGTTTACTGGATGCTCGTGGCGGCAGCCCACGCAGTCGCGCAGCAGCGGCGCGGCATCGAGCGCGAACGCCGCGCGCTGCAAGCGGAGGCGCATCTCGCCGAAGCCCGATTCACGGCGCTGCAGGCGCAGCTGAATCCGCACTTTCTCTTCAACACGCTGAACACGATCGCGCAGCTTGGCTATGACAACCCGGCGCAGGCCGAGGAGATGATCGCGTCGCTCAGCGAGCTCTTGCGTGCGGTGCTCGCGGCGCAGCATCGCCGCGAGGTGTCGCTCGCGGAGGAGCTGGCGTTCGTCGAGCGTTATTGCGTGATCCAGAAGCTGCGCTTCGCTGACCGCCTTACCGTGCGCACCGAGATCGCTCCGAATGCATTGAAGGCGGCCGTGCCGGCACTGCTTCTGCAGCCGCTGGTGGAGAACGCCATCCTGCACGGCGTGGCGCCGGACCGCGCGCCGGGCACGGTGTTTGTGCGGGCTCGGGTCGTGGACGATCGATTGCACGTCGAGGTGGCCGACACTGGAGGCGCGGCGGGCGGGGCGGCCGCCGACGCGGGACGTCCGCTGCATTTCCGGGAAGGCGTCGGCTTGGGCAACACGCGCACGCGCCTCGCCGCGCTCTATGGAGACAAGCAGATCTTCAAACTCGAGCGGGCAGCGGAGGGCGGCGTCTCGGTGAAAATCGAACTTCCGCTGCGGCGGGCGGAGGGGCCGGCATGAGCGTGCGCGTCCTGATTGTCGACGATGAGGCGCCGGCGCGAGCGCGCGTCCGACGAATGCTCGCAGCCGAGTCCGACGTCGAGATCGTCGGCGAGGCGGCAAACGGGGAGGACGCGATCCGGGCGATCGGCGAACTGCAGCCCGATCTGCTGTTTCTCGACGTCCAGATGCCTCCGCCCGACGGCGTCGCCGTCCTGCGCGCCGTGCGCGACGAGTGGCTGCCCTGCACAATCTTCACGACCGCCTACGCGGAGCACGCCATCTCGGCCTTCGAGCTGCATGCGCTCGATTATCTGCTGAAGCCGTATTCACGGGAACGAGTCACGGCGGCGCTCGCCCGGGCCCGGGAGCACGTGCGGCTGCGGAAGACGCCGGAACGCGACGAGCGTGTCGCCGCCCTCGTTGCCGACAAGACGCTCGCGGCCAGCGCGCCGGCCGAGCGTTTCCTGGTCAAGACGAACGAGCGGTATCTCGTCGTGCGCGCCTCCGACATCGAATGGATCGAGGCGGCGGCGAACTACGTCGTGCTGCACACGCCCTCGGGTAATCATGTGCTGCGGCGGAACCTGGCGTCCATTGAGGCCGAGCTCGATCCGCGGCGGTTCTTTCGCGTCAATCGCTCGGCGGTCGTCAATCTGAACGTGATTCGGGAGGTGCAGGCGCTGATGGCCGGCGAACACGTGGTGATCCTGCAAAGCGGCGAGAAGCTCACGCTGACGCGCGGCTTGCGGGAGCTCCAGGAGCGGCTGCGCGGGGCGGTATAGGCGCGGATGCGCGAGTCTTCCGGCGCGTGCGGGATAACGCTCCTCACTTTGATCACCTACTTCGGAGAAAACGTCGTCGTGAACGTGGCGCTCGGGCCTTTGGTCTCCAGATACAGGCTTTCGCGCCGGGTCGGCGGCACGTCAGGCGTGGAGGCATGCCAGAGGGTGAAGTCGCCGGGACAGGAAATCGTCACGCGTAGGACGAGGTTGCCGCAGGCGACGTCGAACTCGGCGCGATCCCGGAAACTCGCGCGCCTGGCGTCATGCCAGAACTGATACGGTTCGGGGCGGCCCGTCGCAAACGCCGGATCGCTCGTGAACGCCTCCGGCAGGCGGACTTTGCCCTGCAGGTGAAGCGCGAGGCCGACGGGCTGCGGTGGGTTCGGGGCGGCGTCTGACGCAGCCGGAGATGCGGGGATGGTCTCGACGGTCACCGTGTCGACGAGGGTGTTGCCCTCGATGGCGAGGGTGCGCTGCGCGCGGGTGTCGCGCCGGTAGCGCGGCTGCGCGGCGCTGACGCGCGCCGGTTGGGCGGAGAACTCGAGGAGCTCTCCGCGTGTCGGCGAAAGCGGCGTGGCTTGTTCAACGATCCATTCGCGGCGTTCGCCGAGCGGCCCGAGGTCCTGGCCCTCGCCGCCGACGAGCGGTACGTTTTGCGCGAGCCCGCGCGTGAAGTAGCCGCGGTGCAAGGGCGAGCCGTATCCAGCCGTGCCGGCGTCGTGTGTGATGTCGGTCTCGCCGTAGGCGGCCGAGAAGTTCAGCGCCTCGGATTGGGAATGCGAGCGGGTGAGTTGACCATAGTGAAAGAACACCTGCCACGGACCGCTCTTGAGGATCGCCATGCGCGTGGTCTCGAGGTTTCGGGAGATTGGAGCGGGGAGACCGGGAGCGCGGGCGTCTCGCCCGCTTCCGGTCAAACCTGCGGGCGGGCCGTCCGCGCTCCCAGGGGCCGGCGGGTCGAGCAGCGTGTTCCAGTCGCGTTGTTTCGCGACGGCAGTGAGGCCAAGCGTCGTCGGAAAGACGCGGTAGAACGAACCGATGAGCTTTGTATTGGGTGCCGTGCCAATCCCGGTGCTGTCGGCGGGGTTCGGCAGCTGGCCGTTGGGAAAGCGGTAGTAGATCGGCGACAGCAGCAGGTTTTCCGCGATGGTCATTTCGTCGGCGAGTGTGTCCGCGCGCCCATGGAGGCCGGCGGCGACGAAGAGCGAGTGGAGCGCGCTCACGACGTAGCCGTTGTAACCGAACGACTGCTCGTGCCACAGATAATCACTGGTGACGCCTTCACGGAGTTGCGCGCGGATGCCATGCGCCCCCTCGATGGCCTCGTGCCAGAGCGCATCGTCGCCGAAGAGCAGGGCCACCTGCGCGACGGCCCCGCGCTGCCAGCAGGCGATGTTGTGGACGTTTTGATAGTTTCCGTTGAGCACTGCGACCTCCGGATCAAAAAACTGCTCGCGCCAGCGCTGGCGGCGCGCAGGGGCGACGTAGTCGTCGAGCAGCCGGACGGTTTCGACAAACTTGATGAGATTCGTGGCCTCGGTGAGAGTCTGCCAGAAAAGCCGGGCGCCGTCGCGCACCGGCGCCCAGTTGAGATAATTGTCGGCGTAGAAATCCATCTGGCCGGCGGCCCAGGCGGCGTAGCGCGCGTCGCCAGTGAGTCGATACAGCTGGGCGGCGCTCACCATCGTATCGACGTTGCGGCCGCGGAGATTGACGACCCACCAGGCAAACGTCTTGGGCGTGATCGGTACCCGGGGATCGGTGGAGCTGCGAAAGAACTCCACCTCTTCGCCCGGCACGTCCTCGGTCCAGAGGAGGCGCGAGCCATCCTTGGGGCTCACGCCGTCGTGCGACCAGCCGGCGGCCCACTCGACGCGGTCGCGCGGTTTGGCGATCCAGCGGTCGACCGCGGCGCGCTCCTTCGCGAGCCAGTGGCTCCAGGCGCGCTCGGTCTTGATGCGATGGCGGGCGCCGTCCCAATCCTCGCGGGCAACGCGCCAGGGCCGGCCCGCGACGTCGTAAATCTTGAGGTCGGGGAAGGCGCGGGCGGGATCGGGCTTGGCGTATCCGGCGCACGATGACGGCGCGGGCGAGACGAACAGGCCGAGCAGCAGGGCCGAAATGCAGAGATGGCGCATGGAGAGGGGCGGGGCTTGACGATGGAAATGACGCGCCCGCGACGGCTTGGGTAACAAAAAAGGCGGCCCCGGAGGACCGCCTTTTCGGTGATACTGTTCAGTCGGCAGTGTGCCGCGGCGCTCAGACGAGGAGCAGCACCGGGTTCTCGAGGAGCTGCTTCAAGGCGCCGAGGTACTGGGCGCCGACGGCGCCGTCCACGACGCGGTGG
>DASWVO010000313.1:0-8936 GCA_036406235.1 Opitutaceae bacterium
GTCGCCCGGCCCGCCGCGAGGTCGGCCGCGAGAAACGGCCCGAGATAAACGTCCATCCGGCCGTAGTTCCACGTGCCGCTGTGGAGGACGTAAAGCCACGTGAGCTGCGCGGCTTCGTGCAGCGTGGACGGCGCGCGGACAGCGATCGCTTCGCAGGAATCGGCGACGCGCCGGAGTTCCGCCTCGCGGGCGGGTTCGCCGCAATCCCCGGCCAGCGCCCGCGCCTGGGCCGCGTAGTGGCGGCAGGACTCCGCGACCACCTCGAGGCCGGCGCTCAGCGTGTCGAGGAACTCCATGCCGGATGTGTCCCCTTGCGGCAAGCGGGCCCGCCGCGCCGCGATCTCGGCGCCGAGTCCCGGAAGGCCGAGACGGAGGAGCTTGGCGTAGTCGAGCACCGTGCCGGCGAGGCGATAGAGCGGAAAACCCACGCCGCTATCCGTCGTCCAGCCGTCACTCGGAAGCGCCGCCGCAACCGCCGCCGGATACGCGGCACGCGTCCGGGCGCTGCTGGTGCGGCTGTCCCAATAGGCAAGCATCTCCTCGATCGCGGCGCGGCGGGACTCCGTGACCGGGCTGGAGTCGAGCAGCGCGCGAATCTCCTCCGCGCAGCAGTAGTATCCAAATCCCCGCGGCTCCGGGCTGAAGCCCACCAGGCGATAGCGGATGCGGCCGGCCAGCAGGTCGCCATCGGCAATGGGCTGGAGGACCGCCGGAAACAGCAAACGCAGACTCGCGACCTCGCGGGCCGCGGCCGTTCCCTCCGCGTGGGCGCGATGGGCGGCGGTGAAGGCCAGTTCGAAAGCAAGCAGCTCGGCGCCCGCCGCCGGGCCGGCGGAAGCGATCACGGGCGATTCAGGGGATGCAATCGGAGTTTTCATGGACAGGGAGACTCTAGACTCGGAACGAGTACGCCGCCGCCGGCGTCGTCACGAAAACGCGGTGGAGATCCGCGCTGCCGAGGCCCGCCGCGCGCAACTGCGCCGTGAACTCGTCGAGGAGAAAACTCATCCCCGGCGCGCCGCCATGGCTGCGCCAGTAGCCGCGGCGGGCCGCGTCCATGCCGAGCATGATCTGATCGGGAAACTCCGGCAGCAGCGCGGCGACCAGGTCGCGCGTCGGGTTGCCTTGTCCGGCCTTCCAGCGAAACGCGCTGTCGTATTCCACGCGCACGCCGCTGGACAGAATCTCGCGATGGAGCGCCGCGTCGGGCTTGCGGTCGAGATGCGACAACACCACGTGGCGGAGGTCGACGCCGAGTTCGCGCAACCGCGCCACCTGCTCGAGGCCGAGCTCGCCCTGCTCGGTGTGCGTGAGGAGGGGCGCGCCCGTCCGCCGGTGGGCCTCCGCCGCGGCGGCAAAGATTTTTTGCTCGCGCGCGGTGAAGGCGGTTCCCGTAGCGATTTTTATGATACCAGCGCGATGCGGAGTGCGATGGACGAGCGGGCCGTTGTAGTCGCGGGCGTCGATGCCCTCCTCGATGTCGGCGACGAAGAGCGCGGCGAGTTCGTCCTCCGAGTAGGTGTTGCCCCAATGGCCTGGATCGTAGTACTTCGCGAGATGGAGTCCGGTGGGCGCAACGATGTGGACGGAGGCCCGCCGCGAAAGCTCGACCAGCTTCAGTACGTTGCGCCCGGAATCGCAGGGCATCGAGTCGACGAGCGCACGGCCGCCGGCGGCGCGAAACTGCACCAGCTCGACCGCGCCGCGCTCCACGTCGGACAACTCGAAATCGGGCGTGCCGTGCGTCGTGAAACTCGGGTCGATGATGAGATGCTCGTGCGCGTAGGTGACGCCGAGTTCGTCGGGCTCGATGTCGCCCAGGACCGTGCGGACAAAGGAACGGGCATTCATGCGACGCGGTTTTTTCGCCACTCATCGGGGCCGGTGGCGGCGATCGTCGCGGGCGTCTCGAGCACCGCGCCCGTCGCGCGCAGCGACGCCTGGAGCAGCGCGATCGGGAGGTCGCGCGCGCCGCATTGCTTCTCGAGCGACAGCGCCGCGGCAAAGCCGGCGGCCGCCCCGAGGCTCATCGTCTGTCCCATCGAGCGGCACGAGGCGTGCGCATCGTGGGTTGCGGAGAAACAGCGGCCCGCGACCCAGAGCTCATCGCGGCCGCGCGGCACCAGCGTGCGATACGGCACGTCGTAGGCGTCGCCGCCAGGGATGTAGCCCCAAACCGTCTCCTCGGATTTGCCGTCGGGGGACGCACGATGGTCCTCGATCGGCGCGCCGCACAGCGCGATCCGGTCCTCGAAACGCGCAACCCGCAGACAGTCCTCCTTCGTCAGCCGATACTCGCCGTAAACGCGCCGGGTCTCGCGCACTCCGATCTGGTGGCTGAGCCCGATGATGTGCGATTCGGCGAAACCCGGCACGCACTCGCGAAAGAAGTTCTCGTAAACAAACGCCTGGCGCCGGCCCTCCTGTTCGGCGGCGGTCAGTTGTTCGGCGTCGGTCGCGTCCACGTCGGCCACCCGCACGGCCACCGTCGAAATGCAGCCGCGGGCGTTCATCCGGTGCAGGCTGCCGTTTTTTCGCGGCAGCGGATGCGTCCCGCGCTCCACCGCCTCGGCCATGCGCTGCATGAGGAGCTTCTTCCCGCCCGCCGTCTCGTAGGCCGCGAGGTCGACGTTGCTCATGCGGAACGTCGTCGTGAGCGTTTGCGCGGGATCGAGCTCCCCAGCCTGCTCATAAGGCACGCCCGCCCAGTGGCACAGGTCGGCATCGCCCGAGGCATCGATAAACCGCGCGGCATCGACGCGCAGGAAGCCGCGTTTCGTGAACACGACGACGCCGGTGAGGCGGTCGGCGGTGTCGCGCACCGCGTCGACGAGCGTGGCATGCAGCAGCACCTTCACGCCGGCGGCGGCGAGGAGCTCGTCCCACACGAGTTTCAGGCGCTCGGGATTGTAGTTCACGCCGGTGCCCGCGCCGTAGGTGTTGGGACGGAGAAACACGGCGCCGGCGGCGTCAAGCGCGTCGACCACGCGGTCGGGGATTCCGCCGACGACCTTGCGCGGCCGCTCGCCAGGCGTGAAGAAGCCGTAGAACGTATCCAGCATCTGCGTACTCGTGCCGCCGGCGAACCCGTGGCGCTCGACGAGCAGGACGCGTTCCGCGCCGCCCGCGCGCGCGGCGATCGCCGCACAGCAGCCCGCCGACCCGCCGCCGATCACGAGGACGTCGGCGGTGGCGAAGAGCGGGACTTTGTCGTGGATCAGCATGGCTCAAGCGGGCTGGCCGACGTTTTCGTAGAGCCGGGCAAGCCGGTGCGCGTGTTCGTCATAGGCGCTCTCGAAGAGCTGAACGGCACGCCCGGAGCCGACGACGGCGGCGGAGCTCAGGACTTTCGGGGGCTGTCCGGCAGCAGTGAGCCGACTGGCGATCTCGGCCTTCAGGGTGTTGACCAGCAGGCAACCGCCGACCGTCGATCCGGGCGCGACCGGTGTATCCAGTCCTCGCACACGCACCATCGCGTCGCCCACCGGGGCGCCGGTGTCGAGCACGAGGTCCGCGAAGTCGGTGAGTTTCTTCCCGGCGGCATGACGGCTGGTCGAGGCCTCGAGGTGGCGCTGGCTGACGATTGCGACGACTTTGATCCCGTGCTGCTGGAACTGCTCCGCCAGCTCGATCGGCACGACGTTGCAGCCGCTCGACGAGATGATGAGCGCCGTGTCGGCACTCGAAAGGGCGAAGTTGCGGAGGATGCGCGCGGCGAGTCCGGACACGTTTTCCAGAAACATCGCCTGGCGCTGGCCGTTGGCGCCGACCACGAGGTTGTGAAACGAGAGCGAGAGCTCGACGATCGGATTGAAACCGGGGAACGAACCGTAGCGCGGCCACATCTCCTCGACCATGATGCGCGAATGTCCGGATCCGAAAACGTGAACCATGCGGCCCGCGAGGATGGTTTTGGAAAACCAGTCGGCGGCCTGCTGGATGGCGGCCTCCTGGGTGGCGACGCGGTCAACGATCTCGCGACAGCGAAGGAGATATTCGGCGCAGGGTGTGGGTGTGATCATGGGATGTGAAATCCGTGGAGGTCGAGCGCCCGGCGGGCCGCGCCGAACGCGCCGGCGAGATCGCCGAGACCGGCTTTGGCGATGCGCACGCGGTGTCCGGCCGGCCGCCACTCCAGGCGGTCGAGCTCCCCTGCAAGCGGGCGGAGAAGCGCGTCGCCGGCCTCGGCAATGCCGCCGCCCACGAGGATCACCGCAGGATCGAATGCATTGATGAGCGAGACCATGCCGGCCGCGAGATCGCGCACCGTCCGGGACCAGATTGCGGCCGCCAGAGGCTCACCCCGCCCGGCGTCGCGCACCAGCGTGGCAGTATCCGTATAACGATTACCGGAGCGCCGCGGGAGGGAGTGGTTGCCGACGGCGTCCTCGAGACTGCCGGGCGTGTTGACGATGTCGGGCGCCCCCGCGGCATCGAGCGTGATGTGGCCGAAGTGGCCGGCCCGGCCGACCCGGCCGCGGAGCAGGCGGCCGTCAACCATGGCCGCGCCGCCCAGGCCGGTGCCGAGCGTCAGAAGCAGGACGTCGCGCTCGCCGCGCGCGGCGCCCTGCCACACCTCGCCGAGGAGCGCGGCGTGGGCGTCGTTGAGCACGGGCACGCCGCGCGGAGCCTCGAGCCAGGCCGACCAGTCGAGCCCCTCCAGCCCCGGCAGGCGTCCCGGCATGGAGGCAATGCTGCGCTCGTCGGAGGCGGCGAGTCCGGGAGCCGCCACCCCGATGACCAGCGGCGGGCCGAGCCGTTCGGAGAGGGCGGCGACCACGCCCTTGACCCGCTCCTGCCAGTCGGAGCCCTCGCTCGGCGCCGTCTCCCGGGCGATCACTTCGCCGCCGGGGGTGAGCGCGAGGGCCTTGACGCGGGTGCCGCCAAGATCGAGACCGAGAACGTGTTCGCGTGCGCTCATCGGTTCACTCGGCGGGTATCTGTCCGTCGGATACCGTCCAGCCTCCGTCCACGGCGAGCACTTGTCCGGTGACGAAGCGTGCAGCGTCGGAGAGGAAATAGACCGCCGCGCCGTCGCAGTCGTCGGGCCGGCCGATGCGGCCGCCGTCGAGCGGCTGCTTGGTCTTGATGAAGGCAAGAATCGTCTCGTCACCCGCGGCGCGACGGGCCATCGGCGTCTCGACGAGGGCCGGGGCCAGGACGTTGGCGCGGATGTTCTGCGGCGCGTAGTAGGCGGCGATCGACCTCGTGAAGCCGATGACGGCCGACTTGGCCGCGGCATAGGCATGGGTGCTGAAAAACTGCCGCGACGGCGACCAGCCGAGCACCGAGCCCATGTTGAGGACCGCTCCGCCCCGCCCCTGCTCGAGAAAATGCCGCACCGCCGCGCGATTGGAATAGATGATCGAGGTGAGGTTGAGGTCGATCGTCGCACGCCAGCCCTCGTCGGTCATTTCGTGGAGAGGACCGTCGCCCATCCGCCGTCCGCTGCCGCCGGCGACATGATACAGCCCGTCGCAGCCGCCGAACCGCTTCACCGCCTCCGCGATCGCGCGGGGCGCCGTCTCCGGGTCCGCCGCGTCGCCCACAACGGTGACTCCGGCCGGGCCGAGCGCATTGGCCGCAGTGACCGCGTTGTCCGGATCGCGTCCCACCACCACGACGCACGCGCCCGCGTCGACACACGCCCGGGCCGCGGAAAAGCCGAGACCGGTGGTGCCTCCGACGATGACGATGACTTTCCCGGCAAGAAAAGGGGCTGACATACCGCCAACCTGAAACGATGCGGCAGCGATCCAAGGGTTATGTGATCGCTTTTTAACACAACTGATATGATTACGCCGCTCGCGCGGCATCCGCGGCGGCGTAGGATCGGTTAACGACCAATTAGCCGCTGGTCGCTACGGTTGCGCTAATCGTAATACACTGTCCGCGAGGAACTAGCGTGTGTTAATGCCTTTCGGACATTGCCGGCGGCCGCATGTCACGGCTTGGAACCGGTCGTTAGCGCGGAGACGTCGAAGCGGGCGAACGTGATCTTGGCGTAGGGTCGTTTCACGCCGTTCTCGTAAAGGCAGGCGGCCTCCGTCTCCGAGAGCGTGACGAGGCAGGAATAGGCCGCCGGCCCCGGGTGCAGGACGAGCGCATGCGGCCAGGTCGCCGCGTTGTCCACGCTGGCGCGCACCGTGAGATTGAGCCGCTTGGACTCATGCGCCGGGTTGGAGAACAGGATAGTCCGGCCGGGGCCGCGCAGGATGCTCGCCTGGCAGACGGGCTCGATAAGCTCCGGCACGTCGCGCGGCTCGCTCCAGGTGGCGCCGCCGTCGGTGCTCGTCACCTGCGCGCGGCGCGCCCGGCGGGCGTAGGAACGCATGTCGAGCACCAGCGTGCCGCGCTCGTCGAACAGCTCGACGACCTGGCACTCGTTATACAGCGGCTGGACCTCCGCGCCGCGCCGCCAGGTGCGCCCGTGATCGTCGGAATAGATGACGTGCGAGCCTTGTATCGATGATTTGGATTCACGGCGCGCCGAGGCGGCCACGGTGTGATCGCAAGGGATCACTAGGCGCCCGGCGTGCGGCCCGGACTCGATCTGGACGCCAACGCCCGGCCCGGTCGCGTACCAGCGCCAGGTGGGATCCTTGACGTCGGCCGTGATCTCGCGCGGAGCCGACCACGTGGCCCCGTCGTCGTTGGAGTGAAAAAGCCAGACCGTGCGACCGCCGGTGGAGAAGCCGCTCTTGATCGCGTCCTCCTTGTCCGGGCCAAGATTGTGGGTCGACAACAACCAGATTGTGCCGGTCTCGGCATCGATCACCGGACAAGGGTTGCCGCAGGTGTGCGGGCCATCGTCCCACACCGTGATCGCCGCGCTCCACGTGCGTCCTCCGTCGGACGAGCGTTTCACGAGAAGATCGATGTCGCCCGTGTCGCTGCCGCTGTCCTTCCGTCCTTCGCAAAACGCGAGCAGGGTGCCCTTCGCCGTGCGCACGATGGAGGGGATGCGATAGGTGTGGTAACCATCTTTGCCGGAGACAAAGACGTCGGTCTTCTCGACGGCTGCATCCGCGGCGCCCGCCGGGGAGAGCAGGCCGGCCAGGAGCAGGCCGAGCGCGGCGAGGTATGTTCGTTTCAAGGGGAATACGGTGGTGATCATATGTAGAAAGTTGAAAAAGTGCGCGCCACACCGTGCCTCACCGCGGCTGCGGCAGGCGGGCGCCTGCGGCGCGGAGGCGCTCGAACAAGGCGGTGCGAAGCGTGGCGGCGTCGTCGGGGCGGGCGGCGGCGAGGTCGTGCTGCTCTTGCGGGTCAGCCGCGAGGTCGTAGAGCTCCGCACGCTGGTCTTCGTGAAAATAGAGCAGCTTCAGGTCGCCGCGGCGGAGGGAGGAGACAGGCGTCGTCCCTACGAACCACGGGTGATAAAAGGGAAAATGCCACACGAGCATGTCGCGGCCCAACGTCGTGGCGGCACCGGCGAACAGCGCCAGAAGGCTCGTGCCGTCGAGCGCGCGGTCGGCCGGCGCAGGAACGCCCGCCAACTCGCATAACGTCGGCAGCAGGTCCGTGCCGACGATCGGAACGTCGCTGGTCCCGCCCGCGGGGACGACGCCGGGCCAGCGGACGAGCCAGGGCACACGCACGCCGCCTTCATAGAGCGTCCACTTGCTGCCACGCAGACCATTGTCGGCAAAACGCGGATGGCCACCGTTGTCGGAGGTGAAGATGACGAGCGAGTTTTCCGCCAGGCCGAGTTCGTCGAGCGCGGTCAGCACGCGACCGACGAGATGGTCCATCGTATCCACAAACGCAGCATAGCGCAGGTGATCGTCGTCGAGCACGCGGCCGAGGCGGCGGGCCTTGGCCCTGTATTTGTCCAGCAACCACCGGCAACGCGTGTGCACGGGGTCGTGCACGTAGTAGTGCGACAGGAAAAGGAGGAACGGTTCACCGGACCGGCCGCGCTGCTTGCGCAGGAAATCGATCGCCTCATCGGTAAGCGCGTCGGGGGCGAACTCCCCCGGAGCGAAGTCGCCGAAGCCGGGGTTCTTTTTCCCGCCGGCGGGATAGTTGTAAGGGTGGCTGCCGCGCTCCTCCGAGGTGACCGCGAAGCCCTGCTGGCGCGGACCAAACGTGTCTCCATGGCCCAAATACCGGTTATGCTGCTCGGTGAGATGCCACTTGCCGAAAAAGCCGCTGGTGTAGCCGGCGGGCGCGAGCGCCTCCGCAAGCGTGATTTCCTCGAGCGGGAGATTTTCCGGAAACGGGGGCTGAACGAGTTTCGTGCCCGGTGGGGGCTCGGAGCCGCGGGGTTTGGTGACGAACTCGAAGTGCAGACGGGCGGGCGAACGGCCGGTGAGGATCGCCGCCCGCGAGGCGGAGCAGATCGGCGCCGGCGCGTAGGCGTGGGTAAACCGCAGACCCTGCGCGGCCAGCCGGTCGAGGTGCGGCGTCTCGGCGAACGTTTGCCCGTAGACGCCGAGATCGGCCCAGCCGAGATCGTCGGCGAGGATGAAGACGACATTCGGCCGCGTGGGCACGGGCGCGCGCTCCGCGGCGGCGCAGGACAGGCTCGCGGCGAGGAGAACTGCGGCGGGCAGGAGGCGTTGGACGCAGGGAAGACGGAAGACGGGGTTCATGTCGTTTCGGCACTCGCGGTAATGCCTTTCGGCAATTCGGGGCTGTTCGGTGCCTCGCGTAGCGAGGAAATGATCGTAGCTGTGGCCTTCAGCCCACGGAAATTGACGGATATGAACCGCGTCGCGTAGCGATGCCTGAGCGCGGCAAGCGTCACTATGCGACGCGGTGTGTTTGTGTCTGGTATCCGTGGGTTAAAACCCACGGCTAGTGCGGCCTCGCATGTCATGAACCCAGTCAGTGAAAGTCTAGACCCGCCGGCAGACAGGAAGTCGGCGGCAGCTGAAGGCAACTGCATCGGTGGCAACACCGGGTGGGGAGCAGCCGGAGGCGCAAGTGTG
>DASWVO010000314.1:0-12408 GCA_036406235.1 Opitutaceae bacterium
GGTGTGGCATTCAGCTGCCGGTGGACATCGTTCATGGTCGCCTCGTCGAGGCGGTAGAAGGACAGGAGGACCAATGAGACCAGCAGCGACACGGCGGGCACGAAGGCGAAGAGCGCGCGCAGCCACAGAATCGTCTCCGGCGACTGGTCGGCGCCGCGCGCGACGTCGAAGCCCGAGAACTGCAGGATCAGGTTGGCGATCAGCAGGGCGAGCGCGATGCCGCCCTTGAGCAGCCAGGCGTAGAGGGCGCTGTAGACTCCTTCCGTGCGCCGTCCGGTGCGCAGGCGGTCGTATTCACAGACGTCGGCGACCATCGATTCGGAGATCAGCCAAAGGCTGAGCGTACCGGGGGTGAGCAGCACGATCACGCCGAGCTGCCAATACGGATGCTCCGGCGTGTAGAGCCACCATTTGGATAGCGTGCCGATCAGCGCGCAACCGAGGAGCCAGGCGAACGCGGCGCGCTTGCCCACCCGCCGCGAAAACCAAGCCACGACGGGACTCAGCAGCATGGAGAGCAGCGCCCAGAGCGATCCGGTCAGCGCCACGAGCGGCGCGGCGGCCGTGGGATCGCCGCCGAAGACGTAGTAGATCGTGATGTAGTTCCCAAGGAGGTTCACCATGTTGAGCCCCACAAGCGAGATGCTGGCGATCGTCAGCACGAGCAGCAGCAGGCGGCTGCGCGCGGCGATGCGGAGGCTTTCGATGAAGCCCAGCGCGGGCTGCCGGGAGGCGGCCGGGGCGCGTTCCACCGGCACGAAGAGGCCCGGAAGCACGCCGAACACGAGGATGACGCCTCCGATGATCCACCCGAGGGTGTGCACGCTCCGGACTGGATCGCCCAGCCAGCCGGACTGCAGGATGGGGAAGGTCCAGGCCATGATGATTGAGACCGTCTGCGCGATGAAGGTGCGCACGGCGAAAAGCGAGGTCTTCTCGTGGTAGCCAGTGGCGAGCTCGTAGCCCATCGCGTGGTAGGGCACGGTGAAGACCGTGAACGCGCAGTAGAAGACGAGCAGGCTGAGGAGCAGCCAGAGGAACTGCCCCTGTGCGCCGAGCGAAAGCGGCAGCATCCAGACGATCGGGAAGGTCAGACCGCAGAGTATCGCTCCGATCACTACAAACGGTTTTCGCCGGCCCCAGCGGGTGCGGGCGTTGTCGGAGATCGAGCCCATCAGCGGATCGGCGAAGGCGTCCCAGAGCCGCGCGACCGCGAGCACCACGCCGATGGTGACCGGACTGACGCCGAGCACGACGTTGAAGACGACGTTGGCCGTCGATTTCGTGCCGAAGATGCCCCACTGGTCGAGGATGCCGCCGAACCCGTAGGCGAGACGTGTGCGCCAGGGCAGGGCGGTGGAGACGGGCGCAGTGGGCACGGGAGAGGTGATCGTGGGCATGAGGAAAACCGAAACCGGACGTTGGGTAAAGCAGGGCGGGGCGGGCGACGTCGAGCCGACCACGTCGCGGACCGGCGCGCGAGGGAACGGCGCGTTAACCCGTATAAGCCGGCCTGCCTGAGCGCGTCCCGGGCTCTCGTGAGTGATACGGCATAAACCCGGCGGACATTGTGAACGACGCGGGCCCGATTTGCCTGAGCGTGCGTCTTCGCCGATGCAGGCGGAGGCGAACTCTTAGCCCAAATGCTCACCTTCTCCACCGTCCGCCGCCTGATCGCGGCGCTCGCCTCGCTGTGTGGCCTCGCCGGCGTCGGCGTGACCGCCCGGGCCGACGCGCCGGCGCCGCGGCTCAACGTGCTCCTGATCGCCATCGACGACCTCGGGGCCAACCTTGGTTGTTACGGCGACGCCGTGGCGCGCACGCCCCACCTGGATGCGCTCGCGCGCCGCGGTACGTTGTTCAGCCGCGCCTATTGCCAGTTTCCGCTCTGCAACCCGAGCCGCGCGTCGGTGCTCACCGGACTCCGCCCCGACCGCGTGGCCGTGCACGATCTGCCGACGCATTTCCGCGCGAACGTGCCGGACGTTGTGACGCTGCCGCAGGCGTTCAAGCGCGAAGGCTACTGGACGGCGCGCGTGGGCAAGGTCTTTCATGCCGGCGTGCCTGCGCACATCGGCCTCGACGGACCGGACGATCCCGCTTCGTGGGACGAGCGCGTGAACCCCCGCGGGCGCGACAAGGACGACGAGGCGTTGTTCAAGAACCTCACGCCCGGCCGGGGACCCGGCACGGCGCTCCGCATCTTCGCGGCCGACGGCACGGACGAGGAGCAGACGGACGGAAAGGTTGCGACCGAAACACTCCGCCTGCTCGAGTCGGCCAGGGACCGGGGGCGGCCGTTCTTTGTCGCGGCGGGCTTCTACCGGCCGCATCTGCCCTTTGTCGCGCCGCGTCGCTATTTCGATCTGCATCCGCTCGAGACCATGCCGGCGCCGCCGGATCCGACAGGGGAGCTTGCGACGGTGCCGCGCGCCGGGTTGTGGACCTGGCCGCCCTTTTTCGGCCTGAACCCGGAGGAGCGGCGGGAGGCGATACGTGCGTATCACGCGTGCGTGTCGTTCGTCGACGCGCAGATCGGGCGCGTGCTCGACGGGCTGCAGCGTCTCGGACTCGCGGAGAACACGCTCGTCGTACTCTGGAGCGACCACGGCTACCTCCTCGGCGAGCACGGGCAATGGTTCAAGGAAAGCCTCTTCGAGCCGGCGCTGCGCACGCCGCTGATCATTGCCTCGCCGCGTCTGCCGCCCACGCCGGCGTGCACCCGGCTTGTGGAATTCGTGGACATCTTTCCGACAACCCTCGAACTCGCCGGCCTTCCGATCCCGGGCGGACTCGACGGCCGTTCGCTGGCGCCGCTCCTGCGGGATCCGGAAAGGCCATGGCCGCACCCGGCACTCTCGCAGGTATGGATTTCCCGGACCGGCGCTTACGGACGCAGCATCCGCACGGAGCGCTATCGATATTCGGAGTGGGGAGAGCGCGGCGCCGACGGCGTGCAGCTCTATGACCTTGAGTCGGACCCGGGCGAGCACCGCAACCTCGCCGGCTGGGCGGAATACGCGGCCACGCAGCGGACGCTCGCGTCCGAGCTGCACCAACGCCTCCCGTGGGTGCCGGGCGCGCCGCCGGCCCGCGCCGCATCCAAGGTCGACTGATCGCCCGCCATGCCGGATCAACCCAACATCCTGCTGATCACCTCCGACCAGCAGCACTGGAGCACACTTGGCGCGGTCAACCCGACGCTGTGGACCCCCTCGCTCGATCGGCTGGCGGCCGAGGGGACGCTGCACACGCGCGCCTATTGTCCGAATCCGACCTGCACGCCCTCCCGTGCTTCGATGATCACCGGCCTGTGGCCGAGCCGGCACGGCGCGTGGTCGCTCGGCACGAAGCTTCCGGAGGACGTGCCCACCGTCGGCGCGCGCCTGCAGGAAGCGGGTTACCGCACGAGCCTCATCGGCAAGGCTCATTTCCAGCCGCTGGCGGCCACGCCCGGGCATCCCTCGATCGAGGCGTATCCGACGCTCCACGACGACACCTTCTGGCGGGGCTTTCACGGCCCGTTCTACGGTTTCGAGCACGTCGAGCTGACGCGCAACCACACCGACGAAGGGCACGCCGGCCAGCACTACGGGCAATGGCTCGAGGCGCGGGGCTGCGCGGACTGGCGCCGCTATTTCCGGCCTCCGGCCGGCACGAAGGACGATTCGGTCCACCGCTGGGCAATCCCGGAGAAATACCATTACAACGCGTGGATCGCTGAGCGGACCGCCGCAGGCATGGACCGAGCCCGGGTGGAGGGCCGGCCATTCTTTCTTTGGGCGAGCTTCTTCGATCCGCATCCCCCGTACCTCGCTCCCGAACCGTGGGACACCCTTTACGACTGGCGCCGGTTGCAGGCGCCGGAGATCGATCCCGGCGAACATGACGTGAACCCGCGCCACCATCGCCTCACGCAGGAGGAAGCGCCGGATTTCTCCGCATGGGAGGAGCAGGGCGGCCACCGGGTGCTGGGGTTCCATTCGCACCGCCGGGATCGTGAGCGCCGGCAGCGCGACATGGCGGTTTACTACGGAATGGTGTCATTGCTCGACAAATACGTCGGCCGGATTCTTCACCATCTCGAAGTGTCGGGGCTCGCAGATAACACGCTCGTCGTGTTCACCAGCGACCATGGGCATCTGTTTGGCCAGCACGGGCTCGTAGCCAAGGGGCCGTTCCACTATGAAGACCTCCTGCGCGTGCCGCTGATCACGCGGTTCCCTGGGCGGATTCCCGCCCGCCGGCGTGACCCGCGCCTGCAGACGCTCGTCGACCTGCCGGCGACCTTCCTCGCGTGCGCCGGGCTCGAGGTGCCCGCCACGATGTCGGCGCGCAGCCAGTGGGCGACATGGGCCGACCCCGAGGCGCCAGGCCGCGACTGCGTGCTCGTCGAAAACCGGCACCAGCCGACGACGGTGCACCTCAACACGCTCGTGACGGCGCGCTACAAGCTCACCGTTTACCGCCAGGGCGGCGTCGGCGAGCTCTTCGACCTGCAGGAAGATCCTGGCGAGCGGCGCAACCTCTGGGCGGAGCCCGCGGCGCAGGAAGTGAAGCGGCAGTTGTTGGAGCGGATGGTGCGCGCGGAGATGGAGAACCAGCCGCTGCCGATGCCGCGGGTCAGCATCGCCTGAGCGGTGCGGCTTCCTTCCATGTCCGCCGCGCGCCACCTCCGCCTCTCCCGCGCAGCCGTCGCCGCGATGCTCGTGTGCACCGGCGCGGCCTTGGGCGCCGGAGAACCGAACCTGCCGGACGGCGCAGTGGCGGTGTCGCGCGACGGCGGCCGGATCGTGTCCTGGACGGTCGGGCGCTCGCACTTCTCGGCGGCGCCGGAGCGGGGCGCACGGCTGCTTTCCTGGGATGTGCGGCGCGCCGATGGCACGGTGCGCCCGGTCATCTATGGCGTGCGCGAAACGGAGGCGGCGGACCTCGCCCGGGCGCGCGGCGGGATACCGGTGCTGTTTCCCTTCGCGGGCGCTTCAACGAGCGACGGCCGGCCGCATACCTGGCGCGCGGAGGACGGGGTGGTGCGGCCGATGCCGATGCACGGCTTCGCCCGCCAGGGGCGCTTCTCCGTGGAGGCGATCGCGAGCGATGGATTCACGGCGCGATTTGCCCCCGACGAGACCGCGGAAGCCGCCTATCCGTTCCGCTACCGCTTCACGGTCGTGTATCGATTTTTCGAATATGCGATGCGCTGCGAGCTGCGGCTCGCGAACGACGGTACGGTGCCGCTGCCGTGGGCGGCGGGACTCCATCCGTATTTTGCCGTGCCGTGGAGCGCCGGCGCGTCCCGCGACGATTATGTCATCGCGGTGCCAGCGACCCGTTCGTGGCGACGCGCCGGCCACGGGCTCGTGGCGGGGCCGGCGCCGGTATTCCCGCGGGCGCTGGTCGACCCGGCCTTGCGTCTGACGTTCTGGTCGGGTTTGTCCGGGTCGGAGGTGAGCTTCGGCCCGGTCGGGAGCGACGAGCGCATCGAGCTCGTGCTCGGCGGCGAGGATGGCCCGCCGCCGGAGTCCTCGATCGTCCTCTGGACGGAAAGCGACGCGGCGCCGTTCTTCTGCGTCGAGCCCTTCATGGCGCCGGCCAACGCGCCCGAGACCGGAGTCGGCCTTCAATGCGTCCCGCCGGGCGGCACGGGATCTTTCATCGTCGAAATCCGCGTGCAATGAACGGCCGGCGAGAGTCGAGGGGGGAGGGCTGATGCGCGAGCTCCGGACCGCCTGTCCTGGCGGAACTCCGGGTTTTCCCGCCGTCAGCTCAGCGCTGGTCCGCCGGCGTTTCGGCGAGCAGGCGATTCAGCAGCGCGTCCATTTCCTTCAACCGGTCTGCGTGCATCGGATCGTCGGCGAGATTGTGGTACTCGAACGGATCGCGGGCGAGATCGTAGAGCTCCTGGCCGCCGTCGCGATAACGTAAATAGCTCCAGGTGGCGGTGCGCACGGCGTGGTTGTGCGGGTTGTAGGTGATGAGGACCGGGCGATCCCACGCGCCCTCCGGCGACTCGAGCAGAGGCGTCAGATCGTGTCCGTAAACATGCTCCGGACGCGGCAGGCCGGCGCGTGCGACCAAGGTCGGATATAGGTCCTGCAGGCTCACGCCGACGGGGCACACGGCGCCGCGCGTGCTCGCCGGAAGACGCGGATCGCGCACGAGCAACACCGAGTGGTTGGCGCCTTCCCAGAGGGCGTGTTTCCGGAACCGGCGCTTGTCGCCGACATTCCAGCCGTGGTCGCTCCAGAGTACGACGATCGTGTGATCGCGGGCCGGATGTTGCTCGATCGCGTCGACCAGCGGGCGCAGGCAGTGATCCGCGTAGGCGATCGAGGCGAGGTAGGCCTGGAGCGCGGCGCGCCAGGCGGCCTTTACGCCGCCGGGACCATCGCGCTGCTCGCCGAGCGCCTTGATCTTGTCCCAGTCTTGCTGGATGAACTCCGCGAGGGCCTGCGGCGGCAGGTCGCGGATGTCCTCCTCGACCCAGCGCACGAGCGCATCGTCGATCGCCATTTCCTCCAGCGGCACGCGTTCGAAAAACTCCGGCGGCACGACCCACGGCAGGTGCGGCGCGTAGAGCCCGCACGCGAGGAAAAAGGGCCGGTCCTCCGGCAGGTTGATCTCGACCGGCTGTCCGGAACGATCGGCGAGCGTGCCGCGGCGCTTCATGAGCAGCTCGGCGGCGAAGGCCGCGTTCTCGTAGTCGAAGGTTTGCTCGGCCGGCAAGTCGATCGTGCCAAAGCTGAACAGCTCGTCCATGTCGGGCTTGCGCCCGCCGCCGGTGTCGGCGTCGGTCTTGAGATTGCCGCTGTCCCACGCCGCCATCGCGCCAGAGCCAGGGCTGTAGGGCGAGCGCGTGACCTTGCCGCCGGGACCGCGCGGCCCGATCTGACGCTGGAGGAACTGCGTCCATGAGCGCTCGATGTCGGGCCAGTCGGCCATCGTGCCGTCCGGATTGCGGCGCTGCACGGGACCGTGAAACACCTTGCCGAAGCCGACGCTGACGTAGCCGCCGGCTTTGAGGTATTCGGGAAGCGTGGCGACGTCGCGCAGCGCCTCCTGGGCGCGGAAGAGCGTCCGGTGTTGGTAATAACCGGATATATGCGGCGGTACTCCGGTGAGCAGCGCGGTGCGCGACGGACCGCATAGCGGGGAAGGGCAGTAGGCGCGGGAGAAGATCAGCGACTGGCCGGCGAGCCGGTCGAGGTTGGGCGTGAGGCGCCGGGTGACGGCCGCTCGGAGCGCATCGTCGGGATAGACCTTGCGCAGGAAGTTGTCGGGCTCGTCGCGCAGGAAGCTCACGTAGGCGTTGAGGTCATCGACGGCCACGAACAGGATGTTGGGACGGGCGGCGGGGGCGGGCGGGGAGTCCGGCGCGGAGACGGCGAGAAGCGAGGCCGCGGGCGCGAGACCGAGTAGGCGGAGGAGGCGTGAGAGGGGCATGGCGGCGAGCGTGCGTGCGCGGGAAGGGGAATAAACGCTGCCCTGCCTTATGCCGAATAACCGTGCGCGGGCAACCTATACGGCATAAGCCGGCGGGGCGTTGCGGGGCGACGCGGGCTGCGGCACGGCAGGGGCGATGAGTCTTTCCTCCTATGTTGCCCAGCCCCTCGCACCTTCGTTCTCCCTCGACCCGATCGATTTCCCGGCGCTGCTGGCGCGGGCTTCTGCCGGCGTGGTGTACCGCGACTCGGTTCCGCTACCGGCCGGAGCCGACGCCGCGGCGCGCCTCGCAATCATTCTCCCCCTGTGGTGCGAAGCGGTGTATCACGCGCCCTTTCAGCGGCACGCGATCAACCCCGCGCTCGACCTCTGGCCCGAAGGACTGAACCAATGCCAGCCCCTGCCGGTGCGCTCGCTGCACGATGTGAAGCGCGGCGGGCTGTTTCTTCTCCTGCGTCTGGCCGGGGGCGGGCACCTCGCGCTGCTGCCGCTGACCGGGCCGGCGGCGATGGCCTGGCTGCGCGGCGACGGCGCCGGACTCTCGCTCGAGGTGTCGCACTTCGGCTCCGAGCCGCTCACCGCCGGGCTGCCGTTGCTCGCGTATGCCGCCGATGCCGACCCCTATGCGGCGTGCCAGCGGGTGTGGGAGGTGGCGCTGGCGCATCCGGCGATGGCCGGCGTCGGCCGGTTGCGCCGGACCAAGCCGGCGTCGCCAGTTTTCAACTACATCGGTTGGTGCTCGTTCGAGGAGTACAAGCTCGCCATCGACGAGCCGTCCATGGTGGCGGCCCTCCGGGGACTCGCCGCGTCGCCGGTGCCGGTGCGCTGGGCGTTGATCGATGACGGGCATGTGGATGACGGCGAGCTGGGCACGATCGAAACGCAGGAAGGAACGGCGCCGGCCGCCGGAGCGGATCCCGCGACCCGGCGTATCCGCCGCGCGGGCACGCACCCCGTCCGCTTCCCGCAGGGCTGGATGCCGCTGCTCGAGACGCTCCGCGGCAGCCGGTTGAGCTGGCTGGGAATCTGGATGAACTTCAACGGCTATTGGGGAGGCGTCGACCCCCGCGGGGACTGGCCTGCCGACATCCGCGCGGCGCTGGTGCATCTCGACGAACGCACGGCGCTTTCGGGCGCGGATCCGGCGGCGCTCGAGCGATTCTGGGAGCATCTTCTGACGCCGGCCGCCGCGGGCATCCATTTCCTCAAGGTCGACAACCAGGCCGGCAACCTGAAGCTCTACGCCGGGCGTGTGCCCAACGCCGTGGCGGCCTCGGCGGCCGCCAAGCAGGCGCTCGAGCGCGTCGTGCGGCGGCACTTCGGCGGGCAGTTGATCAATTGCATGGCCCATAACGGCGTCGGGGCGTTTCACACGCCGGTGAGCGCGGTCACGCGCTGCAGCGAGGACTACAAGTGCGGCGACGCCTGGCGCGCGAAGCACCACCTGCACAATTCCTTCGGCAACATGCTCTGGCTCGCGCCGACCGTCTGGGGCGACCACGACATGTTTCACTCGAGCGATCCGGTCGCGGCCGGCGCGATGGCGCGCAGCAAGGCCCTCTCGGGCGGCCCGATCTATTTATCCGATTCGCCCGGGCAGTTCCGCCCCGAGCTGATCATGCCGCTTTGTTTCGCCGACGGACGGCTGCTGCGGCCGCTCGCGCCCGCCCAGCCGCTGCCCGACAGCATTTTCGAGGATCCGTACGAGTCGGGCTGCGCGTATCGTGCCGGTGCGCCGCTGCCGCACGGCGGCGCCGCGATCGGCTGCTATAACCTTGCGCATCCGGACCGCCCGGTCGTCGGGCAGATCGATCCCGCCGATCTGGTGTCGGTCCGGCACATGCTCGGCCGCGGCGAGGCCGTCACCGGCGCGGTCGTGGCGCTTGACGTGCGGGCGGGCCGGGCATGGCGCCTGTCGGCGCGAGAGTGGTTCACCCTTTCCGCCGGAGAGGATGCGCTGTTCGTCCTCTCGCCCGTGCAGCACGGCTGGGCGCTGCTTGGCGCGCCGGACAAGTATCTCGCACCGGCCTTTGTCGCGGAGTTCACGCCTGAGCTGGGTCGCTGCTGCCTGGCGGTCCCGGAGCCAGGCCGCGTGTGGCTCTGGTCGGCGACGCCGGTGGCCAGCGCGGAGCTACCGGTGCGCGCGCTCGGCGAGAGCCTCTGGGAAATCGAGTTCACGCCTGGCTGCCTGCAAGGCGCGCTGCACCACGATTGCCGCGCGACGCGCGGCGCTGTTTAAACGCCATAAACTGAGCCCTCATTGCGACCCGATTCCGGTGAGAACATCCCGGGAGGCATACACCGCCACCTGCAACCGCACCCTCCCGGCGGTGTGATTTCCCACCACCCCACCATGACCCCGATTACGACCTTTGTCCGCCGAGCCACCCTGCGCCTTCCGCTGTGCGCCTGGGGCGCGGCCGCCGTCACCGGACTCGCGTCGGCGCAGACTGCGCCGGCCGCGACCGCCGACAACGAGGAGGCGATCCGCCTTTCCGTCTTCGAAGTAAACTCCAGCAAGGACGTCGGCTACCGCGCCGGCACCACGCTCGCCGGCACGCGCACCGGCGAGGAGCTCAAGAACGTGCCGCAGGTCATCACCGTGATGACCGAGGACTTCATCAAGGACATCGGCGCGACGGATGCGTTCGGCGCGATGCAGTATGCCATCGGCGGCGGCTACAAGCCGAGCAGCAGCTTCGACGTGAACAGCTTCCTCTTCCGCGGCATCGAGAACGCCTACCAGTCGAGGAACTTCTTTCTCTGGTATAACCCGAGCGACGGCTTCAGCACGGAGCGCATCGACATCGTGCGCGGACCCAACGCCATCCTCTTCGGCGACGCCGACCCCGGCGGTATGCTCAATATCAATACGAAACGCGCGCGTTTCCGCGATTTCACCGCGGTCGGCCTGCGGGTCGGGAGCTGGAACCAGTGGCGCGGCACGGTCGACCACAACCAGGTGCTGCGCGACAACGTCGCCGTGCGCGTGAATCTCGTCTTCGACGACAAGGACAACTGGGAGAACTGGGTCGGCCAGCGCCGGCAGGGCGCGCACCTCGCCGCCACCTGGCGGCCGTTTGCCGACACCGAAGTGCGCTTCGAAGGCGAATACTCCAAGCTCGACCGCCGGGTGCCGCAGACGATTCCCCTCGACCAGTATTCGATGTGGGACGGCACGACGCCATTCCCCGCCGGCCCCGGCGCCACTCCGGCCGGCACCCAGCGGCTGAGTCCGGCGACGGGCGCGAACTACTGGGTATGGGACGCCAGCGTGGGAGAACTGCGCAACTGGCGCGGTTTCGGGCAGACCGGCGGCCTCACGGAGGCGCAGTCGGCCGCCGTGAAGGACACGTCGGTCTACCCGGTGGGCTTGCACGTCTTCGGCCCTTCCTACTCGCACGACTTCAACTACCACACGTTCACGGTCTCGGTCGACCAGCGGCTGGGTGACAATCTGAACCTGCAGATCGTCGGTAATGTGACAACGGATACGAACTACCGGAAGCAGACGACCGACAACTCGATCCGGCGCGATCCGAACCCCACGCTGCCGGGCGGAGCCCCGAATCCGCACTTCGGCGAGTATTACCTTGAGTACTCCTGGGATAACCGCCGCGCGCACCACCACATCCCTGAAGGCCGCGTTAATCTCGTTTACGACTGGCAGCCGGTCGACTGGATGAAGCAACGCCTCTTTGCGAGCGCCGGTCTGCGTCAGGAAGTCTTCAACAACCAGGTGCAGCGCGAGGTGATTGTGAACAATCCGACTCCGCTGGCCTTCAACAGCCAGGCGCTGCTCGTTCGCCGGCGGGTGTATCTTTCCGGCGGCGACAGTAACGCCAACACCGGCTCGATCGACCCGGTCTCGGACCCCGCCACCGGTCTGCGCGCGGAGTACCTCACGACGCAGAACGCCGCGATCAACACGACCTACTCGGGCAACGCCCAGCTCAACGCTTCGGGCGAATATCTTCACGGCCGGTTCCGCACCCTCATCGGCCTCCGCCGCGATTACGCCCGCTCGTATGCGCAGACCGGCTTCCGCGACACCAACGGTCTGATCAACCGCGCTGACGCGCCCGAGCGCCTGCGGTTCGAGGGTTACAACACGTCGCTCACGGGCGGCGCAATCTGGCAGCCGAGGAAGCAGCTCACGTTTTTCGCCACCGCCGCTGAATCATACCGGCCGACCGGTTTCGGCAACACGCTGCTTAACGGAGATCCCGTCGGCGCGCAGCTCGGCCGCGGCGAGGAGGGCGGCCTCCGCCTGGATTTCCTTGAGGGCAAGCTCTACGCCCAGGCAAGCGTCTTTCACGCGAAGCAGTCGAACCGCGGCGTCAACCTCAACACGACGGTGAACGCCATTAATAACATCTGGACGAGTCCGGCAGCCAACGCGGCGCGCCCCGGCTACGCCGACAACGCGACGACGGGCGGCAGCTTCGACCGCGAAGCAGTCGAATCGGAGGGCTACGAGATCGAGGTGTGGGCCAACGTGCTGCCGGGCTGGACGCTGCAGGCGGGCTACGGCTATGCCGATGCGGAGACGACCGAGACCTCGGCCACGACGCGCAGCTACATCGAAAGCCATCTCGCCGACTGGAAGGCGTTCGCGGCGTCGGACCCGGCGGTCGGCGCGTCGCTCACGCCCAACATTACCACCCTCGAGGACTTCCTTGCCACCTCGGTGCCCGGCGCGAAGACGATCGGATCGAACAAGCACTCGTTCAGTCTCTTCACGAAGTACACCGTGCAGGGCGGGCCGTGGAAGAACGTCGATTTCGGCGTGGGCCTGAATCACCGCAGCGGTTCGGTGATCTACAACACGGCCGCCGGCGGCGCGGTCACGCCGACCTACGGCGAGGGGAGCACGCTGCTGAACTTCCTGATCGGTTACACCCGGCGTCTGCCGCGCGGGGTGCGCTGGAATATCAGCCTCAACCTCCAGAATGCGCTCGATGA
>DASWVO010000315.1:0-8768 GCA_036406235.1 Opitutaceae bacterium
TGACGGCCCACACTATCTTTGCGGCGCGATATGCAGCCGCCGTCACCACTTGCTTGTTCGGGCCACTTCGCCGCTGCATTGTGCCGGCCCGATGAGCCGGTCTTTGCGATCGGTGACGTGCATGGGAAGCTGACCGCCTTCAACCGTGCGCTCGACTATGCCGCCGGCCTCATTGATGAGGGACGCGCGGCGCGAGCCATTCTCCTTGGAGATTTGATCGATCGCGGGCAGTCGTCGCTGGCGTGCTTGCGGCTGGTGGCGGATTTTCGGAAGGCCTATCGCTGTGATCTTCTCCTTGGGAATCACGAGCAGTTCATGTTCGCGACGCTTTCTCATCCCGATGCCGAGATGCGTAGACGTGCAGCGGTCGATTGGGGACGCAATGGGGGAGAGTGGGCGGCCGGTATGCTTCACCAACTGCCGGACATGCTCGAGCACCTGAGCCTAGACATCGACGAGTGGGCCCCGTGGGCGGTCACCGGCAATGTGCTATTCGTTCACGCGGGAGTTCCTGCCGGTGCCGACGACGCACACCTCAATGCCTTTCTCGCTCAGGGGAAACTCGAAATGCCGCGCGCGCGGGGCAGTTCTCACCCCCATTGGGCGTGGATCCGATCCGGGTTTCTCGAGGCGTCAGAACCGTGGCCGGGGCACTTCGTTGTCCATGGGCACACAAAGGGCGACTACACAGCCCGGCCTGCAGTTGGACGAATGAATCTCGATGCATCCAAGCGCGGCGAGGTTGCCTCGGCGCTGGTGAGCGAGGGAGAGCTAGAATTCCTCTCCTTTGGCGACGGGTGAAGCCCTGGATTACGCCAGCACATAGCCCGCAGTTTCGCGTAGCATCTGGCAGATTGCGGTTCGCAACTGCGGCTGAAATGGCCGGCGCGGGTTCGGGTTGTCAGCTCCGCCGAGCACTTGGAGAGGGTTTCGGGGGCGCAGGCACGCACCTAGCCCGCAGAGGTGCCGATCACCTCATCTGATTTCGTGCTCGGTCCCTATCTTAATGGCATGAACGCCACCGCCGACTCCTCTGTTGTGATGGTTCCGGTCCGCAAGCCGCGGATCAGTTCGCGCGCTGACATCGAGGACCTTGCGATCGCTGTTTTCTGGCGCGACACGGGCGACAAGAGCCACATCGGCCAGCCGCTGAGTTTCACACGTGCGAAGATGCGGGAGCATGCTCTGCGCTGGGCGAGTCGCCGGCGTGCGCGGGCCGTCCGTATGCCGTATGCGGCATAAGCGGTTCGCGCTCTCTACAGTTTCCCATGAAGACACCGGAACGATACTTTGCCATGGAAGAACACGTCGGGGGCCGATGGCAGGGCGCCTCGATCCCGATGGAGGTTGCGGCTGCCGACAGCGCGCTGAAAGCAGCTCGGGAAGCGGATCCGTCCAGGCGTCTTCGCTTGGTCCCGGCGGCGCCCGTGCCTCCACGCACTTCGCCCTCTACCAAGCCGTCCATGACAAACGAGGCGGCACTGGCAATCTACCGGGCTTGCCGGAAGCTAGCGGCCTGACCTCGATGAGCCGATTGGTCGCGTTCGCCGCATTAGACGCCCGTTAATCACGGAAGAGACGAAGAACGCGCCCAATTCTCCCGCGCCGGTCGATCGCCGCAAATAGCCCGCACGTGGATCAACTCCGCCCTGCAACTCGAGATACTATCTTCCTCTCATGAACTTCCTCCGCTCCCTTCTCGCCATGTTCCTCCCCCAGACCGCCGTTGCGACCGGCCCGGCGATCGCCACGGTGCCGTCGCCGGCTCGTCGGCCGTGCCATCACCGCCGAGCTCATCAACACCAGGTCGCACATCGGCCGGCGCCGGCGATGGTCAACTGGGATATGCGGTAACCTCCTTCGGGCCCTCCCATCCCGTCTTCGATGAGCTACGCTTGGTCAATCGCGCCGCGGTTTCTGTCTGCCATCGGGGCATTGATGCGAGGATTCCTGCTCGCCAGTTTCGGGCCCCTTACAGCCGTGCCGACTCGCTCGGCGCCGGTCCGGCCCGCTTCGGTCGTCGGGACAGTCGGACACGATCCGCCGAGCCCGCCGAATCAACGTCGAATCTGCCGTTCGGCCGCATGTAACTGGAACATGGCCAGGTGAACTGATTGTTCGACTTTGTTTAGTATTCACACGCCCCGGTTTCGCGAATCGCGAACCGGGGTTTGCGTTTTGGGACGGCCGGGCGTGCCTCCTATCTTTGGGCCTATGAATACCGAACTCGGAGAGCGGGTGGGCGCCATACTTGGCCGACAGGTGTCCGTGAACACTGAGGGGGGAGCGCTCACCGTCCTTGACCTCACCACTTTCCAGTTCCTTCTGCACACGTCCAAGCTCCCTGCGGCCATCTCGCCCGAATGGGTCGTTGCTGCGATCGATCGCAAAGCCAGGGTCGCCGCAGACGTGAAAGCGCGTCGGGTTGCAGCAGCGGAGCAGCTGCGCAGTTTCTTGACCTCGCGCGGCATCGCAGCGGATGGCGTGAGCATCTATTTCACCGCGACAGGCTTCTCCGTGGAAAACCTTTTCCGGGACGGGTTGGAGCATGCGAAACGCCTCCTCGCGGATTCGCAGATCCCCTTCAAACGGCTCGAATACAGCCCCGCCCATTGGGTCGTCCGGGTGATCCTGTGAGGCGTTGCCTCCGCGGGTGTCAGACTGCACGTTGACGACTTGGCTCCGGCAGGCCGCGGCGGACCTATCTTTGGGGAATGGCAACCTCGAACGTCGACTTCATCCATCAGGCCACCACCAATCGCGGCACCAAGCTGATGCTCGTCCGCTTGATCCCCGGGATCGATGATCTCGTTGTAGCCCAAACCGCGGACGGGATCCGAACGGAAGTCCAGGTCAGCGCGCTCGAGGAGACACAGGAACTCAGGAGCCGGCTCGCCGAATTGCGCGCGCCCATAGTGCCCGAGGAAGTCCAATGTGGCACCCGAGCGGCGACTGATCCGGTCCCGATTACTACCTGCACTCCCCGACTGGGAGACCGCGTCAGAAGCGAACCTACCGCCGCCGGCCGCGAAGCCAGGTGGACGCGCGGTTCGGCGACCACAGGGCGTGTCGTTGGATTCAGATCGGACGGTGCACCTCACGTCGAGTGGGACGGCCCTCCAGAATTTCCGCACGCCCACTGTCAGACGTTCGCTGAGCCGGCCTTCGAACAGCTGGTTATCCTGCCAGAGACTTGATCCACGCCGGGCTCTGCCGGCATCCAGAGGTGATGGCTGGAGAGTCCGGAGTAGGGACGACTGGGGAAATCGGGAGCTGGGAAAATCAACGGACGGGCCATGACCTGTGAGCTCGGTGGGCCGGAGGCATTCAAGGAAAACGGGACATCGCGGACCCGATCTTTGCCGCAATGAATTCCTCCAAGATCCGCTTCGTGGTCGTTGACGAGAACATCTTCGGCTGCATCTACCCCCAGACACCGCTCTCGCTGCAAATTCTCAGCTCGAGCATCGCCCGAGGCGCATCCGTGTCGTGGATCGACGGCACCTATCCCTGGCGTTGGATCCGGCATGGGTGCGCTCGCCGGAATGCCCCAAGCCGCTCGACCTCGCCAAGGTGAACGCCGGGTTGCAGGCGGTGAAATACGATCCCAAGCACGTCCGGCCCGCCACCCGCGCAGACTTCGAAACGTTCCGCTTGTCCTCGAAAGGCTACGAGAACGACCCGGCTTACGAATTCCCGGCGGCGTGAGCCGCCGACCGGCGCCCCAGGTCCCTCCCGGAGAATGTATCGTGGAGAACTCGAACGACCTCTCCGCCAACCAGCGGCATCCCGTTCCCCGCAGCGCCCGGCAGCTGCGGTCGAGCCCATCGGGGGGTGGCCCCTCTCGAATCGGCACCGCGCCCGCCCGCGAGGTCCCGTTCCTGTGAAAATGGGACATCGAATCGACCTGCTCGGGCCACTGAACCCTATCTTTAGGCCGTGAGTTCAATCCGCTTTGCCCACTCCGGTTTCACCTTCCGCCTGCTTTACGACGCCGAGAAGGACCGGGTGCTCCGCGCCTTCTCGATCGCCGGCCAGTCGGCCCGGGCGTTCTTCATCGAACAGGGCGGCGGGTGGCTGTTCAAGATCAACGGCGCATGGACCGACGCCGACGGGGTCCTTGGCCCCACCATGGTCGCCATTGCCGAGGAGCTGATGGCTACCGCTCCGCTTCGCTACGAAGACGCTCCATGTCTGTAGCCAGCCCAATTCCAGAGTCCGCCATACCGGCGTTTCTCGAGGCCGCACGCCGCTCCGGTCCGCGCGACTACGCGCTCGCCTTGGCCGGCATCTCATGGGGCTTTCGAATCACCGAGCTGCTCTCGATCCGCGTGGGCGATGCCGCCGACGCGTCCGGACGCATCCGCACCGCTGTCACCGTGACACGGGCAAACCTGAAGTTCGGCCAGTCGGCACGGCGGAAAAGCATCCGCTCCAGGACTGTTCCTGTCGGTGAGACGCTCCGCGCCGCACTAGGCGACTACCTCTCGTCCCGCTTTGGCTCCGGCCCGTTCGACGCCGCCGCGCCCCTGTTCGCCGGCCGCTTTCCCGGTGAGCCCCTGTGTCGACGCCACGCGCAGCGGTTGGTGCAATCCTTCGCACTGGCGGCCGGGCTTCCGCTGGACCGGACATGGTCCACGCACACGCTGCGGAAGACCTACGGGAAGGCCGTCTACACCGCGTCCGGTTTCGACATCATCAAGACACAGCGGGCACTCGGGCACGCTGATTGCCAGACGACGCAGCGATACCTCCCAATGGAGGACTCGGAGATCCAAGCGACCATCGAAGCCGCCCAGGCGCGGTTTACCGCCCCGACCACTGAAGTCCGGACACCTTTGCGGGTTCTCGTCTGACGCTGGACAGCCCCGGGCGAGACCGTCGCGGCCTGAAGCGAGACTGCGGGCGGAGTGCCCATTCGCCGCCCCTATTGGGGCTCCGGTCATTGGCAGCTTGTCTGCCGCCCGATTGAGCATGAGCTAGTTTGAAGGCGTTGCTATGCGACGCCCGAAAAAGACCTCCGCTCGCTCCCGGCTGGCCACGCACTGGCGGGCCATCGGACGCTTGCGTTTCGAACGCCCGGACGGAGCGGTGGTCAAATACGACCCGGACGGCGTCCTTACTGGATCGCGCCCTTGGCTGCCGGGGCACCGTGGCTGGCTCGCCTTCGGTCCTGGGCCCACGCCGAACAACGTCCTCGGCTACTATCGCCGGGACTCGCGCGTAAAGGTCGCCCGACGCTATCGGAGCGCCGCAAACGCGCGCCGCGCGGTCGACCTCCAGTTCCCGATCGGGAGGCCTGGGGACTGGCGCCATGACGGGCCGCGAGGATCCGAAGACGGCATGCTCCTGCCGCTGGCGCCATGACTCTCACCACTGATCTTCCGCGGGCGGACAAAAGGGTTGGGCATCCCTGCGCGGAGGGATGCTCGGAGCACGTGCAGGGCGTCCTTCGTCGGGGCGACCGGTCGACCGACACTACAGACGCACTCCCTATCTTTCGAGGGGGTTGGAAAAATCGCGCGGAAAGGGCTATAGAGGGCCGCCGAAAGAGTTGGGTAGGGGGCCGGCGCTCCGCGCCTCTCGGACACCCGCCACGCCGCGGCCACTGCGATTCCCCTGGTTACGCCCCCGACGCACATCCCCGCTCCGCGCCGTTCGACGCCCATTCTGTTTCGACGAGGCTCGGGTCGTTATCCCGGAGTTTGTAAACAAGGAGGATTTTGGATTTTGGGCTCGGACGCAGGCGTTGGCGCCAAGTTAGCCCGCAATTGCGCACGCCTTGGTTCCACCCCGTGAGGCTTTCCGAAGGCACCGGCACCATTTTAAGCTGACTTTCGATTACCGCTGGACCGTGGTCCCCGAAAACGCGCGAATTCGGGCCGACTGCCCAGCCCCACCAAGAGCAAGATCGCGCTCCGGTGGGGCCATTTGCCGGGGTTTGCCACGCGTGCTGGTTCCAATTCTACCACGGTTTGAGCCGTCGCGGTTCCACCGGTTTCGACGGGCTAGATTATGTCCATGCCCGAAATCGAACCTACGCAGCAGGACTCTTCGCCAACGCGCGATGCGCGCCCACGCTTCTCTAGGGAGGTAATGGAGATGATGCAGAGGACCGCCGCTCGCTATCAATTCGAAACCCTCGATGACCTGGTGGTGACCACAATCGGAACCTTCATTGATCGCAACAAGACGGGCTACATCGTGGAGCTCCAAGCGTTGATTTTGGAGCTTCAAGCGCTTCGCCAGATCGTCGAAACCCTCACGCTGACTAACCTGCAATTGGCCGAGGTCTATCAGCTCACCGAGGCCGGTCACCTTGACTCGATTGCCGCCGTTCTGACCGAGCTTTCGCGCGGGAAACGCGCCTCCTGAACACGCAATTTGCCCCCCTCTTTCGATGAATCCGAACCGAGAAATCCAGGTCAAGATTGCGATTCCGCCTGAGCAACAAGGCCCTTTGGACGCCGCTCTCGCGGCGCTCAAAATTGGTCCCGAAGAGTTCGCGGCAGCTGCCGTTATGTTCGCTCTCCGGCGGGCCGAGGAAGGCGTCTTCGACGGGTCAGTTGATGCCGGGGACGCCCTCGAGTTCCATGCCGGGTTTGCGCGGATTTTGCGCGACCGGATTGGCCGCATGGTGCAGGTCGCGGAGAAGGCTTTGGTCGATCAGCAGGCCGTAGTCGCGACCTTCCGAAGTCGCCTTCTGAAGGCATCCGGCACGGCGGAAACGAAGGGCGCATGATGCCTCGATCCGACCTAAAATCGCACGTTGAGGCGCGCTTCGGGGATGGTCTGAAGCAGCCCGCAATCTTCGTCTTGAACCCGGTCGTGAAGAGCCCGGCGCATCTCCGCCGGTTGCTCCGTCGCTACCTTGATGAGAGGCGAAAACGGACCGTCACGAACCCGGACCAGGTGTCTCTCGACCCGAATGACGAGGCCTACACGGCAGCGATCATGCGGAAAGAAGCGCCTCTACGTCCGGGCATCGACTACGTCCCTAGCGGGGCCGGACTGCATTGTTTCGGGGCAGCTAAGCGGGCCATCTGCGCCGTCTCTGACGATCCATCGAAACTCGGCGAGGAAGAGGTTGTGGAAGCCTTGGTCCGATGGTGGAGCGCACAGACCAAAGACCATGTGAAGCAAGCCTACCACATGGAGTATTCGCTGGATCCGCGCCTCAGTCTGGAGATGGGTCGACGGGGAATTCCAGTTGATCCTATCATCATCTCTGCCGCGGCCAAAACGATGTTCGAATACAATTCGCGGTTCTTCCCGGAGGGGGTGATCGGGTTCGTGATCGGGGTCCATCACGACAAGCCTTCGGCCCACGCGCATGCCTTGCTCTTTCCACGGCTCTCCACTGGAAAGGGACTCAACGTCAGCAACAATTCGAAGGTCCAGATCGGCGGGCAGGAGACGGTTATTCACTTCCAGGATATGCTGCAGGGGAGTTTCTACCGGCAGGCAGACCGGTTGCGCCGAGAGCTTGAAACTCGCCAGCCGAACGACGCCGCAAGGACTCGAATGGTTCAGGAGGTGCTGGTAGCACTGAGCGCGCTCCAGAACCTCCGGTCACGTGGTGGTCAGGAGGCAAAGCCGGAGGTCTCTGCAATCGTCCAAGAGCGAGAAAGCCTGCTGGATGATCGCCACCTCGCCACGCGCCTTGCCGAGGTGCAGGACGCGGAAAAGGCGAAGTTCAAGGCAGGTCCAGTAAACCCAGCCGACGCGGCTCGGTTCGCCACTTTGTTCAAGAAAATCGCTGATGATGCACGAGCGGCGGCGGCGGCGACTCGGAAGGATGCGCAAACGATCTCGGAGCAATTCTCGGAGCACGACAATGCGCGCGCCTACCGTCGCGTGTTCTATGCGAAAACCCATCCCCAATCACCGTCGGGCACGCGGTCATTCCTGACGGGGACGCTGGTCGAAGGGCTCGCTGACCTACATCAGTTGCCGCCGGATGAAGGCTTCGATCTGCGCGAAACGAAGGAGCGGGCTGCCGCAATCATGCACAAGCAGGAACGCTCAAACATCCTCCTGCGGCAGGCGAATGAGACGCTGCGCGGGATGACAGAACGCTTCGCGACAGGGACCCGCGAGCGCTTCGTCCGAGCGATGACAAACAGCCTTTCCGCGTTGACCATAGGAGCGCTTGCTCGGGGCGATACGCCCTTATTCCTGCAACCAGCGGATTTCGCACAGCTGCGCGTTCACTCGGCACAGGCGCACCGCGCGGACATCGCTGCGGAGGTCAAGGATCAGATGAAGCGAGAGGCATGGGATCACCGGCCGTATAGCCGGGAGGAATTCTCCGAAACGCCTCGCGCAGCATGGATGCGCAAGCCGCTTGGGACAAGCGTTCCCGTTACGGATTCACCGGCAGCGGCAACGCCGGCGGTCATTCCCGAGGGGCCGAACTTTCTCGCTAGGAACCTCGCGTCAACCACCTCCGACATTGTTCGCGACATCGCGAGTCTGGATCAAGAGGACCGCATGCAGCGGAGCGATTTTGAACGCCTTCTACGCGCACGCGGCGCCCAATCCTTCGAACTCTAGCCAACGCTCCCTATGGCCTCTCCAGTGGTCAAATCCCTCACCGCAGAACATCGTGCATACCTTCTCGCGCTCCCCGGCTGGGAGACCGCACACGGGGCTGATCATCTCTGCTGGCCTGAGGAGGAAATCTCCCGAAATCTCTGCAAGCATCTCGATATCGCGCTGCTGGATCCGTTTGACGAAATCTGGGCTGACGAACAGCTCTACCGTCA
>DASWVO010000316.1:0-16818 GCA_036406235.1 Opitutaceae bacterium
GGGCGCTGTCGCGCGGGCGGACGTGGGGGGCGGGACCGGACGTTTCACGGTATTCGTGGAATGGTTACGCGCACGAGGCCCGTTCAGTTAGTGGCGCCAGCGCAGGGAGAGGCTGTAGGAGCGCGGCTCGCCGTAGTTCGGGTAGTCGAGGGTGGCCCAGTAAGTCTTGTCGAACGCGTTGCGCACGGCGGCCGTGAGCACGAGCTGCTCGGTGAGCCGGTAGCTCGCGTTGAAGTTCGCCAGGGCGAACGCGTCCTGCGTGACCGTGGTCGCGACGAGTGTCGGATGGGCGATGCCGACGCCCTCCTGATCACTCTGCCACGTCACGCCCAGGCCGGCGGAGAGTCGCCGCAGCGCGCCGGTGAACTGATAGTTCGTGTGGAAACGCAGCAGGTGCTCGGGGACGTTGGCGTAGGTGAGGTCGAGCGCGTGGCGGCGCGTGTTGATGTTGGAGTAACCGAGGGAGGTCGTCCAACCGGGGAGAATGTAGCCGGCGAGCTCGACTTCGAAGCCCTGGCTCTTCGTGCCGTCGACACCGATGTAGGCGGAGCTGCCGTCGGGGAGCGAATTGTCCGGCTGCGTGGAGTCGCGCACGGCGTAGTTGTCCTGCTTGGTCTCGAAGACGGAGAGGGTGACTTGGAAGCGCTTCGCGAAGAACTCGGCCTTGAGTCCGCCCTCGAGGTTGGAGCCGAGCACCGGGGAGAGGAGGTTGTCGTCCTTGTCCTTGTAGTTCTGCGGACGGAAAACGTCCGTGTAGCTCGCGTAGGCGGACCAGGTGGCGTTGAGGTCGTAAACGGCGCCGACGTAGGGCGTGACCTCGTCGTTCACCTCATAGCGGCCAGTCGTGGAGGTGTAGGCGCCGGTGGGGTTGTAGTTGTCGACGTAGGTTTCCCAGTCGCTGAGGCGGGCGCCGAGGATGAGCGAGGCCTTATCGGTGGGCCGAAGGCGTGCGGTGGCGTAGAAGCCGCTCTGGTCGGTGACGGTGGTGCGGCTGGCGCCGGTCTTGATGAGTGTGGGCGCCGGGGCGTTGCCGTCGTAGGTGCGGTAGTCGGGGATGTCGTACTGGTAGTAGTAGGCGCCGGAGGTGATCGACGCGTAGGTGGGCGATCCGGAATCGAGATTGTTCATGTTCCAGCCGAGCACGAGGTCGTGATCGCGGCTGAAGAGGGAGAACGTGCCCGTGAGGTAGCTGTCGATGGTGTCGCGGGTATCCTCGGTCTCGCCGATGCCGGCGCGGAGGTAGAGACCGGAGCCGGTGGCGAGATCGGGATAACCGGAGGCGTAAACGCGCAGGCTATAGGTTTCGCCCTCGGTGCGGTTGTAGCCGACGTGGAAGCGCCAGTTGTCGCCGAGCTGCTGGTCGAGCGTGACGAAGGCGGTCCCGGAGCTGCGGCTCCAGTCGGTCCAGTTGGTGGAGAAGTTGGTTGAGCGCGGCAGGTTGGCGAGCGAGCCATCGGCGGCGAAGCGGGGAATCACGCCCCACATCGGCGCGCTGGGATCGTTGTCCTGGTATTGATAGCCGACGCCGAGAAGGGTGGTGGCGGTGAGGTCGGCTTCCACCGTGGCGAGACCGGCAAACTTCTCCTCCGCGTAGCGATCGCGGAAGCTCTCCCGCGTCTGCGTGGCCGCGACGAAGCGGCTGCGCACGCGGCCTTCGGCGGCGAGCGGCGTGGTAACGTCGACCTCGCCGCGGTAGTAGTCCCAGTTGCCCGCCGTGGCGCCGAGCGAGGCGTCGAACTCCCGGCCCGGGCGCTTGCGCTGGAGGTTGACGACGGCGGAGGGGATGCCGGCGCCGGTGAGCAGGCCGTGGGCGCCGCGGATGATCTCGACGCGCTCGTAGAGCGCGGTGTCGTATTCCTGGTTGGTGCTGCCGCTGTAGGTCGGCATGCCGTCGACCTGGAACTCCGTGATCTGGAAACCGCGGGCGAAGTAGAGCGGGCGCTGGGAGTCGTAGAACGAAACGTACACTCCGGTGACGTTGCGCAGCACGTCGTCCACGCTGACGAGCGACTCGAGGTCCATGCGGCTGCGGTCGATCACGCTGATCGACTGCGGCGTCTGGCGGATCGAGAGCGGCAGCTTGGTCGCGATCGCCACGGGCGCCGGAGCGGCGGCGCGATCGGCCGAGACCTCGATGGCATCGAGGCCGACAACACCGTCGGCCATTTCAGGCGCGGCGGCGCCGGCGGAGGCCGTCATGCTGAGCACGACGGGCAGGGAAAGGAGGGCGGCGAACGCCGTCAGTGAGAACGGATGACTGGATTTCAACATGAGAGAGAAGCGTGGCGACGCGGCGGACCTGCGGTGCGCATGGCCGGCGAACTCGCCCGGCGTCTGGTCGGGGTGTGCGGGCTCGCCGGCACGGTCGCGTGAGCCGAAAACACGGCTGCGCGAAGCGAAAACACGGCTGTCGAATAAGTGAGCATGGCTGTCGCCGTTAAGAGCGCTCATGTCGGAGTCTCGAACACGCCGGTCGCGGTCGAAAACACGCCTGTCGCAATCGCAAACACGGGTGTCGCGGTCTCGAACACGCTTGTTCAACGCGAAAACACGCCCAGCGCAGTCGCGAGCAGCGCTGTCGCAGTCGAGAACATGATCGTCGCCATTAAGAGCACTGATGTCGGAGTCGCAAACACGGCTGCTCGAGTCGCAAACACGACTGCTCGGAGCGAAAACAAAGGGAAGCGCAGACATGGCAAAGGGAGTCGGATCGGTGTGGCGGACGCCCGCGGGCTCAGAAATCCAGCGTGGCGGAGAACAGGAACGTGCGCGGCGCACCGACGGTGAGGTAACCGGCGCCGGGATACCCGCCAGCGGAGGCCCAGTAGTCGCGGTCGGCCACGTTCTCGGCGCGGGCGCGCAACGTGAGCGAGCGGCGCTCGCCGAGCGATACGACGTAGCGGGCGCCGAGATCGAACCGCTTCCACGACGGGACCTCCTGGGTGTTGGCGGAGTCGGCGTATTGCCGGCTGGTGTAGATCGCGCGGCCATCGAGCGAGAAGCCGGCGAGGAACGGCGGGAGCCACTCGAGGCCGACGTTGGCCTGGGTCTTGGGCGCGCCGATGGCGTCCCGACCATCGGCGTCGGTGTCGAGCAGGCTGAGGCCGCCGAGCAGCCGGAGGTCGGTCGTGAGCTCGCCGAAGCTCGACACCTCGAGGCCGCGGTGCCGCTGGTGATCGAGTACGCGGAACACCCCACCGTCACCGACGCCCGCGACGGGCTTGCGGCTCTCGAAGACGCTCACCGTGCCGCCGAGGCGGCCGGCGTCGAACTTGAAGCCGAGCTCGAACTGCTCGGTTTGGTAGGGAGCCAGAACTTCGCCGGCATTGACGACCGCGGCCGAGCCTGAGGTCGCGGGGGCAACGTCACCCTTGGTGAGGCCCTCGATGTAGTTGGCGTAGAGCGACGTCTTTTTAGTGAGACGGTAGACGACGCCGCCCACGGGCGTGACGGCATGCTCCGCGTAGAGCGAGCCGGGCGCGCCGGTGTTGTAATCGTAGCTGCGTGTATCGATTTTTTGATACCGGAGGCCGCCGGTGAGGAAGAGACGCGCGTCGAGTAGACTGACGACGTCGGCGACGGCGAAGCTCGTGGTGTCGGTCGTCTCGGTAATGAGTGGCTTCGCCATCGAGCCGCCGGTGAAGAAATCGGCGGCGGGCATGGCGACCACCGTGGGCGCGTAGAGCTCGTTCGTGAAACCCGCGAAGTTCGAAAACGCGTAGGCGTTCTTCGAATCGAGCCGGTAGAGCGAAGCGCTGGCGGAGACCTGATGATCGAGGCTGCCGGTCGCGAAACGGGCGCGCAGGCCGGCTTCGCCCGTCGCCACGGAATCCTCGCGCACGTTTTCGAAACGATAGGACGAAGTGGTGCCGCCGGCGCTGACGACGGTGGGGTTGGCGAAGATCGCGCTTTCGTTGCCCTCGCGGAGACCGGCCGCCACCCAGGCGGTGAACTCGCGACCGAGATCGTATTCGGCGCGCAGCGTGCCGAACGCGTCGCGCTCGTTGGAAAACGTCCACGGTTGCGCGACGCTGAGCGATGCGTCGGGAGCGGTCGGAATCGCGAGCCCGCTGGAGATGGTGACGCTGGGCTGCGAGGCTTCCTTTTGCAGATCCTGATAACCGACGTCGGCGGAGACGCGGAGCGCGCCGAAGCGATAATCGAAACCGATCGCGGCGAGGCCGAGCTGCGTGCTCTCGCCATCGACGGCGGTGTCGCCGTCGCGCTGCGCGACGTTCACGCGCACGCCGGCGCGGTTTTCGGAGAAGCGCCGGGCAACATCGAGCGCGCCGTAGAGTTGCCCGCCGGATTGCACGCCGGCGGTGAGTTGCGTGAGCGGCTCATTGGGCGCGCGTTTGGGCATGACGTTGACGGCGCCGCCGAGGCCGCTGCCTCCGGGCGCGGCGCCATTGAGGAAGGCGTTGGCGCCGCGAAGCACCTCGACACGCTCGACGAACTCGGCCGCGAGATACTGACGCGGGAGCAGGCCGTAGAGGCCGTTGTAGGCCATGTCGTCAGAATAGACTGGCAGGCCGCGCACGAGGTAGAGCTGCTGGAAATTACCGAAGCCGCGCGCGACGCGGACGGCCGGATCATTGAGCAGCACCTCGCCGATGCTGGCGGCCTGCTGGTCTTTGATGAGTTGCTGCGTGTAGCTCGTGAAGCTGAACGGCGTCGCCATGTAGTCCTGCGAGCCGAAGAGCCCGATGCGCCCGCTCGTGGCGACCTGGCCGCCGGCGTAGGCTTCACTCAGACCGCCCGCCGAGGCGTCGGCGCTGGCGACGACCTGGACGCCCGGAAGCCTGACGACGTCGTCGGCCGGAGCTTCAGCGGCGTCGGACTCGCTCTGCGCAAACGCAGGAAGCGCCGGAGCGGCGAGCAGGCAGGCGAAAAGCGCCTTCAGATTGGTTGCGCGGACGGATCGTTTGATCGTGGACATGGAAAAGTCAGGGCCGGGTTAACGAGCTGGACCGAGCACGAAGGGCAGCGCGCGGCTGATCGCTCCGGGCACGACCGAGCCGTGGTTCTCCTGGGGAAAATACGCGAACTGCGCTTCGAGCGGACGGCCGGGGAGTGCGGCGAGCCGCTCGATCAGCTCGCGCGCGTTGTCGACCATCCGCCGCTCGAGCAGCGTTGCGAGACGCTCCGCTGAGCGTGTGCGGGCGGGATCGGCGGCCTGCTCGAATTCGCCGGCGGCGAGAAAGACGCGCCGCACGCCCGGGGCACGCATGAGGCGGTCGGCCAGGCCGGCCTCGTTGGCGAGGACGGCGCATCCGTTCCACCAGATCGACGGGCTCACGGCGACGTAGTTCTGAAACGCTTCCGGGCGCGTCAGCAGCGCGTGCACGACGAAGAGCCCGCCGAACGAATGGCCGATGAGCGTCTGCCGTGTTGGATCGACCGGCCAGTCGCGAGCGATCGCCGGTTTCAGCTCCTGCTCGAGAAACGCGAGAAACGCGTCGGCTCCGCCGCTGCCGGCGGGCGTTTCCCCACCGCCGGTCGCGGGCGTGTAGTCGCGCGTGCGGCGCGCGGAGTCGTGGGGTTTGTCCGTCGGATAACCGACGCTGACCACGATGGCCGGCACGACGCCCGTCCCCTGCATGTTGCCGGAGAGCACGCGCACGGTCTCGACGACGCTCGCGAACCAGGCGTTGCCATCGAGCACGTAGACGACCGGAAAACCGGCGGCGGGCGCCGGACCGTCGGGCCACGCCACGAACACCCGATAGACGAGCCCGCTGCCGGACGCCGTGAGTGTGCGCATCGCGCTGCGCGGGATCGCGACGGGTGCGCCTGCGCACGCGGGCTCCGCGGCCGCGACGGCCAGCGCTGGCAGCACGAGGAGGCAGAGGAGACGGGCGAAGGAGCGCATGACGGACGGCTCAGAATTTGTACGTCACCTTGGCGAGCGCGCTCCGGGGCTCGCCGTAGTAGTTGAACGTCACCGGGCTCGCGAGGCGCGTGTAGTAGACCTCGTCGAGCGCGTTGTTGACCGTGAGCTTCAACTCGAGGCGGTCGTTGAAGCGATAGGCGGCGAGCAGGTCGACGACCGCGTATCCATTTTCCACGACACGGATCGCGCCGGACTGGCCGTAGAACCGGCTGATGACCTTGACACCACCGCCCACGCTCCAGCCCCGGAGGGCGGAGCCCTGGAAATCGTACCGCGTCCAGAGCGTGTAGTGGTGTTTCGGCGTCCAGGTGTTGAAGACCGCGCCGACCTGGCTGGGCGTGCCGGCCAGGTATTCGGTTTCCGTATACGCGTAGCCGGTCATCACCTCCCAGCCGGGCAGGAGCTGGCCGGAGAGCTCGGCCTCGAAGCCCCGTACCTCGACTTCGCCGGACGGCAGGTAATAGGAGGTGTCGCTGGCGTCGACGAGCGCGCGGTTCCTGTCCCGGAGATTGAACGCGGCGAAGTGCGTGTTGAGCCTGCCCTTGAAAAACTCACCCTTGAGGCCCGCCTCGAGCTGGCGGCCGACGCGAGGATCGATCAGCCCGCCATTGGCCATGAAAAACGTCTGCGGCTGGAAAATTTCGGTGACGCTGGCGTAGGCGGAAACCTGTCGTGAAAGTTCGTATACAAGGCCGCCGTAGGGCGTGAGCTCGTGACCGATCATCGTCGAGGTAACGGCGCCGTTGACGAGGTTCGTCACGTCGGAGTCGTACCAGCTGACGCGGGCGCCGCCGACGGCCGTCAGGCGCGGGAGCAGGGCGAGGCGGAGCTGGCCGTAGACGCCGGTCTGGACCGGCTCGGTGCGCGTGCGGCTCGAGTAGTTCCAGGCGGGTTCGGCGGCGTTGTAGGTCGGCGCGTAGACATCGATCGCGGCGGCGGGCGTATGGGTGGGCGTCGTGTGGTTGGTCTGTTCGTAGCTGCGGTGGTCGATGCCGATGACGACGTTGTGCGACCGGAAGAACAGCTCGAAGGGCAGGCTCGCGTGGGCGTCGAGCGCCAGCGTCTCTTCCCAATATTTCAGCGCCGAGGCCTGCAGGCCGACGAGATTTGTCGTCGGATTTACGCCGACGCGGGAGAACGCGTAGGCGTAGTCGGTGTAGCGATCGGTGGCGCGAAGGCCGACCTTGATGTGTCCGCCGTTCGCGAGGCGATGGGCAACTTCTGCGAAATGGTCGTAGGCGGTGGCGGAGAACCGGCTCCACTCGGTGCCGATATACGTCGAGCGATCGACGTCGAGCAGGCGGCCATCGGTGTAGGCGGGGAGGCCCATCGTCGGGACGATGTCGCGATCGAGCCAGCTCGTGGAGAGCGACAGGTTCGTCGCGGAACCGAGGTCGAACTCAACGTTGGCGTAGAGCGCGGAGACGGTGCGATGGTTGAGATCCTGAAAGCCGTCGGCGTCCTGCCACGAGCCGACGAGCCGGGTGCGGGCGCGACCGGAGGCGAGGAGCGGAGCGGTGAGGTCGACCTCGCCGCGGTAGTTTTCCCAGGAGCCGATCGAGGCGGTCGCATAGCCGCCGAACGCGCGGCCGGCGCGCTTGCGCGTGAGGTTGACCGTGCCGCCGGGTTCGCCCGCGCCGCCGTAGAGGCCGGCGGGACCGCGCAACACCTCGACGTTCTCGAACATCACGAGCTCGGGCTGCGAGCCGTAACGACTGGAAACCGGCGCGGGCAGGCCGTCGACGAGGTAGTTGTCGATCTCGAAACCGCGCGCGAAGATCGAGGAGCGCCCGGGATCGTTCGTGAGGACAAGCATGCCGGTCGTCTTGCGCATCGCGTCTTCGAGCACGACGAGGTTCTGGTCCTGGATCCGCGCCTGCGTGATGACCGTCAGGGACTGCGGGATCTGCCGGAGGTTGGTGTTATCCTTCGAGCCGATGCTTGAGAAATTCTGACTGTAGGCTCGCTCGGACGAGACGGTGAACGCGTCCAACGCGACCGCGTCGGAGCGCTCCCCGGCGTCGGACTGTGCCGAAGCGAAGGGCGCGACGGCGACGAGACCGAGGCGCGTGAGCGATGCCAGGAACCAGAGTGGAGTTGGCTTGGGCATAGGAAGGGAGCAATGGATGGGGACAACGCGCTCAGACGGCGCGAGCGGGTCGCCGGCGGACGAGACGGAGGCCGAACTCGGCGAGCCAGAGGGCCAGCAGGCTCGCGCCGACCAGCGGGAAAACGATCGCGAGAACGATGATCGCGGCGACGGCGGCGCGCGGCACGGCTTCGCCGGCGGTCTTGCGCGGCGCGCCGAATCTGCCGGCGGGCCGGCGTCTCCACCACATCCATACACCGGTGACGCTCATCGCGACGATCACGAGGCACGCGATCACCGCGAGGACCTTGGTCGGCGTGCCAAAGACCGAGCCGGTGTGAATCGAGTAGAACATGAGCGCGACCTTCGCGCCCGGCTTGAGCGAGGGATAGTCGATGGTCGCGAGCGTGCGGCCGGTCGTCGCGTCGACGTAGACCACGCCGTCGTCGAGGTCGCCGGTTTGCGTCGGGCCGTAGAGCACCCAGGAGGCGCCAGGCGCGTGCGGAGCCTGGAGCCGGAACTCGGGGAATGGGTAGTGCCGCCGGGCCTCGGCCACGACCGCGTCGATGCCGGCCGGGGTCGCGCCCTCGGGAAGCGGCGTGGATTTGGGCGGGCTGACGTAGGCGGGCGGCAGTTGTCCGCCGAAGAAAAGCCCGGCGAACGCGGCCTTGCCCCAGACCGGGGTGTAGAGCAGACCGGTGACCATGATCGCGAAGGCGGCGGCGGCCAGGTAGAGGCCCGGCAGCGTGTGCAGGTCGCGCAAGGCGATCCGTGCGCCGCGACGTAGTCGTGGCAGCCATACGCCCCAGAGTTTTTCCTTCCCGCGCGGCCACCAGAGCAGCAGGCCGGTCAGCAGCGACACGATGCCCCAGCAGGTGGCCACCTCGAGGATGAGCCGGCCGGCGGTGCCCGCGAGCAGCTGCGTGTGCAGGCGGATGACCGTGCCGAAGAAGCTGCGCTCGAAGTCGTAGAAGCCGAGCACCCGGGCGCGGTAGGGGTCGACATAGACGAAGCGATGGATGTGCTGCGGGCCGTCGTCGGTTTCGAACACGAGCTCGTCGGCGGCACGGGGATCGGGCGATTCGTTGAAGGCGTCGAATTCCCATCCGTCGGGCAGGGCGGCCTTGGCGGCGGCGACGCGGGCGGCGTAGCTCTGCTTCGCGGCGCCCGGCGGCGGATCGACGCGATACCAGGCCGGGCGGGTGGCTTGCCGGAGTTCCTTCTGGAAGACATACAACCCGCCGGTGAGCGCGAGCAGGATGAGCACGGGCGTGATCAGCAGCCCGGCCCAGAAGTGCCAGCGCCAGACCGCGGGGTAGAGGGCGGCGAGCCAGGAGCGCGACGGACGGGAGCGCGGTGAGGCGGCCTCCGAAGGATTTTCGGCGATTTCGGAGGGCATGGCTAAAATCGGCAGTCGATCCCCACGCCCACCTGGCGGGTTGCGCCAGCGGTGGCGCCGTAGCGGGCGACGTTGTTCTCGCGCCACTTCACGACGAAGTAGTCGTCGTCGAGCAGGTTGGTGCCGAAGACGTAGGCGGACCAGCGGCGCGCGGCGTAGCCGAGCTTGGCGTTGACCAGCCGGCGGGAGCCGAGCCGGAGGTCGGCGGCGTTTTCCGCGCCGGCGTAGGCGTCTGTGATGTAGGTCGCGCTGGCGGTGCCGAACCAGCCGCGTGCGTGCTCGTAGGCGACGCCCGCGCCGAGGGTCCAGTGCGGCGCCTGGGGAAACTCGTTCCCGGTGTAGTCGGCGGTGCTGCTGACGAAGTCGTCGAACTTCGTGTGCGTGTAACCGGCATTCTGATACAAGCTCCAGCCTCCGCCGATCTTTTCACGGAGCTCGAGCTCGGCGCCGTAGAGGGTGGAGCGGCCGGCGTTCTCCGTGTTGTAATCGTAGGTGTTGTCGGAGTGGCGGACGGTCACCTGCTGGTCGCGCCAGTCGACGTAGAACACGTTGGCGTTGGCGGTGACGGCCTTGTCGAGCCACTGGGAGCGGAACGAGAGCTCGTAGTTCCAGGTGTATTCCGGATCGTAGGGCACGACCTGGGCGCGGAGCTGGTTGAAGGAGACACCGCCGGAGCGGAACCCGCGGGAGACAGTGAAGCCGGTGCTGAAGTCACCGGTCCAGTGATACGTGACGCCGGCCTGCGGCAGGGCGACGTTGAACTCGTCGGTGCCCGTCGTGGCGACGCTGGCGGCGGCGGCCTGGGCGGCGAGCATCTCGTTGTAGATCGCGTAAGGCCCGGTGAAGCCCTCGAGCACGAGAACGTCCTGCCGCGAATCGAGGTCGATGGTCTCGGTTTCGAGGCGAAGCCCCGCCGTGAGCGTCCAGCGCTGCGTCGGCTGCCAGTCGCCGTTGAGGAAGACGGCCTGAGTTTCAATGTCGGTCTTGTAGTTCGTGTCGGCGCTGAGCAGGACCCTCGGCAGCGCAGGGCTCACGATGTAGTAGAACGGGCCGCTGGAGCCGTAGCCGAGGCGCTCGTCGGCGTAGTAGAGGCCCGCGACGGCCTTCCACGTGGAGCCTTTGGCAAGGAGCCGGAGCTCCTCGTTGAACGAGCGGTTGTCGTAGCTGAAGCCGTAGACGAGGCTCTGGGTGGGCGTGCGGTCGCCGTCGTAGGCCGAGTCGGTCTTTAGGCGCGTGCCGGCGGTGGTGGAGGTGAGGACCCAGCCGTTGGCGAACTCCTGGTTGAGCTCGAGGGAGCCGAGGCGGCTGGTGGAGGTGAAGTCGTTGGGCGTGTTTTCGTAGGAGCGGCGCTGATACAGCTCGGCGTCGGTGTCGCCGTAGGAATACCCGCGGGTGTTGGAGTCGTTCTCGGTCTGGGAGTAGGTCGCCAGCGCGGAGAAGCCCTGCCATTTCGCCGGCTGGAAAAGGAGCTTGCCGCGGAAGGTCAGGAGGTCGGTGCGGTCCCAGTCGTCCTCGTTGCGTGTGAGGTTGGTGATCGAGCCGTCGCTGTATTGGCGGTCGACCGCCACGCGGAAGGCGAGCCAGTCCTCCACGAGCGGCCCGCCGAAAGCGAGCGCGGTCTGGTAGGTGTTGTCGCTCGCGTAGGTGGCGCGGGCCTGCCCGTCCCGGCTGAAGGTCGGGTTCCGGGTGCGCGCGACGATGGCGCCGGCGAGGGAATTGCGGCCCTGGCTGGTGGACTGTGGGCCGCGGAGAATCTCGATCTGCTCGAGATCCCACACGGCAAGCGCGCCGTCGGCGACCATCTTGTTGTCGAGGTTGGCGCCGTCGACGACGACGGTCGCGAGGGGGCTGCCGTCGAGGCCGGCGAAGCCGTCGTTGGGAATGCCGCGGATGCTGAAGCCGCCGTCGACCGCGAACGTGTTGGCGGTGCGCTGGAAAACGTCGAAGAGCGACGTGTCGGTCGTGCGCGTCAGCTCTTCACCGGTGTAGGCGGCGACGCTCGACTGAGTTTCCTGCAGGGTGCGGCCGAGCTTTTCGCCAGTGACCTCGAACTTATCGAGGGCCACAACGTCGCCCTCGAGCACGAAGGGCTCAGCGCGGACGCTGGCGAGAAAAAGGGCGAGGAGCGCGAGTGCGGCGGCGAGGCACAGCACAAAGCGCAACGACTCGCGGGTCGCGGTTTTCATGGCTGGATTGATCATGGTGAAGCGTGGTTTGCCTGAACGGCGGAGCGGAGCCCGGCGAGGAGCGGGAAGACGCGGGTTTCCCACTCGGCGTAGGTGTCCTCGTAATCGAGGTCGGCCTCGACCCGGGCGTGCAGGCGGCGCGCGCCGAGGGCGGCGAGGCGCTCGTCGAGGTTGCGGGCGAAGGCGTTGAACTCGGTGTAGTCGCGGTCGCCGAGCCCGAGCACGGCGTGTCGCAACCGCGACAGCGCGAGCGCTGATGTCTTCTCAAGGTCGTAGTAGAAATCTGTGGCGTCGGCCGGCGGCTCGCCGTCGCCCCACGTGCTGACGATGAAGAGCGCGAGGCCGACGTCGGCGAGATCGGCGGGCTTCACCTCGGACAGATTGATAAGCTGGGCGGACCAACCCTCGTTGAGCGCGCGCTCGTAGGCGCGGCGGGCGAGCGACTCGGCGTTGCCGGTCATCGTGGCGTAGTAGATGGCGAGTGGATACGACATGGCAGCGGGTGTGAAGGTCAGGCGAGTTCGGGGAACGCGGCGGTGAGCGCGGCATTCCACGCGACGCCCGCCGGAGCGGCGGAGGAGAACGTGAGAAGGCGGGTCCCGCCCGTGCCAACTGCGTGAAGCACCGGTCCGCCCGGCAGGGTCTCGACGGCGAGTCCTCTCACGGCGGGCAGGGCGAGCTGGCAGGTGATGCCCGGTTCGTGGACGGTGAGGATCTCGCTGGCGACAGTTACGTGGCGGGGGCGGAAGACACGTTCATGCAACGCTTCGCCGGTCGTGAGCGTGCAGCGAACGGGGATCGCCTCGTTGCCCAGGGCGGCAAGGAGTGGTGCGAGCGCCTCGGGAGAGGCGGCCAGTGGCAACACGTCCTCCGACAGCAGATGGAGCCAGGGGCCGCCGCGCGAGGGGACCGCATCGGGCGCTTCGCCTTCCGGCGCGAGCGTTGCGATGATTTCCGACCACGCGGTGAGGGTGCAGTCAGTCCCGCCGCGGAACTGGAGAAAGTCAGCACCGCCCTTATTTAGGATGTCGATACGACCCGGCGAGTCACAGCAATCGCAGACTTCGAGCCGGCCCCAGGCCTGGGCCCATTCGGCGCAATGCAGCTCGAGCGTGCCGTTTGTGTCGGCGGCCAGGGCCGCCTCATCTCCGTCCCACGCGAACGCCGGCAGCGGGCCGGTGGCGATGAGCCGGGCCGCGGCGTGGCGGGTTTGCACCGTCACCAGCGGCAGTCGCCGCAGGGCCTCGAACAGCGCCGGCCAGTCGCACCGCAGTGGGATGCGTCCGTCGGGTGTCGTGCGGAAGCAGCGCGAAGAAGACAAGCGGGAGGCGAGACGCGGGTGCATGGAGGTTCAGGCGGACCGCCGTTCGGGTTGCGCGGGCGCCGGAAACGTCGCTCCCTGCACGAGCACACTCACCCGCGCGTGGGGACAGAAGCACGCGAGCCGGCAGGCGAGGCACCACACCGGGTGCTGCGTCGCGGCGAGATCGGCCGGCAGGTGCAGGGTGATCGTGACGGTGACCGACGGGGCCGAAACGGCTGGGCGGGTGCGCAGTGGTAGCTTCAAGTCCCTGGCGCACGTCGCCGCAATCGCACCGAGGTTGCGCGCATCCGCGCGACAACCGGCCAGGATTTCGCAGAGGAGGGGCGGAAACAGCACGGGAGTGCTCATAAGGAGGGACCCGTTTGGCGGGGTTCGTTTCTGATTGTAGGACTCAGTCTCAATTTGACGCCGGGAGCGTGGGCGTGTCGGCGATGAGTGGGCGGTTTTCTCAGCTACCCCCGGCAGCGCTTGGCGCGTAGCGAGGCAATCCCGGGCTGGTGGTCGCCGAGGCGGACCGCCGGGTGCGCAGCCACCAGATCGCGAAGCCGGTCATGGAGAGCGCGGCCGGGGCGAAGCCGCCGATGGCGTAGAGGACCTTTGTGAGGGGCGAGCCGAAGAGGCCGAAATGCAGCGGCGCGAGCATGCTGGCGAACTGGTCGCCGGGCGCGGCCTTGCGGGCGTCGCGGACCGCCCGCACGGTGCCGGTTGTCGCGTCGAACTCAACGCGGCTGAACTTGCGCCAGACCGGGGCGTCGCGGTGAAGGACGGTGAGCGTCAGCGGCGCTTCGGGCGTAGCCGGAAAAGCAATACGGAAGAGCTCGGCCTCCGGGAAGCGTTCCAGCGCGGCGGTAACGGCGGGTTCGATCGCGGTCAGCCGGGCGAATTCAAACGCGGCGACGGGCCGGGGGCGCGAGGTCGCGGCGGAGGGGATGGACTTGAAAGCGTAGATGGCGCCCGTCAGGCCGAGCACAATCGTGAAGTAGATCGAAACGACGCCCAGCCAGCGATGCAGGTCGGTGAACGCGATCCGCCAGCCCTGGCCGAGGCGCATGGGGTGGCGCCAGAGTGCGCTCAGCCGGTCGCGGTAGATGTAGAGCCCGGTCACGCCGAGGAGCAGCAGCCCGATGCCCGTGAGCCCGGTGACGATGTACCCTGCGACGCCGGAGCGCAGGTGCATGTGCAGGTGGAGCAGCCAGGGCGTGAACAGCGCCTGGTCGGGACCGCGCCAGAGCGTTGCGCCGGTGTAGGGATTGATGAATACAGCCCAGCGCGTGCGGCCGTCGGGAGCGACAAATAGAAGCTTGTCGCTCTCGTCGTGGCGATGGCCCGACTCGAGACGGAGGGGCCGGTGGCCGGGGGGCGCTTCCGCGGCAAGTGTCTGGACGAGTGGGGTGAGCGGGGCCCGCGGGAGCGCGGACGGATCGCTCGCGCTCCCGGGCGGCACCACGACGTGGCGGTCGGGATACAGCCAGCGTTCGAGTTCGTGGTGCACCACGAGCAACCCGCCGGTGACGCTCATCAGCAAGAGCAGTGCTCCGACGCCCAACCCGAGCACGCGATGCACGGCCCACACCACGAGAAAGGTGTGCCAGCGGCGGATGCGTTGGACGGGTGTGGGCGGGTGCATGGAGAAACGGGCGCGGAATCCCGGGGCGGGCTAGAACGCGAAGCGGTAGCGCACGCTCAAGGTGCGGCCGCGGCCGGCGAAGTAGTTGAAATTGTTGGCATTGGAGCCGTCGAGCGTCTGCGAGTAATAGGTGATGTAGTGCTGGTCGAATACGTTTTCGACGCCGAGGCTGAGCTCGCCCGGGCCAGCCTGCATCGTGCCGATCACGTCGATGAGCGTGTAGCTGTCGAAGTCGCCGGACGGATTCGCGCTGGGGTTGGGGGCGCTGCGGTCGAGCAGGGTGAGGCTCTGTACGCGCGTCGCGAAGCGCGCCGTCCAGCTGCGGTCCCAATACAGTGCGAGCTTGGGCGCGGTGATGTTGACGCCCGGCATGCGATAATCCACTGCGCCGTCCTCATCGGTGTCACTCTTGCCCTCGACGAGCGCGAAATAGCCGCCGATCGTGCCGAGCGTTCCGGCGCGGACATCGCCGGTGAGCTCCAGGCCGTAGATTTCCGTGCGCTCGCGCACGACGTCGAAGATGCCCGCGCTGTTGGCGACGAGGCGGGCGCCCAGTTCGGAGGTCGAGTAGAAGACGCTTGCGCTGGCCTTCCAACCCTCGCCGAAGAAGCGCGCGCCGGTTTCCCAGTTGTCGGTGACGACCGGCTGCAGGTCGATGAAGTCGTCGACGTCCTGGCCGGGGATGTTGATGGCGCGGAGGACGCGGCCGACGTCGGGCATGCCGAAGCCCTGGGTGTAGCCGCCAAAAAGCACGACTCCGGGCGTGGCGCGCCACGTGGCGCCGAGATTGAAGAGCGGCTCTTCGAACGTCGGCGAGCCGCCGCGCACAAAAGTGCTGCCCGCGGATTCGATCGTGGTGAAGTCGTCGACATCGAGCTGTGCGAATTCATAGCGCACGCCGCCATGCAGCGTGACCGGCCCGAACGGCTTTTCCAGCTGCAGGTAGGGCGACCAGCCCTCGTAGGTTGTAGGGGGAACCCAACTACGACCGGTCAGCACGAGCACCTGCTCGGTCTTGTCGTCGAGGTAATCGAAGCCGGTGACGGCGCCGAGATCGCCGAGATCGGCGAACGTCCGCACCCAGGTGACGCGGGCGCCGCGCTTGTCGGCCTCGATCTGCGACTGGTCGAGCGTGGGCACGCCATTCACGCGGAAGGAATTGCGCGTGGAAGGCGTATCGGAAGCTCCGTAGGTCGCGCTGAAATCCTGCAGGAAGACGTTCGCCGTGAGCTCGCCCGCGAACAGCTCGCGGTCCGTGAACGTGAGCGCGGCGCTGGTGACGTTGTTCCTGGCGGGGCGGCCGCGCGGCTCGCCGGCGGCGGACGTTGTGGTGAGGCCCGTGGCGCGGTTGCCGGCGACGGCGACCCAGTCGAGGTTCTGCTCGAGGTTGAAGTGGTTGACCATCAGCTCGAGGCTGTGCCGCCGGCCCAGGGACGCTCCGAGCTTTCCGAAGAACGAATAGGTGTCGCTGTCGAGCGTGTCGCCCTGCGTGTTGTCGACGCCGAGGAGGCGGCCGTCGCCGTCGAAGGCCATCGGCGTGTGCTCGGCGGTGGCGCCGACGACGGCGGACCACGCACCCTGGCGCGTTGCGACCGATGCTCCGACCTTGCCGCCGTAGCCGTCGGACTTGAAGCGGCTCGAGGTGGTGCCGCCGACTTCGAGGATCGAACGCGTGCCGTCGGCCTCGGGTGCGCGTTGCGTGACGAAGTTCACAATACCGCCGGTTGCGCCCAAGCCCTGCGACGCGGACGAACCGTGCACTACCTCGATTTTTTCGAGGAAGAAGGGGTCGACGGTAAGGCTCTCGCGATTGCCGGCGCGCAGAGGATTAGACTGCGGGATTCCATCGACGAGGTAGAGCGGATCGCGGCCGCGGAACGACTCGCCGCGCGACGTCAGTTTCTGCCGCGAGGGAGCGTAGCTGGGAATGAATTGTGCGAGTGCCTGGCCGATGTCGCCCGAAAGGGCGAACTGGCGGTCGAGGGTGTCGGCCGTCACGACGGTCGTCGTCATCGGGAGCGCGCTGGCGAGTTTCTCGGTGCGCGTGGCGGTGGTGACCACCAGCTTGTCCATCTGAAAGGTGTCGTCCTCCGGTGGGGGCGCGGCATCGTCGGCCAGCGCGCGGGGGGCGCCAAGCGGCAGGCTCGCGGTGGCGAGCAACAGCGGGAGGAAAGGAACACGGGAGCGGGTTTGCATGGAAAGAGAGACCGAGGGGCGTGGGAGGCCAGTGGGCCGCCGGGCGACCAAACCCGGCGGCCGTGACCTTGTTGACCTTGACCACGTCCGAGCGGTGAGCCGGA
>DASWVO010000317.1:0-8237 GCA_036406235.1 Opitutaceae bacterium
GGGGACGGCCGCGGGGAGAAGGAGGGGCAAGTCGTTGGCTTCAATGACCATTGCGGCCCGTTTCCTCCCGCTGGACCGGCGCGGTTCACATGCGCTGCAGCGTGCGCAGCCCGAGCAGATTCAGGCCGGTTTCGAGGACAAGCAGTGTGCGGGCGCAGAGCAGGAGACGCCGGGCGCGGACCGCGGGATCGTCGACGAGGACTTTGTCGGCGTTGTTGAAGCTGCTGTAGTCGCCCGCGAGTTCAAAGAGATAGAGGCTCAGGAAATGCGGGCGCAGCGTATCGGTCGCGAGCCGCAGGGCGTCGGCGAACTTCACGAGCTTTCGCGCGAGGGTGATCTCGGTGGGGGTCTCCAATCCGGAGGCGGCGGCCTCGAGCGCAGCGTCCCCCGGCGTCGTCCCGGCCTTGCGGAAGATCGAATGAATGCGGGCCACCGCGTAGAGCAGGTAAGGGGCGGTGTTGCCTTCGAGCGAGAGCATCTTGTCCCACGAGAAGACGTAATTGCTGCTGCGATTCTGGGAGAGGTCGGCGTATTGGACGGCGCCGATCCCGACCACCTGCGCGATCGCGCGCCGCGTCTCCTCGGGCAACTCGGGATTCTTTTCGGTGACGATGGCGAAGGCCCGCTCCTCGGCCTCGTCGAGCAGGGCTTTTAATTTGATCGTGTCGCCGTCGCGGGTCTTCAACGCCTTGCCATCCTCGCCGGTGACGGCGCCGAACGTCACGTGGTGCAGCTCGGGCGTGTGATAGCCTTTTGCCGCGAACCATTTTTTCACGGTGAGAAACAGCTGCTCGAAGTGGTCGGACTGGCGGAAGTCCGTGACGATGACGATGCCGTCGGCCTTGAAGTGCTCCCGTCGATACAGTGCCGTCGCAAGGTCGGTCGAGGCGTAGCCGCTGGCGCCGTCGGCCTTGCGGACCATGAACGGATTCGGGCGCTCCGTGTTGCGGCTGAAGCGCGGGTGCTCGTCATGAAACACCACCAGCGCGCCCTCGCTGTTTTCGGCGATCTTCGTCTCGGTGAGCTCGCGGTAAACGCGGTCGAGTTTGTCGTTATAAAAACTTTCGCCGAGGTTGTAGTCGAAGCGGATGCCGAGGCGGTCGTAGATCTGCTGGAAAGCGGCGAGGCTCACGTCGCTGAACTTTTTCCACAGCGCGACGCTTTCGGGATCGCCGCTTTGCAGTTTCACGAGTTCGCGGCGCGCTTCTTCGAGCTCGGGGGAGCCTTCCGGAGTGGCGGCGTTGCCGAGTTTGTAGAGACGCTCGAGTTCCTCGATCGGGTCGGCGGCGAGCGCGGCGGGATCGGCCCAGCGCTTGTAACCGTAGATGAGCTTGCCGAACTGCGTACCCCAGTCGCCGAGGTGATTGTCGCGGATGACTTTTGCCCCGGTAAACGCGAGCAGCCGGCAGATTGCCTCGCCGATCACGGCCGAGCGCAGATGGCCGACGTGCATTTGCTTCGCGGTGTTGGGCGAACTGTAGTCGACGACCCAGGTTTGGCCGCTGTGCGCCGCCGCCGCGCCACGGGCGAGCGTCTCGCGCGATGCGTACTCGCGCAGCCAGGCCAGCAGCGCCGCCGGTTTGAGGGTGAAGTTGATGAAACCGGGCCCCGCGATCGCGACCTCATAGCTCTCGCGGAGGGCGGCGGGCAGATGCGTCACCAGTTTCTCGGCGAGCGCCCGCGGGTTGGTCTTCGCCTGTTTCGCGTAAGGAAGCACGCCATTGGCCTGGAAGTCACCGTGCTTGGGATCCGCCGTGCGCACTTCCGGCGCAAAGGCCGCGGGATCGAGTCCGGCGGCCGCGGCGGCCGACTTCAGAGCGGCATCGAGATCCACGGTGAGGTTGAAGGAAACGTGCATTCGTCCACTCAACGCGGCGCGTCGCCAGCCGCGCAAGTGCGGAGTTGGGTGGTGCGAACCGGAACCTACTCATCGTGGGTGGCGTTGGTCGGGCGTACCGAGCGCGCCGCGTGCCAAGGCCGTGGGCGAGCCGGCGGCGGGAGCCTCGGCTCGCGGGGAGGCCTCCTCCTCCCGGGTCCTGGGGCGCGTCGCGCTTGAGCCCGTTCGGGAATGCCCGGGGTTTGCTTCGGGTCACCCCCGGATAGTCCGCGGGCTCAAGCTGACTAGACTTCTGCAATCGAAAGGGTTAGCGCGCGGCGCGCGACTATTAGATTGGGTAATTTTGACTCGACAACCGAGGATTTAACCGTATAACCGTAAGGTTTTACGGGCCAGCAGGCCCACCGACTTATTCACATTCCAACCAAATGACCAAACGCACCCTACCTCCTCGTAGGTTCATCAAGCCGACGTTCGAGTTTCTCATCGAGAAGAAGCGCGACGGTGGCGAGTTCAATCAGGACGAGATTCGCTACATCATCGACAGCACGCTCGATGGCGACATGCCTGAGCACCAACTCGCGGCCCTGCTGATGGCGATTTATTTCCAGCAGATGTCGGCGCAGGAGACCGCGGAGCTGACCGAGGAGATGATGCTCTCGGGCGAGGTCATCGATCTTTCGCACATCGCGAAGCCGAAGATCGACAAGTATTCGACCGGCGGGGTGGGCGACAAAACGTCCCTGGTGCTCGTGCCCCTCGCGATGGCCAGCGGCGTGGTGGTCCCGATGATGTGCGGCAAGGAGCACGACTACGTCATCGACACGCTCGACAAGCTTGCCGCGGTCCCCGGCTTCAAGGGCCACCTCTCGATCGACGGGTTCTCCTCGCAGCTGGCCCGCATCGGCGGCGCGATCGTGGCGCAGGATGAAAAGCTCGCTCCGGCCGACGCCAAGTTCCTCGATGTGCGCAAGACCACCGGCACGATCCCGAGCCTGCCGCTGATCACCGGCTCGGTGTTGTCCAAGAAACTCGCCGAGGGCTCCGAAGGTCTCGTGATCGACGTGAAGTGGGGCAACGGGTCCTTTATCAAGGATCTCGAGCAGGCCAAGCAGCTCGCCCGCTCGATGACGCGCGTCGGTCGCTCGATGAAGCGGCGTTGCGTCGCGCTCGTGACCGACATGAACCAGCCGCTCGGCGACACCGTCGGCACCTCGCTCGAGGTCAAGGAAGCTATTCAGCTGCTCAAGGGCGAGGGCCCAGAAGACATGAAGGAGCTCGTGCTCAAGCTCGGCATGGAGATCGTGCGCCTCGCGGGCGTCGCCGGCTCGACCCTCTCGGCGAAGCAGACCGTGCAGCGTCACCTCACCGACGGCTCCGCCCTCGAGAAGTTCAAGGAGCTGGTCAAAGCCCAGGGCGGCGACACGAGCTACATCGACCACCCGGAAAAATTCCCGCAGGCGAAACACATCCGCAAGCTGCCCGCGCCGAAGCGCGGCTACGTGCACACGATCAACGCGGCGATGATCGCGCGCGGCGTGCACCTGCTCGGCGCCGGCATCGAGGACAACGTTTCCTCCAACGGCCATGGCGGCCACCACGCGGCGAAGATCGATCACTCGGTCGGCGTCTCGGAGATCAAGAAAGTCGGCACGCAGGTGAAGCAGGGCGAGCCGCTCATGATGATCCATTACAACGACGAGGCGAAGCTCGAGCAGGCGCTGGAATACTTCAAGAACGCCTACCGCCTCGCGCCGAAGCGCCCGACGCCTCCGCCGCTCGTCGTCGAGCGCGTGGCATAAGAAAATCGCGCCGCGATTCCCTCAGATCTGGCAAACGCCGGCCGCAGTCGCGGCCGGCGTTTTTGTTTTTGGGCAGCTCCGAGCTCGCCCCGGCGTTCACAGCGCCTGTGCGCGCGCCGCACGAGTTTGCCCGCGCGGTTCTCGAGCCGACAACGGCAACGGTCGACGCTGCCGGTTGGATGGCCGAGTCGGTCGGCTCGTTTTTGGAGTCTGCAATCGCGATGTCCGAAGCCGCCCGAGCGTTTTCGGAGTCGGAAAGACCGATTGCTGCGTCTGCCCGCGCGATGTCGGACCCTGCCCGAGCGTTTTCGGGGTTGGAAAAGCCGATTGCGGTGTCTGCCCCGGCGAGGGCAAAGACCGAAATCGTGTTTGCAAGGTCGTCCGGCGCGCCGGCAAAGGCCGAAAACGCGTTTGCGAACGCTGCCCACGCTCGGGCAGACGCCGAAATCGCGTTTGCGAACGCAGCCCGCGCTCAGGCAGAGGCTGGAAACGCAAGGACGACGTCCTCTTTCGGACGAAAAAGGCCCGGCATGGGAGAAAATTACGCGTTACGTGCTCGAGGTGCGCGGTCGACGCGTCTTTCTCGGGTGCCTCTTCTTCGACGGCACCCGGCGCGCCGGCAAGAAGGACATGACCGTGACCTAGCCGAAGGCGCTGTTGAGGATGCGCGTGCTGCCGATCACCAACGAGTGCGGCAGTTCCGCTCAGATCAGGTCGTCGGGATCCCGGTCTTGCTGCAGTCCGGCGAGGATGTCGGTCGCTTTCCGTTTCAACGCCGTGACGAGTTCCGTCTTCAGGAGTGCTACTTGAGTGATACTTTACCGGAGGTCAACCGCCAGTGGGGTGCGCCGAGAATAAGAGCGACGCCTGGGGTCGGGTCGCGGCACAAACTTGCCGCCGGCCCGGAGGAGCAGAAGGAGCGCGGCGGCGGGCGTCCCATTGCGATTAATATTTGCGGGCGGGCCGCCGGCGCGCCCAATTGACGGAATGTCCGACGCCGAACCGCGCGCCGCCCGCACCGAGAAAACGCCTCCGCCGCCTGTCGACCGCTCCACTTGGCAGCGGCCGTGGGCGCAGTTGAAATACTTCACGTTTCAACCGGCGATCTTTCCACGCCTGCTCGGCCAGGTGTCCCCCGACGCGCGGCCTGGCGACCTCGTCACCGTTTACGACAAGAACGGCCAGCGCGCCGGCGCCGGCCTCTACAATCCGCGGGCGAAGATCCCGCTGCGCGTCGTCACGCACGCGACCGAGGCCGTCGACGAATCCTATTTCGAGCAGGCGATCCGCCGCGCCGTCGCGCTCCGCCGCGAGCTTTTCAAGCTCGATGAAACGACCGATGCCTACCGGCTGATCAACTCCGACGGCGACGGCCTGAGCGGGCTCACGATCGACCGCTACGCCGACACGCTTTTCTGCGATTTGTACTCGCTCGGCATGGCGCAGCGTCTGCCGAAATGGCTGCCGCTCCTGCACGACCTCGCCGGCACGAAGTTCGCCCGCGTTCACGTCGATCACGATTTGGGCAGTCTCGAGGGCATCAAGCCATCTCTGTTCAACGAAACCAACGCCGCGGCGCCCCGCCTTGTGAAGATTCGCGAGCACGGCGTGCGCTACGAGGTGGATTTCGCCGAGGGGCATAAGACCGGCTTTTTCTGCGATCAGCGTGAAAACCGCCGGGCGCTCGCGCGCTTCACCAAAGGCGCGCGCGTGCTCGATCTCTGCTGCTATACCGGCGGCTTTTCGCTCAACGCGAAAGTGGCGGGCGGCGCCGAGGACGTGACGAGCGTCGACCTCGACGAGGCCGCGATTGCCCAGGCCAAGCGCAACGCCAACCTCAACCAGGCGCGCCTGAAGTTCGTGCACGCCGACGCGTTCGCCTACGCCCGGCAGATGCAGACCAACGGGGAGAGGTGGGACGTCGTCGTGCTGGACCCGCCGAAGTTCATCTTCACCCGCGACGAGTCCGGCAACTGGGAGGGGCGGCAGAAATACGAGGACCTCAACCTGCTCGCGATCAGCCTCGTGAGGCCCGGCGGCATTTTCGTGACCTGTTCGTGCTCGGGCCTCCTCTCGCTGGAGGATTTCGAGCAGCACGTGATCAAGGCCGCACACCGCCAGAACCGGCGCCTGCAGTTCTTCGATCGCACCGGCGCGGGGCCGGACCATCCGGTGTATTCAAATTGTTTGGACAGCCGTTACCTGAAGGTCCTCTGGGCGCGAGTGGTGTGAGGGTGGCCCGGGCCTGCAGTCGCATTGACCACAGGTGGCCACGAAGGAGCGGCGGCACTCTGGCCGCCGTCGGGCGCGGCGCACGATGAGGGCGGCTAGAGTGCCGCCCCTCCCTGCGGGAAGCCGCGCTGCGCGGGGGGGCTCACCACTGGATGCGCACCACGTCGAGTTTCGCCAGCGTCGAGGCCTCCTGGAAGCGGGCGTCTTCCTTGAGCAAATCCTCCCAGGGCCAGAGGCCGACTTCGGTGGGATAACCGGCGAACGTGCCCTCCCACATGCGGCCTCCTTTTTCGAGGGTGAACGCTTTCGCGTCCTCCATCGCCTTTTTCTCGTCAAGCATTTGGAAGGTCTGCTTGAGCAGCTTCGATTCGCGCACGACGATCCGCTCCATCTTTACCACGTCCTGTCCGGTATCGAACTGCGAGACGGGCGCCGGCGTGGCGGGTGGGGCCGCGCCGAAGCGAAACTCTTCCTTCAGCACGGTGGTGGTGGGCGTGTCGGTGTTTCCGGCCTGCGGCGCGGCTATCAGCGGCGCCACGAATCCCAGCGCAATCACTCCTATTCTCCAGACGCGCGTGTTCATGTTTCCTCCGAGTTTGGCGGTGTGAGGGCGCCGGCGCGCCCCGCTCTGGTTACACCTCACTTTTTAACGGATTTCCCCGGCAGTGCAAACTTTTGGAGAAATGATTCGCGCCGTGTCGGTAACGCTGGAGCGGGCGAGGCTTGCGATTAGGCATCGACACGGGCCCGGCCCTCCAAAACCTAAGCGGCGCCATGGATGAACTCTCGCATCTTTTCGTGCAGAACCGGGCGTGGGCGGCGGCGATCTCCGCCGAGGACCCGGAGTTTTTCCTGAAGCTTTCGCAGCAGCAGAACCCGGAGTACCTCTGGATCGGCTGCTCCGACAGCCGGGTGCCGGCCAACGAGATTATCGGCTTGCTGCCCGGGGAGGTCTTCGTGCACCGCAATATCGCCAACGTCGTCGTGCACACTGATTTGAACTGCCTGTCGGTCGTACAGTACGCGGTCGATGTCCTGAAGGTGCGGCACATCATGGTCGTGGGGCACTATGGCTGCGGCGGCGTGCGGGCGGCGTTGCGCTGCGACCGTGTCGGTCTGGCCGACAACTGGCTGCGGCACGTCCAGGACGTCTGTTCCAAGCACGACGACTGCCTGAGCCTGCTGCCGGACGAATCCGCGCGGAGCGCCCGGCTCTGTGAGCTCAACGTCATCGAGCAGGTCTCCAACCTTTGTCAGACGACCGTGGTGCGCGATGCCTGGGAGCGTCAGCAGCCCCTGACCATCCACGGCTGGATTTACGACCTGCGCGACGGCCTGCTGCGGGATCTGAAGTGCACCGTGCGCAACCTGCCGGAGCTCGCCCCCCGGTATCAGAAGGCGATCGCCGCGCTGGGGTGAGCCGGTAACGGAGCCGGGGGGAGAACTGCGCTCCGGCGTCCGCCGCGAATCCGGTTTTGCGGTCGACATGCCGTCGCAGGTCTCGTAAGGTCTCGCCTGGTCGTGACTTTTGCGTTTCGGGCCGTCCCCTTTTGGAGCGCGGAGGCGCGACCGACCCAAACTCCCCGTCCGTCCTTTCGAGGCTACCATGAACCCCCGCTCGGCAGGTTTCGTTGTCGCTCTGGCGTTGGCCGTCGTCCCTGTGACACGCGCCGGCTTTTTCGATTTCTTCAAGCACGACTTTGAGGTGATCACGGTCACCGACATGACGCCCGAAGGGCGCCTGCGGGTGCCGCCGACGCCGGCAAACCCAGCCTACTATATACCGGTGAGTCTCGGGTATCGGGACTTTGGCGGGATCGTCGCCGGGATCAAAGCGCCGCCGAAGGAGGAGGTCTATCGCGCCGTCGGAAAGGTCCTTTCGAAACACGGCTTTCTGCCGGCCACGGAAAAGACCCCGGCGCCGACCCTGCTGCTCGTTTTCGCCTGGGGCACGTTGAACGCGGATTATGACCCGGGGGTGACTTTTGAGGGGGCGACGTTCGAGGTGCAACGCAACCGGCATCAGATCCTGAAGTTTCTCGGCGGATACAAACTGGGCTACTCGGAGCACGACTTCGATCCGCTCACCGCGATGCCCGGGCTGCTCGTCCACCGGAGTTACGAGGCGCAGGCCCTCAATGATGTCGCGACGGAGGATTTCTATGTCGCCGTCGTCAGCGCCTACGATCTCGACGCCGCGAGGCACAAGCAGAAGAAATTGCTGTGGATGACGCGCATGAGCTGCCCCTCGATCGGCTTCGCGATGCCCGACGTGCTGCCGGCGATGTTGGAGGTCGGCGGTCCGAATATAGGTCGCGAGACCGATCGCCCGGTATGGGTCAACGTCTCCGACCACTTCAAGGGCG
>DASWVO010000318.1:0-9207 GCA_036406235.1 Opitutaceae bacterium
GAGCGGACGACAAAATGGGTTTATGCGGAGCGTCGGCCATGAGCGTTGATCAGATGAGTCGTTCGGGCACGTAGACGATGTCACCTGGTTGAAGGACGAGCGTGTTGTCCTCGATGTTGGCGCGGTCCTTGCCCTTGATGAGGCTGTCGACGTCGATGGAGAAGACCCGTTTCTTCCCGTCGGCGGTGACGCGGGTGATCGTGACGGCGGTGCCCTTGGCGGTGTCGGTGAAGCCGCCGGACTTGGTGATCGCCTCGAGGACGGTCATGCCGGACTCGATCGGCAGGGAAAGCCGGCCGGGATTGCGCACCTGGCCCTGCACCGAGATCTCGCGCGGCGCGTATTCTTCGACGTTGATGGTGACCTGCGGACTGCGCAGATACCGGCCCTCGCGGTAGGCCTTCTCGATCGCATTCTGCGCGGCGCTGATGGTGAGGCCGGCGACGGGAATCTCCCCGACGAGCGGCAGGTTGACGGTGCCCTTGGCGTCGACGCGCGAGATGACCGAGAGGTCGTCTTCCTGATAAACCGAGACGCGCAACCGGTCCGTCAGCGCAATCGTGTAGGTGACTGCGACGGCCGGGGACACCGGAGTCGTGGGATTCTGGCCGCAAAGCGGGGAACCGAAGCTCGCGAGCACGATCACCAGCGCGATCGAGGGGATCCTTCCACGGAGGGCGGGGGGATTCATGAGGAACGCTTCAGAAGCGGGAGGTGACGTTGAGGGAAACCGAGTGGCGTTCGAAGTCCGACGTGGAGAGCGTGGACCAGTTGTGAAAGTAGGTGTATCCGAGGCTGCAACGGAAACGCTCGTTCATTGTGTAGTTGAAGGCGACGTTGTAGGTGAAAAAAGTATCCTCGCGACCGGCCCCCAGCTCACCGAGGAATTCGTTGATACCGCCGCCCACACTGGCCGTCACGCTGGTTTTTGCCGAGAACGCATACTGGGCTTCGACGTTTCCGGTAAACGTGTCGACGCTCGTGTTGGATGCCGTGGTGGAAAAATCCTTCGAGAGCTGGCCGGTGACGGTCAGGCGCTTGTTGACGCTCCAGGTGGCGGATACGGCGGAGGTCCAGGATTGATAGGCGTCCGACAAGCCGCCCTGTGCCTCTCGAAACTGGTAGCCGCCGCGGATCGTGCCGTTGAGCTTCGGCAGGATCTTGCCGGACAGGCCCAGCGTGAAGGCATGGTCGTAGAACGTCGTGTCGGCGGACGTCTCGCTCACGCGCAGGCGGTAGCCGCCGAGCAGGTCGCGCTGGCTGGTGTAGACATAAAAGAGGTCCATCGCCGTCGAATACGTCTCCAAGTCGACCAGAAACGAATTGTCCTGGTAGTCGCGCAGGCCGTATCCGACATTCCCCGACAAACTATAACGCTCGATCACCGGATACTTCAGATTGAGGGCGGCGTCATAGTTCCACGATTCGGTGCGGATGTTCACGGCGGAATCGGCGCGGCTCTCCCGCTGGGCGCCGAGGGTGAACGAGCCGGTCGTGCGCCCGGCGTCCTTCGTGAGTTCCAGGCGCAGGTTTGGATTCGCGAAGTCTTCCCCGTTGAACTCGTCGAAACGGCCGACGTCGAACGCGGCGGTGGCGTTCACCCCGATGAGCCCGGCGCGGCGCTGATAGTCGAGGGAGAGCCCGTAGGTCGTGATGAAATCCCCGTCGCCCTCGGCGCTGGCGAAAATGTTGGAGTCCCACGCGGCCGTGAGCGAGGCGTTGACGAAGAGCTGGTCCTTGCCGTCGTTCATCCGGACGAGGGCGGGCGCCGGCGAAGTCGCGGCGAGGAACAGCGCGGCCACAGCGGCGGCGGTGCAGGGGGGCGAGCAGCGGCGCATGGTCGCGTGACGTCGTCGAGAGCGGCGGCGGAGCACGCGACCTTACTTGGAGGACGGGCTGATGGTGAACTGCACCGGCAAATCCGCGGGGACGACTTCGACCGGTTCGATCTCCTGTCCGGGCTCGTCGTCCGTCGCAAAAACAGACTCGGGTGAAGCTTCGGGGTCGTTCTCGTCTTTGCGATCGGCGACTTCGAAATAGACCGTGCGGCGGGCCATGCAGGCCTGCGAAACCTTGTCGTCGAGGGCGGCCTGTTGCGCATCGGGGATCGGCTGCACCTGAAAAGTCGGTGGCTCGCCGGGCGGCCGGCGGATCACGGCCTGCTGGCCGCCGCGCAACGTCTGGCCGCCGACATCGCTGTCTCCGCCCCGCACGGTCACGTCGCCCTCGAGGAGGGAGATCCGGGTCTCATACTCGTCGGCTTCGATGACGACCTTCTTGCCGCGGATGCTGACGGACGCGTGCGGCGTCGAATACACCATCCTGCTCCCGGCGACGAGCTTGCTGGTGCACAGTCCGACCGCGCCGCGGGCGATGCTGATCTGGGTCTGTGAAATCGACGGCTCGACTTCGAGGTCGGTCCGATTCGGCGAGAACGGCTCCTGCACGAAACGCTTTACCTCGATGCGCGTGTCGGGATCGAAGAAAACCCCGGCGCCGTTGGAAAACACCATCGCGTTGGTCGCGTTGGGCTTCGTCTCGATCACGGTGCCCTGGGCCGTGTAGACGGATTTCTTCGTGATGTCCTCGATGCGTTCTCCGGTATCGATTTCCGCCTTACCTTCGACGTCGGTCACGTAGAGCTTGCTCGTCGGATTCTTCTTTCCGGCCGCTTCCGCCGACGCGGCGAGACTCAGCGAGCCGAGCGCGAGCAAGGCGCAGGTGAGGACGGTGCGGCGGGAAACGGGGCGGGCGTTCATCGGGCTGGAAAAATGAGGATCACCGAAGGGCGGTTCAACGTGTGTTGCGTGCGTATTAACACCCGAGCGCCAGCCGGTTGACCGCATCTAGGGTGATGACCTCAGAGACCAAGCGCGCACGCGCGCATCAATCACAAATGCGCGAAATGGGTGAAAGTGCTGACCTTACGCAGCTTTGAAGTCGCAGATTCGCGCAAGGCGCGCTCCTGCAACTGAAACCTGACCCGCCTGCCCGTAAGGCCGGTCAGGTTTCTCCGGGCGTTACGCGACAACAAGATTCAGGATCTTGCCGGGCACGTAGATGACGCGCTTGAGGGTTTTGCCGGCGAGATAGGGGGCGACGTCGGCGTGCGCCTGGGCGGCGGCGAGTGCGGTGTCTTCCCCCGCGCCGACCGCGACGAGGATCTCGCCGCGTTTCTTTCCGTTGACCTGCACGATCACCTTCAACTCGGTCGCGACGAGCTTGGCGGGATCGAACTGCGGCCAGGCGGCCTGCAGGATCGAAGGCTTTTCGCCGAGACGCTCCCAGAGCTCCTCCGTCACGTGCGGCGCGAAGGGGGCGAGCACCTGCAGAAACGCCAGCACGGTCCGGCGGTTCACCCGTTCGGCCTTCTGCAGCGCGTTTGTGAAGATCATCATTTGCGAGATCGCGGTGTTGAACCGCAGCGCCTCGATGTCCTCGCCGACCTTCTTGATCGTCTCGTGCAGCAGCTTTTCGAGCTCGGGCGAATCGGCGGTGTCGGCCGCGATCTTCGGGTTCACGCCGCCGTCCTCGCCGATGCACTCGCGCCAGACCTTTTGGAGAAAGCGGTGCACGCCCTCGATGCCGCGGGGGTTCCACGGCTTCATCGCCTCGAGCGGGCCGAGGAACATCAGGTAAAGGCGCAGCGTATCCGTGCCGTGGCTACGGATGATGTCGTCGGGATTGACGGTGTTGCCGCGGCTCTTGGACATCTTTTCGCCGTCCTCGCCGAGGATGATGCCCTGATGGAAGAGCTTGGTGAACGGCTCGCTCTGCGGCACGACACCGAGGTCGAACAGCACCTTGTGCCAGAAGCGCGCGTAGAGGAGGTGCAGCACCGCGTGTTCGGCGCCGCCGACATAGAGATCGGGCACGCCCCAGTAGCGCAGCAATTCGGGCGAGGCGATCGCCGTGTCGTTCTTCGGGTCGAGGTAGCGCAGGTAATACCAGCACGAGCCGGCCCATTGCGGCATCGTGTTCGTTTCGCGGCGGCCGCGCACCCAGGCGTCGCCGGCCGGTTTCGGCTGCGTAGCGGGCACGGCGGCACCCGTCTCGAGATCGACCCAGATCTCAAGCCAGTCGGTGACGTTGGCGAGCGGGCTCTCTCCCGTGCCGCTGGGCAGGTACGACTGCACGTCGGGCAACGTGAGCGGGAGACCGGTGGCGGGCAGTGGGAGGGCGAACCATACCTGGCCGTCGGCCTTGTACGTGACCGGCGTCTCCGGCAGGTCGGCCTTCCGGGCGAGCACGGCGCGCAGGTAATCGGGCTCGCTCACCCAGACGATCGGGAACGGCTCGCCCCAGTAACGCTGGCGCGAGAACAGCCAGTCGCGCAGCTTGTAGTTGACGGTGGCCTGGCCACGGCCCTGGGCCGCGAGGTCGGCGGTGATCCTCCTCTTCGCTTCGGCCCAGGGCAGGCCGGTGTAGCCGTCGGAGTGCACGAGGTGGCCGTCGCCGGTGTAGGGAAGTTCTGGAGACCGGCCGTTGCGACCCTCGTCGTGATCGGGCTCGATCACCTGGATGACCGGCAGCTCGTATTGAGTCGCAAACTCGTAGTCGCGCTCGTCGTGCGCGGGCACGGCCATGATCGCGCCGGTGCCGTAGCCCATCAGCACGTAGTCGGCGATCCACACGGGCACGCGCGTGCCGTTGGCGGGGTTGATCGCAAACGAGCCGGTGAACACGCCCGACTTTTCCTTCGCGAGATCCGTGCGCTCGAGATCGCTCTTGGCCGCGGCCTTCTTTTTGTAGGCGTCGACCGCGTCGCGCTGGGCGGGCGTCGTGAGTGCGTCGACGAGCGGGTGCTCGGGCGCAATCACCATATAGGTGACGCCGAAGACGGTGTCGGGCCGCGTCGTGAAGACCCTCAAGTCGCCGAGCGACTCCTTCTCGAGTTTGAAGAGCAGTTCGGCGCCCTCGCTGCGACCGATCCACGCCTCTTGCATGCGCTTGGTCGAATCAGGCCAGTCGACATCCTTCAGGTCAGCGAGCAGGCGCTCGGCATAAGCAGTGATGCGCAGCACCCACTGGCGCAGATTGCGGCGCTCGACCGGATAGCCGCCGACCTCGGACTTGCCGTCGACGATCTCTTCGTTGGCGAGCACCGTGCGCAGCTCGGGACACCACCACACCGGGCGCTCGTCGACGTAGGCCAGCCCCTTCTTGAAGAGCTGCAGGAAAATCCACTGCGTCCACCTGAAATAGCGCGGATCGGTGGTGTCGATTTCGCGCTCCCAATCGTAGGAGAAGCCGAGTGCTTTGATCTGCCGGCGGAAGTTGATGATGTTGTTCTGGGTGTTGGCCGCCGGGTGCGTGCCGGTCTTCACCGCGTGCTGCTCGGCGGGCAGGCCGAAGGCGTCCCACCCGATCGGATGCAGGACGTTGAAGCCCTTGGCGCGCTTGTAGCGGGCGATGATGTCGGTCGCCGTGTAGCCCTCGGGATGGCCGATGTGCAGGCCCGAACCCGACGGGTAGGGGAACATGTCGAGCACGTAGTATTTCGGCTTCACCGTCTCGTCCGTCGCGCGGAACGAACGGCTTTCCTCCCAGTATCCTTGCCAGTGCGGCTCAATGGAGGAAAAGTCGTAGTCTTTGCAATGCGTTGCCATCGGAGGAAATTCGCCACTGTGAAGGTTTCATTCCTGCGGTCAATCGCGGGCCGGCGGGCGCCGGCGGGTAGGAGCGGGGCAGGGGGCAAGGAGCAAGGCGCAGGCGGCTGCGGATTCGCGAGTCGGTTTTGGCTCGTCAGCTTGCTTGCCTCCTATTCCCTGCTTGCCCCTCCCGTCGCTTCCGCGGCGGGCATGTCGCGCGGCTTCAACCGCCTGCTCGACGCGGTCGTGCGCATCGACGTGCGCGAGGCGAGTTTCGAGGACGGCACGCGCCGCTTCACGGCCGGCGTGGGCTCGGGCGTGATTCTCAGCGCCGACGGCCTGGTCCTCACCAACGCCCATGTGGCCAGCCCGCGCGCGGTCGAGATCAACATCACCCTGGCCAACCTCGAGCGCGTGGGCGCGATTCTGGTGGGCTGGGACCACTGGACCGACCTGGCCCTGCTGCGGCTCAACATGGACGAGGTGAACCGTCGCAAGCTCCGCTTCGCGCACGCGTCTTTCGGCGATTCCGACAAGCTCTTCGCGGGGCAGACTGTGTATGCCGTAGGCACGCCGCACGGCCTGACGCGCACGGTCACGCGCGGCATCATTTCCAACCCGCGCCGGTATTTCGAGGACAGCCGCGGCGTGCGTGGCTATGAAACGGGTTCCTTCAACACGTGGTTGCAGACCGATGCCGCGATCAATCCAGGCAACAGCGGCGGGCCGCTCGTCACCGAGGAGGGCGCGGTCATCGGCATCAATTCGCGCGGTTATCTGGGCGCCGACAACCTTGCATTCGCCATCCCGGCCAACACTGCCAAACGCATCGTCGCGGGTCTTTCACGCTACGGCGAGATCACGCGCAGCTACATCGGGCTTGTCCCGGGCGCGCTGCAGGATCTGGAGAATTTCTACGCCCTCGCGCTCAACACCGGCATGCTCATCAACAGCGTCGATCCCGGCTCGCCGGCCGCGCGCGCCGGCCTGCGCGGCGGTGACATCCTCCTCGGGATCGATGGCACCAAGGTCGACGGGCGTTTCCCCGAGCAGCTCCCGCCGATCCAGAATCTCATCGCGAGCCGGCCCGTCGGCTCGACGCTGCGTCTCACCGTCAAGCGCGGGACGCAGGTGAGCGACTACACCGTGCAGACCGAGGAACTCGTCAGCCGGGTGGGGGAGGATTGGGCGCTCGAGAAATGGGGTCTGAGCGTGCGGGAGGTCTCCCGCAGCTACGCCCGCGAGAACCAGCTGCCCGACGACACCGGCGTGCTCGTGATCGGCGTGCAGCCCGGGTTCCCGGCAGCAGTCGCGGGCCTCACGCGCGGCGACGTGATCACGAAGATCAATCAGGAGACGGTCACCACCCTCGATACGATCAAGACCGCCCACGCCGCCTACGAGGCGAAACCCGAGCCGGTGCTTGTGGAAGCGCGGCGCAATTTTCGCGTGTCGCTTTACGTGCTGAAACCATGAATACACCCACTGCCGACGTTCCACGCGCCGGAAAACACACCCCGCCCTGCGGGCACCCCGTTCACGAGGGGATCACAAACCGTTGCCGGCGTGGTTCTGGATCGCCGCTGCAGAGAGGTGGCGCGCAGCCCCGGAGTGTGTGGATCGCGTGCGTCGGCCTTTTGCTCTCGACTGCCTTCGTCCGCGCTGCCGACCTGCACGCGCTCTGGGCCGAGCGCGCGAAATCGGTGGTGGCGGTCGAGTTCTTCACCGAGAGCGAACTCGACCGGCGCCCGACCGTCGCCTACGGGACGGTGATCGACGACCAGGGCACGATCATCCTGCCGGCTCCCGCGGTCGGTGCGCGCACGACGCCGGAGCAATTGAAAGATTTCCGCGTCTATCGTCCCGGGCAGTCGACGACCAACTATGCCGTTGGCGAGTATCTCGGGCAGGACGGCTTCACGGGCTGGCATTTCGTTCGCGTCGCCGGGGATGCTCGCGCGGGACTGGTGCCGGTCACGGCTTTCGCCGCCCCCCAGGGACCGACCGTGCCGCAGATCACCGACGAGGTCTGGGGCATCGGCCTGCGCGGCAAGGACGAGGACTTCACGCCGTATTTCCTCACGGGGCGCGTCGGCATCATCCAGACGATCCCGCAGCGCACCGCCGTGACCACCTTGGAGATCGCGTCGCCGGGCCTGCCGGTTTTCGATCGCGCCGGCGGGTTCATCGGACTTGGCGCGACGGGCTTCGGCCAGAGCTACGTGATGTTTTCGCAACGGGACCGCGGGGGCGCGCCGATTCTGCTCATGAGCACGGACGAGTGCAGCGCGTTCCAACTCGCCGAGGAGGTCTTGCCGTATCTCGGACGCATTCCGAAAAACGTATCCGGCCGTCCACTACCATGGCTCGGCGCCCACGGGCTGCAGCCGGTGGATCCGGAAGTCGCGAAGTTCTTCGAGCTCGAGGACCAGGCGGGGCTCGTTGTCAGCGAGGTGCTCGAAGGCAGCCCGGCGGAGAAAGCCGGATTGCAGGAGCGCGACATCCTGCTGGCGCTCGACGGGCGGCCGCTGCCTCGCCTCAAACCCGACCGCGTCGTCGTGACCTACGTCGATCGCGAGATCGACCGGCGCCTGCCTGGCGACCCGATCGTGCTCACCGTCCTGCGCGGCAAGGAACGCATCGACGTCAAGGGGAGCCTCGCGGAGGCTCCGCCGACCCCGCGCGAGGCGGAGCGCCGCTACTTCGACAAATTTGGGCTGACGCTCCGCGCGTTCGTCTACGCCGACGGCGTGAGCCGTCGCGTCAAGCTCGCCGGGCACGCTGGTGTGATTGCTCATTTCGTGAAGAGCAACGGCCCGGCCGGCGCCGCCGGGCTGCGCACGGACGACTGGATCAAGGAAATCGATGGCGTCGAAGTGAAGACCTTCGCCGAGGCGACCGAAAAGCTCGCCGCCATCGAGGCGGATCCTCTCCGCAACGAGTTCGTCCTGCTCGCCAGCCGCGGCGGCGAGACGGCGGTTTTGCGGGTGAAGCTGAACTGAGCCGCTTCCCGCCAGTTCGGGTGGGCTGTGGTCTGTGTGGGGCGGGGGCATCCCCGACGTGTCGGGCGTAAAGCCCAACCCACATGGGGCAACCACTTGCGTCGGCTCCGACAGGGGACGAGTGGTCCCGGCATCGAGGATGTCGGGAACTCCTCCGCTTTAACGCGAACTATAGGGCCGGCTCCGGGCCCGAGCCTAAACACATCCTCCCCATTGTCATGCGTGCACCCCGCTTTGCTCTCCTGCTGCTCGCCACGCTGATCCCGCTTCTGCCGGTTCAGGCGATGAAGAATGAGGACCTCATCAAGATGAAGGAGGCGGGGATGTCGGAAGACACGATCGTCTACGCGATGGGCGTCCATCCCGCGGAGTATGATGCGAGCCCCGACGCGTTGATCGCGCTCAAGAAAGCCGGGCTTTCGGACATCGTCATCCTGAAGCTCATCTCCCTTCAGCCCGGGGCAAAGCGCCCCGCGGCGTCCGAGGAGACGCCGGCGCCCGCGCCCGAGGCGAAGTCCGTTCCGGCCGCGCCGAGGCCCGCGGCGGAGCCGACGCCCACCCCCGCTCCGACGTCCGAGCCGGCGCGTCCCGCCACAGCACCGCCGACGACCGCG
>DASWVO010000319.1:0-10531 GCA_036406235.1 Opitutaceae bacterium
TCTCAAAGCCCACCCGCGACACGCGTGGGCCTCGGCGGCGCTGCAGCGCCACTATCGGGCGCGCGGCGACGCCGAAAAACTCTGGTCGCTCCTCTCCGAGCGCGTGCGGCGAGTCCCCGACGACCTGCCTGCGGTGTCCGCCTGGGTGCAGTTGAGCGCGGTCCTCGATCGCGCTTCGGGCGCGCCCACCGCATCCCTCGCAGCCGCCACCCAGCGCCTTGCCGCCAGCCCCGCCCCGGCGGGCGCCGCCGCCGCCGCGCAAGCTGCCGTCCTCTGGCGCGAGAAACGTTACGAGGAAGCGTTCACGCGCTTAACTCCGGCGTCGGCCGGCGGCAACTCACGAACTGGCAGAGAAATCGCCTTTTGGCTCGCGGTCGTGAGTTCGGAACTCGGCCGACCGGTGCCGGATCGGGTTTGGCGTGCCGCCCGGGCTCTTCCGCTACTCGAGGAGGAATCCGTCCTGCTGCGCGCCGCGGTCGAAAAACTGGGCCGAAGCACCGCCTCTACGCTTTCGGGTAAAACTACCTAGTTTCTAGTTATTTACACACGGGGGGTGAGTCACCAATGTGACGCGCCATGTCCATTCAGGCACATACCGATAGGCCCGTTTGTCCAAAGATTCGCCGTCAGTCCAAGCCGCGCCTGCTCGGTTTGCTCGGCGGCGTGTTCTTCGCGGCCGCCTCGCTGTACGCCCAGATGACGGTCGACCAAGCCGTGGGGCGATTCGATCAGCTCGTCCGCAACTACAACCTCATCAGCTTCGGCAATGCCTCCTTCACCAACTACGGCGACACCGAAGGCCCGCTCGCGGTCGGCGGCAATTTGCACCTCGACGGCGGTTCGGTGGGAAATTCGCCGGCGAAATACGGCGTGACCAGCGATCCCACGCTCTACGTCGCCGGCCAGCTCACGCTCAATAACTTTACCCACCTCAACAGCGGTTATGCCTCCACCCCCGGACTCGGCGGAGGCTACACTTGGGACGCGACTCAGCGTCGGCTCACTGGAGGCGGAGGCACGCTGAGCACCAGCAACTCCAACAATCCGCTCGCCTCCGCCGATCCACGTGCCAACCCCGCGCCGGCCAACTGGAGCTGGTCCTCGTTGCAGAGCGATCTCATCGCGGTCTCCAGCGTCCTCGCCGCCGCCCCGGCCACCGGCACGATCCAGATCTCCGGCCAGACCCTTCAGTTTGTGGCGCCCGCGGGCCAGACGAGCGGGGTCGTCGTATTCACCCTCGATATGGCGAATTTCTCGGGGAATCTCTACGACGCCAACGGCAACAAGAGCTTCGATCAAAACAACGAGCGCGTAAGCAACGTGCAGATCAACGTGCCGGAGGGCGTCGCCTACGTCGTCAACGTCATCAACGCCAACGGCACGACGATCTTCGGCGGAAGCGGAATCAACTTCAACGCCGGCACCAACAACGATCAGTTGCTCTGGAACATCGTGCCGGACAACGACTCCGCAACGGCCGACTCAGTGCGCCTCGGCGGCGGCGCGTCATTCTACGGCAGCGTCCTCGCGCCGTTGGTCGATCTCGGCAACAGCGGCAATGTCGCCATCAACGGGCAGGTCGTCGCCTCCAGTTTCACCCAGAGCAACGCGGAGCTGCACTACCTCGGCTTCGATTCCCCGGTTGTGTTCTCGCCCGTGCCCGAGCCTGGCACTTGGGGCCTCGGCGCCATCCTGGTGGTCGGCGGCGCGATCGCGTTTCAACACCATCGCGCGCGCCGCACCGCCGGTCGGCAGCCCGAGCAGTCGAGAACGTAAGCGGCACCGGCCGTCGCCACGCGGTTCGAACCGCAAACCGCCACGCTACTCCGCGCGAATGGCCTTCAGCTTCAGGTTCGTAGCGTGAAACGAAAGCGCCTCCCGGATGTGTTCGTCCCAATAATCCCATGTGTGGGCGCCCGAATACTCGAAATACTCGTGGGGGATTTCGGCCTTCTCCAGTTGCGCGTGAAAGAAGCGGTTCTGCTCAAGCAGGTAGTCCTCCGTGCCGCAGTCGAGCAGCAGCTTCGGCAGCTTCCCATCCTTGTGGGCCTGCCGTACAAGCGTGAACAGGTCGTGGTCGCTCCCCGCCGGCTTGGGCCCGAAAACGCGCTTCATCTCGGCGACAAACTCCGGCGTCCAGTTGAGCAGCCTGGCGGCTTGGCGCCAATCGGCCGCTCCGCGCACGCGGCCCCACCCCACCGCGCCCGAGTGGCTGTGGATCGAGCAAAACCGATCAGAGTAGCCAACGCCGACGCGCAGCGCGCCATAGCCCCCCATCGAGAGGCCGCCGATCGCGCGCGCGCGGCGCGCCGCGCGCGCGTGAAAGGTGCGCTCGATGAACGCGGGTAGCTCCTCTCCGAATACACGCGCGTAATCGGGCCCCGCGGCGTTGTTCGTGTAGAAGCCGCGATAGCCGGTCGGCATCACGACGATCAAGGGAAGCTCGCGCACATACCACTCGATCCGGGTGCGGCGCAGCCAGGTCGTGGCGTCGTCGGACAGCCCGTGCAGCAAATAGAGCGTCGCAAAGGGCGGCTCGCCCACGTCGGGGAGAATGACCTCGAGCGAGGTCTGTTTGCTGAGAATCGCGCTCTTCCAATGAACGGTACTCCAGGACATGACGGGGAAAAGTAGCGGGCAGTGAGGAGCGAGTAGCGAGTCGAAAAATCGTCTGCGAAGCGCGGACCGATCCGTCCGCAATCCGCACTCCGCAATCACTCCACCCGCAGGATGTAGCCGCGCAGGTATTCGCTCTCGGGCATCGTGACCAGCACCGGGTGGTCCGGCGGCTGATGGCAGAACTCGAGCACCTGCACCTTGCGCTTGGCGTCGGCCGCCGCCTCGGCGAGCACTCCGCGCAGCTCCGCGTCTTGCATGTGGTGCGAGCAGCTATACGTGGCCAGTACGCCGCCGGGCGTGAGCGCTTTCATGGCGCGCAAATTGAGCTCCTTGTAGCCGCGAAGTGCGCCCGCAAGAGCGCTCTTAGACTTCGCGAACGGCGGCGGGTCGAGAACGACAAGATCCCAGGTCTCGTCGCGGTGAGCCGTAAAGTAATCGAACACGTTCGCCAGTTCGAACTCGACCGTCACCCCGTTGCGTTGCGCGTTCTGCCGGGCCTGGGCCACCGCATCCTCCGCGCTGTCGAGCCCGCGCACAAACGCCGCGCCGGCGCGCGCCGCGTGCAGGGCGAACGATCCCTGGTTGCAGAAGGCGTCGAGGACGCGGCGGCCTTTCGCGTAACGCGCGACGCGTCCATGCTGTTCGCGCTGGTCGAGGTAAAAACCGGTTTTTTGGCCGCTCTGCAGGTCGAGAAAATAATCGAAGCCCTCGATCGTCTCCCAGCGCGGCGCCCACGGCTGCCCGGAGCGGGTATGCGTCTCCAGCGGCAAGCCTTCCAGTCGCCGGATGGAGGCGTCGTTGCGAAAGATGATCTCCGCCGGCCGCAGCAGCTCCGCGAGCAGATCGCCCAGCAGCGCGCTGCGGCGGTCCATTGCCAGCGTTTGTATCTGGATCACCACTACGTCGCCAAACTGGTCGACGACAACGCCGGGCAGGTCGTCCGACTCCGACCAGACGAGGCGGCGATGATCGCCGCCATCCCTGCGCCGGGAGATCGCCCGCTCGAGCGCACCGCGCAGGTAGGCCGCGTCGAGCGCAACGCGCTCCCGGCTCAACCGGCGCCAGACGATCTGTGAGCGCGAATTATAAAGGCCGGTTCCGAGCAGACGGCCGGTGCGATCCCGGCATTCGACCACCTCGCCGTCGAGATCGCCCGGCAGGAGGGCTTCGACCTCGTTGGCAAAGACCCACGGATGACCCGCGAGGACTCGTGCTTTCGCGTTGGGTTTGAGTTTGAGCGAAGGGCTCGACGACATCGCCCGGATCATCACGGGCGCCGTGGGCGATAAAAGCCCAAATTACGCGCGACTCAGGTCCCCACACGCGGGCCGCGGTGAAACCCCTCGTGATCTTCGTAGCCCTCGGGGGCGCGCCAGATCGCCGCGGCCAGGAGCGCCAGGCCGCAAGTGTAAAGAAGCGCAACGGGGATGAGCAGGAAGGCCATGATACTGCAGCTAATCGGCTTGCATCCGATCGCCTTGAGTGCCGCCGCCCCTTGATTGGCTGGCAGGCGACGTATTGACAATTATTTAACGGCGCGCGCGACCTCTTTTCAGGGCAAGGACGCAATTCCGGCCAAGGACTTCGAGGTCCCGCGGGAAGCTAGACGTCTTCGTCTCGCGCCGGCGGCGGCAGCAGGATTCGCACGCAGGTGCCCTGCCCGGACTCGCTGGCCAGCTCGACTTCACCCGCCATCCCCCTCACCAGTCGGTGAACCGTCGCCAACCCAAGGCCGGTTCCCTGTCCCGGGCTCTTGGTGGTGAAAAATGCCTTGAAGAGTTGTCCCTGCACTTCCGTGGGAATTCCCGAACCGTTATCGATGACCTCGACCCGGCGCCACGCCTCCGACAGCCCCGCGCTTTCGGCGGCGCCGACGCGGATGGTGATGGTGCCGCCGATGGGCGTCGCGTCGCGGGCGTTGAGCACGAGGTTCACGATGATCAGATCCACATGCGAGGCATCGGCAAAAATCAGCAACGGATCCTCGACGTCGATCTGCAGCACGAGGCGCTGGCGCACGATCCGCTCGAGCATGAGGAACACGCGCCGAACCGTCGCCACCAGATCGATACGCTCCGGACTGGCGGCCTGAGGGCGGGAAAGATCGCGCAGTTGACCGCAAAGATGCCCACCCAGCGTGGAGGCGTGCAGGAGCGCCGCGATGCGTCGGGATGCATCGGGCTCGCTAACGAGCTCGTCGAGCACAGTGGCGTTGCCGTGGATGACCGCGAGGCAGTTGGCAATCTCGTGTGCCGCGGCGGCCGCCAGCCGGCCCTGCGCGACCAAACGTTGCGCCTGCTCAAGCTGCGTCTCGAGCGTGCGAAGCGCCGACAAATTACGCACGATCTGCGTGGCTCCCGTTGCACGCCCCCCTTCCGAATGGTGCGGGAGCGTGGCGACGACGACACTGACAATTTCGCCGTCGCTGCGCAGCCTTCGTCCCTCCGCGGCAAGCGTCGGTTCCCCCGCCCAGGCCCGATTCAATATCACCTGCTCACGGGCCCGATCTTCGACCGGCACGAACTCCAGCAGGGGGCGTCCCTGGGCGGCTTCTGAACGCTGCCCGAAGAGCATCTCCGCTCCGCGGTTCCAATCGATGACGATGCCATCGGTCGACACCTCAACAATCGCGTCCGTCGAGTGATCCAGCAGCACCGCCAGCTTCTGGCGGGCATCGCCGAACTGATGTTGCCAGGTGACGTCGGTGATAATTGCGACGTATTCCGGCTCCAACTGGTCGGCTTGGAGCAGGGACATGCGCACGACCAGCCACCGGCGCACACGTTCGCGCGTCCGGCACTCAAAGGCGTGAGGGGCTCCGGTCGCCCTTACCAAGGCCATCGCCTGCCAGACCCGCACGCGATGTTCCGGGCCGACGAATGCCGCCACCCGTCGGCCCACCAGCCCGGCGCCGCTCTGCCCTCCGGGCAGGCGATTCAAGAACGTAAAGCGACCGCGTGCATCCACCGTCACCACCATGTCGCTTCCGAGCTGGAGCAGAGCGTCGAGCAACGCCTCCCGGCGCACGCTCGAGGAGCGGCCGGCGGGCGGCCACGGAGTGGCGGACGAACACGGCTGCACATCGTGGTCTCCGAACAGGTCACCAGCGGGCGACGTAAACGGTGGCTGGCTATCCACGGCAGTGTTGGATTGCGGCGTCTTCATCGTTGAGACTTGGCGGCAGCCGCGGGCGCCCAGCCGGCTGCGCTATCCCAACAACCGGAATCCGACGCCTCCCCGGCATCGGACTCAACGCCTGTCCCGGCCAACATCGGGCCGAGGTCTCCCCCGCAGTCAAGGTCGCCTGGCCCGACCGTCGCGCCCACGGCACTGCGAAGGCAAAAGGCGGTCGCGGCGATGCGCGGCCCTGAAACGATCACACAGGGGATGTACATTTGTCAGTCGGTGGCTGGTGCCCGACCTTGTCGCTGATTTTGGTGTAAATTACTATTAAAAACACCACGCCGGGTATGAAAATAAGCTATCGTCGCCGCTTTCACGGGCGGTACTCCACGTGTCGCAAGCGGCGCCCTCCACCCCATTCCCAGCAGGCGCCGCGCGCTAGGCCCGCGGATGCGCCTTGTTGTAGATGTCCTTCAGCCGGGCCACGCTCACGTGGGTGTAAACTTGCGTCGTGTTCAAGCTCGCGTGCCCGAGGAGCTCCTGCACCAGGCGCAGGTCCGCGCCGGCGTTCAACAGGTGCGTCGCATAGCTGTGGCGCAGCTTGTGCGGCGTGAGATCGAGCGGCAGGTCCGCCAGCGCAAGATACCGTTTCAGCAGCAACTGCACCTGCCGGACCGGCAGACGCTCGTGGTGCGCATTCACTACCACGGGCGCGGACGGCGACGGGTCGCGGGCAAAATCCGCTCTCCACTTCTGCAGCACCGCCAGGGCGACGCGGCCGAGCGGACACAGACGCTCCTTGCCGCCCTTGCCCAGCACGCGCGCGACTCCGCTGCCGAAATCAATCCGGCCATAGTCGAGCGCCACCAGCTCGCTCACTCGCAGGCCGCCGCCGTAGAGCAGTTCCATCACCAGCCGGTCGCGCCAGGCGGTGAACGGATCGATGGCTCCGTTTTCGAGCAGACGCTGCGGCCCCCCAAGCAGCTGCTTCATTTGCGGCTCGGTGAGAAACTTCGGCAGACGCTTCTCCAGCTTCGGCAGCGGCACCCCGACGAAGGGATTGCGCGTCAAGCGCCCGCGACGCACCCAGAATTTATAGAACGCCCGCAGGCCGGACACGTGATTGTGCAGCGTACGCCGGTTGAAACGACGCTGGCTCTCGATCACGAAATCCCGCACCGCCCGGGGCTCGATCGCTTCGATCGCCCGCGCCCCTTCGTCCAGCGTCTGCAGCCAGCGGTAATAATCCTCGAACGCCTGGCGGTAGTTGCGGACCGTATACGCCGAATAACGGCGCTCATTGGCGAGAAAATCGAGAAATGGTTGTAACCAATCCGTGGTTACACCCGCGGGGATCGGCTCAGGGCTCGCTTCGGGCACGGTTGCGACCGCTGTCGTTGACGAACCGTCGCCGGCTCAGCCGCGTGCCTGCGCCGGGTTGGCGCCGGACGCCCCGGCCCGCTGCTCCACCTCGCGCATCACGCTCGTCGCGTGCAGCCGCAGCGCGCCTTCCGGATCGAGCCCTTTCGCGCGGGCTGCCGCCGTCAGTTCAAACAGCATGCGCCCGAGCGTCGCCTCGTCGAGGCGCTGGCCGAGCGCATGCACCTGCGCGGCGTCGACGACGCCTTCCGCCGGCAGCTGTTTCTTCTCGATCTGCTTCCAGACGGCTTCCGCGAACATCAGCGCCGGCAGGCGAGGCGGCATTGCCTTGAACACTTGGTTCCCGGCGGGGGCGGCGCCGTTTTTCTTTTCCGTCGCCTTGATCGCCTCCCATTGCGTGATCACCTGATCGGACGTCTCCAGCTTGCCCTCGCCAAACACGTGCGGGTGCCGCCGGATCAGCTTTTCGTTCACTTCGCGCGCCACCGCATCGAGGTCAAAATGACCGGCCTCCTCGGCGAGCTGCGCGTGAAACACCACCTGGATCAGCACGTCGCCGAGTTCCTCGCGCATATGCGGGAAATCCAGCCGGTCGATCGTGTCGATCAGCTCGCTCACTTCGTCGATCAGACAGCGCACGAGCGTGGCGTGAGTCTGCTCCTGGTCCCAAGGGCAGCCACCCGGACCACGGAGGCGGGCGATCGTCTGGCGAAGTTCGTCGATGGCGCTCATGCGGGCAACTTGCCCGCGGATTTCTCGGAATACACGGAAATTTTTCGGCTTTGTCTTCCGTGTGCTCCGTGTGTTCCGTGGGCCAAACATGTCCGACAAACTCACCGAGATCATGGCGTGGAAACGCCGCGAAATCGCCAGCGTCCTCCGGCCCGTGTCTTCCGAAGAGCTCGCGGCGCTGGACGCCACGCTCTCGAAGGCACCGTCCTTCGCCCAGGCCGTCCGCCGCCCCGACGGCCGCCTCGCGGTGATCTCGGAAATCAAGCGCCGTTCACCTTCGGCCGGCGCGATCGCCGCCGGCATCTCCGCACCGGAGCAGGCGCAGAAATACCGCGCCGCCGGCGCCAGTGCGCTCTCGATCCTGACGGACGAAAAATACTTCGGTGGCACGCTGGCCGATCTCGAGGCGGTAACCGCACTCTTCCGCCGCGATCCCCCCGCCCTTCCCTGCCTGCGGAAGGATTTCATGGTCCATCCGATCCAAGTGCGTCAGGCGCGCGAGGCGGGCGCGAGCGCGATCCTGATCATCGTCCGCGCGCTGAACGACGACGAGATCGGGGCCCTGCACACCGCGGCGCAGGCGGCCGGACTCGATGCGCTCTTTGAGATTCACAACGAGGCCGACCTCGGCCGCGCCATCGCGCACGGCGCGAAGATCATCGGCGTCAACAACCGCGACCTCGCGGTCTTCAAGACCGACCTGTCCTTAAGCGAGCGACTCATCCCGACGTTTCCGGCCGACGTCACCGCCGTGAGCGAGAGCGGCATTTTCACCGGCGCAGATGCCGCGCGGGTGCGGGCCGCCGGCGCTCATGCGATCCTCGTCGGCGAGGCGTTGATGAAGGCGCCCGACCCTGCCGCGCTCATCGCCAGTTTTCGTTCGGCGTAATCAAAGCTTGGCGACATTTTCCGCCAAACTCAGGTTTTTGCCCCGCAAAGACCCATGCCTCTTTCCCCGACCGAAACCCGCGAACTGCTCGCAAGACTCGCCCATTTCCCCAAGCGCGCGCTTGGACAGAACTTTCTGGTCGACGGCAACATCGTGCGCAAATCCCTCGATCTCGCACAGATCGCCTCCGGGGATGCCGTCGTCGAGGTCGGGCCCGGCCTCGGCACATTGACGCGCGCCCTCCTTGAAGCCGGCGCAGACGTATGGGCGGTCGAGCGCGACGCCGGCCTCGCCCGCTATCTGCGCGACGAACTTGCACCGGTTTTTCCTCAAACGCTGCATTTGATGGAAGGAGACGCCGTCGAGCATCCGCTCGCGGGATTCGGCGGTGAGCAGCCTTTCAAGATCGTGGCCAATCTGCCGTATGCGATCTCCACGCCCTGGATGGATGCCGTGCTGTCGGGGCCGCTGCCGGAGCGCCTGGTCCTGATGCTGCAACTTGAAGCGGCGCAGCGCTACGCCGCCTCGCCCGGCACAAAGCAGTTTGGGGCCATTTCTATTTTTCTGCAGGCAGCGTACGACATCGCGCCCGGCCACAAAGTCGCCGCCTCGTGTTTTCATCCGCGTCCGGACGTCGATTCCTTCCTCCTGCATCTCGTGCGGAAACCGGTGCCCTTCCTGTTCGCGCCCGAGGCGAAGGCTCTGATCCGCGCGTGCTTCCAACAACGCCGCAAGCAGATCGGCTCCCTTTTGCGCGGCCGATTGCCCGATGGCGGCGAGGCATGGCTCGAGCAGCTCTCGGCAAGCGGTTTCGGCGCCCAGACGCGGCCGGAGCAGATCCCCACCGCCCTGTGGCAACGGCTGATGCCAGCTTGAAACCTCACCCGCTTTTCGTAGTCACACCGGTACCAGCATGATGCTTCGCACTCTCCTCACCTTGGCCACCGCCACCGTTCTGCCCCTGTTCCTCTCTGCCCAGCCGGCGACCACGCTCGGCCGCTTGGAAGGCGATCAATATGTCTCTCCGACCGGGGCATTCCGGGTGAAGCTCCCGGTCCTGCCCGAGCTTGGCGGAGCGATCGACGAGACCGAAAACGTCGTCACGTTTCAGGATCAGTTCAATGTTCACGCGAGCATCGCGTGTTTCCCGATGGACGCGACGCAACGCTGGGAAAACGAAACGCGTGGCCGGCGCGACTACTTGATCTGGTTTTTCGACAACTTCGTGCAAGCCGACTTTCAGGGCCGCTTTCCGGGCTCCCGGATCGAAAGCGCGAAGTTTCTCCACGGCGTCGAGGGGGGCGCGCTTCTCGCCTACAACCTCCTGCCCGGCGGCTCGATGTTCGAAGATCGCATCATCCTCACCGCGAATGAATCCCTCCCGGTGGCCAAGCGCGGCAACCTCCTCTTCGTCCACGACAAACACGTTTACGTGCTCAGCATCGAGCTCGCCGAGAAGGTCGTCGAACGCTCGACTTACAAGAAAACCACGGCGGAAGAAGATGAGGTCTTGCGGCGGCGCCTGCTCGAATTGCTGAACAAGATGCGTTTCACTGAAGCGGCGGCGCAAAAATAGCGGCGCCATCAACGCACAGCACGCGCCAGGCGTCCTCGCGCGCAACCCCGACTTTTCGCTCGCCCGCCGATCTTGGCGCAGCCATGCCGTGCGCATGTCGCTGGAATATATGCTTACCGTGCTCATCGTCGGCGCCGTCGCTGGCTGGCTGAGCGGCGTGATCACCAAGGGCAAGGGCTTCGGGCTCGTGGGTAACATCATCGTGGGAATCA
>DASWVO010000320.1:0-5110 GCA_036406235.1 Opitutaceae bacterium
AGCGCCGATCGCAGCCGCGCCTAGAAAAATCTCGGCGGCTTTCACGGCCATCAACGTAGCCGCAAGCACCGCTTCCGGCGAGGGCCCGAGCGCGATCAAGCCGTGGTTTTCGAGAAGGATCACGCGCGGCGGCCGGGACAAGCGCTTGATGTAGCCCTCGACGGCCTTCTTGATCGCCTGCGACAGCTTCAGGCCCGGATCCGTATAGGGAACGAACACGCTCTCGACCCCGCAACACACGATCTCGTCGGGAAACAACCGGCGCTCGGCGAAGGTTCGCGCGAATTTCGAGCAGAGCAGCGCGTTGACGGCGACCGGGTGGGTATGGCCGACAAAGCCAACGCCGGGCAGCGTCAGCAGATAGGCGTGAAAGATCGCTTCCACGGACGGCTTCCTGGCCGCCGGAGCGACGCGGGCCGCCAAAAGCGCCTCGTCGACTGCGGCGTCCGTCATCGCGCGCGCCTTCAACAGCGGCAGCAGGCCGCCAAACCGGCACTCACTGAGGCCCGCCTCCGTCAACGTGGCGAGGTTGGCGCCGCTGGCCTTGACGAGAAACGTGTCGTCCCCGAGCCGCACCGAGGTGTTGCCCTCGCCGAGGATCGCCAGCTTGCGCTCCTCGCGTCCGAGTTGCTGGGAGAGCGCCAAAAGGCGCGGGCCAAGATCGGCGGAGGCGGCAGCAGGGGTCGGCATCCCTCACGTCTCTGCCAGCCGCATGACAGATTTCCATCACAATCTCTCAAATTCTACCAAGCAGTAGATCTTGTTCACCGTCGCACGCTCACGCAAACGTCACCTTGGAACTGGAAGTAATGCCCGAATCTAGTCGTGTTAACCGCTCACCAGCAATGGGTCCCATGAAACACGAAACCCGCTCGCTCCGCCGCCATCCCGTCGTGCGCGTCGGGCCGTTCACAGGTTGTTCACAATCGTCCCGGAAGGCTCGGGAAGCACCCGCCCGCGTACGGGGCCCCGCTCAAGCCGTCGCGGCGACCTTGGCGTACGTCTCCTGAAGGGCTCGTGCCGAGCTCTGCAGCGACTGCAATTCTTTCGGCCAGAGTTCGACCTCGACATGGGCCAGCGCACCGGCCCGGCCGACCACGGTCGGGACGCTGAGGGCGACGCCGCGCAGTCCAAAGGCACCCTGCTGGATCGTGGAAACAGGCAGGACCACGCGGCGATCGAGCGCGAAGGCGTGCACCACCTCGGCGATCGTCAGTCCCACGGCCCACCCCGCCCCGCCCTTGCGGCGGATCACTTCCGCGCCACTGCCCTTCGTGCGCTCGAAAATCTGATGCTGAAAGGCTGCCGTGCAGCCGGCGATCTTCGCGAGCGGCAGGCCCGCGTAGGTCGCGGAGGACCACACCGGCACCATCGTGTCGCCATGTTCGCCGAGAATGACGGCCTCGACCTGCGTCGGCGCGAGCTTGAGCTCGGCCGCGATGAGCGACCGGAAGCGCGACGTGTCGAGCATCGTGCCGAGCCCGATCACCTGCTGCCACGGCAGTCCGAGTTTCGCCGCGGCGAGTTGCGTGAGGATGTCGACCGGATTCGAAACGACGAACACCAGCGCGTCCTTGCGGAAGCCCGCCTGGCGGACGCTGGCGAGAATCTGCGAGAAAAGCGCCACGTTGCGGTTGATCAGGTCGAGGCGCGACTCGTCGGGCTTGCGGCGCAGGCCCGCGGTGATGACGAACACATCGCTGTCCTTCGCCCGCGCGTAATCGCCGGCGTAGATGCGCTGGCCGCCGACGGTCGCGCTGCCGTGCAGCAAATCGAGGGCCTCCCCCTCGACCAGGTCGGCGTTCGCGTCGAGAAGTTGAATTTCGGATACGACGCCCGCGCACTGCAGGGCAAACGCCGCATTGGAGCCCACGCGGCCGCCGCCGCCGATGATGGTGACTTTCATGAGAGGGCCGGGTTCAGGATTTCGCGCCGAGCTGTTTCAGAATCTGCTCCGCAATCTTCTGCACCAAGGCTTCGACCTGAGGATCGGCGCCCGGGGCGTCGGCGACGGGCTGCGCTGCGCTTTCGCGGGGCGGCACCTGGCACACCACGCCGGGGCGGAAGTCGCCGTTGTCGCAAAGCTCGCATTCCTTGAGCCCCTCGCGGCTGTCCGGCATGCCGAGCGATTTGCGCAACGCAATGAGATCGCGGACCTTTTTCCCGCCGATGCCGTCGCCGAGGTTTCCGCCGAGCTGCGAAGCCACCCAGATGGTTTTGCAATACGCGTCGGCGTTCTCCATTTTCCAATACGCGTCCTCGACATCCTTGCCCCAGGTGATGACGCCGTGGTTTTCCATCAACACGCACTGGTTGTTCATCCCGGCCTCGCCGACGACGCGCGCATTCTCGGGCGTGCCGGGCGTCTGGTACTCGGCGTAGCCGATCTTGCCGAGAAACACCTCGGCTTCGGGGATGAGGCAGGTCGGCGGGCGCACGCGGGCGACGGCGTAGGCGGTTGCGTAGGGCGGATGCGCGTGCACGCAGGATTTGGCGGCCGGCTGGCGCTTCATGATCGCGAGATGCGTCATCGCCTCGCTCGTGCGCTTGCGCGTGCCGGCGAGCTGCGTGCCCTCGAGGTCGATCAGGGCGATGTCCTCGGGCGTCATGAACCCCTTCGAGATCAGCGTCGGCGTGCAGAGCACGAGGTTGTCGCCGACGCGCACCGTGATGTTGCCGCCGTTGCCGTCGGTGTAGTCCTTCTCCCACATGCGCCGGCCAATGTCGCAGATGCGGCGCTTGAGCGTCTCGATCGCGGACGATTGGAAGAACGCCTGGATCTCCGCCGGCGTCTTCGGGTCCGCTCCCGGCGTCCATTTGTATTCAAAATCTGGAACGGTGGGCACCGTCGGCCGGGCCGCGGAGGCGGCCGGAGCGGCGGGCGCGGACCTCGGCAGGAGCGACGCGCGGCTTTTCAGGGCATCGCGGGCGGCCGGCGTGAACCGGGCGTCGGCCGGCACGGGCTCGCCGCGGCGCAGCAGATCTTCGACATCACGGGCGGTCAAAAGAGTAGCCATGGGATGAGAGGAAAACGGGGGAAAGAATCAGCTCGCCGGGGGCGTGTAGAACACGCCGTCGACGATCGCGGCGTTGAACGCGTCGACCGGCGGCGGGGGTTCGGGAAACGGGGCCATCGCCTCGGCGCCCTCGGTGAAGCCCACCACCTGGCCCTCGCCCGCGCCCAGGTTGTCATAGACGACGAGCGTCGCGCTCTTCGCGAGCGGCACGGCGGGCGCGCCGGCGAACTGCGCCTTGCCGAAGGGCTGCACGAGCAGGAAACGGGCGCCGCGCAGCGCGGGATCCGCGGCGTTGAGCGTGACTTTTCCGATGACGTGGCCGAGGCGCATGGCGGAGCGGTGGAGAGGTGTCTAGTCGGCGGCCGGCTTGGGATCGACGATCGCGCACACGAGGTTGCGCAGAGGCGAGCGCTCGTCGCCGACGCAGTCGCGCGTGGCGGAGCCGTCGGTATGGAAAAGCACCCGGTCATGCATGCCCGCGCCCAGCGGATCGACCGCGAGGACGGGGACGCCCTCGTCCTGTCCGCTCTCGTTGAGCGGCTGGCAGATCACGGTGCGAAACCCGCGCATGCTCGGATGGCACACGGTCGAAACGATGACACCGTCGATGCGCGCGAGCGTCATGGAAGGAAAGCGCCCCGAATGCCCGTGTAGCGCCGGCCCTTGTGGCCGGGCCGGTATGGAGTGCGGCTGCCGAACGGCCCGGCCGCCAGGGCCGGCCCCACCGTCGACGCGAAATGCGCTCCGGCGTTCATCAATAGATCCGCAGGTTGTCGACCATCACGCAGCGGCGCGTGCGCGTGAACGTGCGCGGTGTGCAGATGCCCTCGCCCGTCGTGGTCGCGATCGAGTAGTTGAGGTAACCTTCGCCGCCGAGGCCGAGGCCGGCGACGCTCGGGCCGTTTTTCACGAACAAGGTCGTGTCAAGCGCGCGCGCCATCTGCGTCATGTGATCGACATTGAGCGAGTGCAGGATCGCGGAGTGCTTGTAGCCGTGCTCGCTCTTGGCCGCGAGGGCGACGGCCTCGTCAAACGTCTTCACGCGCACGACCGGCAGCATCGGCATCATCTGCTCCTCCATGACGAAGACGTGATCGGCGTCGGTCTCGGCGAACAGCAGCGGCACATCGGCCGGCACGGTCGCACCGGCGTGCCGCGCGAGCACCGCGGCGTCGGCCCCGACGAGCCTCCGGTTGAGCACCGCGTGCGAACAACCACCGGCGTCCGGACTCGCCGTGAACGCGACGGCGGTGAGTTTCGCGAGCTGCGAAGGCGTGAGCTTCGCCGCGCCGGCCACCGCGAGTTCGTTCATGAAACGCTCGGCCACATGCTCGAGCACGAACACCTGCTTTTCGCCGATGCAGAGGAGGTTGTTGTCGTACGCCGCTCCCGCAATGACGTCGGCCGCCGCTTTGGCGAGATTGCCGGTGCCGTCAACGACGACGGGCGGATTGCCCGGGCCGGCGCAGATCGCGCGCTTGCCGGACTTCATCGCCGCCTGGACGACGGCCGGTCCGCCGGTGACGCAAAGCAGGCGCACGTATTCATTTTTGCACAACGCGTCGAAGGTCTGCAGCGTCGGCTCGGCCAGCACACACACGAGGTGCTCGATGCCGAGGGCGGCGTGAATCGCCTCGTTGAAGGCGCGGATCGCCACCGCCGCGCAGCGCGCGCCGCCGGGGTGCGGATTGAACACGACGGCGTTGCCCGCCGCGACCATCGACACGACGTTGCCGGCGATCGTCGGCACGGAGTGCGTGACCGGCGTGATCGCGCCGATCACCCCGAAGGGTGTCTGCTCCTCGAGCGTGATGCCGTGGTCGCCGGAGAGCCCGTAGGGCCGCAGCCATTCCAGACCCGGGACGAGCTTCACGATCTGGAGTTTTTCGACCTTGTGCGCGAGGCGGCCGATCTTTGTCTCCTCAAATTCGATACGCCCCCACTCCTCGGCGTGGCGCGCGCAGAGATCCTTGACGATCTCGATGACCTTCGTGCGGCCGGCGATCCCCTTTTCCTGGAGCTGCCGGATGGCGTGGTGCGCCGCGGCGCACGCCGCGCCGACGTCGGTGAACACGCCGAACCGCGACTCGCGG
>DASWVO010000321.1:0-7705 GCA_036406235.1 Opitutaceae bacterium
AACGGCCACACCCCGTTCGGCGAAATCTTCCTTTCTCAATCACCTGATCTCACCTACTGGGGCCGTCACCGGCACGTCATGAGCGCGTGCGGCTCCGGCTGGTGGGACAGCAAGAAGATCGGCGCCGGCCCCGTGCCGATCGAAACCGCCGAGGGCTGGCTGTTGTTCTACCACGGCGTGCTCGGCACCTGCAGCGGTTTCATCTACTCGATCGGCGCCGCACTGCTCGACCTCGAGGAGCCGTGGAAAGTGATCGCGCGAGCCGACCGCTACCTGCTCACCCCCGAGGCCGACTACGAGGTCAGCGGCCGCGTGCCCAACGTCTGCTTCCCGTGCGCCGCGCTCACCGACAGCGCCACCGGCCGCCTCGCCCTCTACTACGGCGCCGCCGACACGCACACCGCCGTCGCCTACGGCCAGGTCGACGAGATCGTCGACTTCGTCAAGCGCCACAACTGCGCGCGGTGATGTATTCAGAAAGTCGATAGTCCCGAGCTGAGAGCCAGGAGCCATTCGATCTTCGCGTTCACGCCGTCCTGCCGCCGGCTGACGCCAAGTGCCCGCTGTCTGGCTTTCGGCTCTGAGCTCCGAGCTCTCAGCTGAATTTCAGCCCCTTTCCCATGTCCCGATTCAAACTCACCAAGCATCCCGCGAATCCGATTCTTTCGCCGGTGGCCGACAGTCCCTGGCAATCGCTCGTGACGACCAATCCCGGCGCCGTCTACGACGAAGCTCGCGGCAAATTCCTCCTGCTCTACCGCGCCGCCGGGCACGACGTTGAGCACAAGGTCTATTTCGGCCTCGCCGAGTCGGACGACGGCGTCCACTTCGAGCGCGTTTCCGACCAGCCGGTCTTCGGCCCCAGCAACGAGGGCGCGTGCGACGGCGGCTGCGTCGAAGACCCGCGCGTGATGAAGATCGGCGACTGGTTCTACGTCACCTACGCGTGCCGCGCGTATCCTCCGGGTCAATACTGGCTCATGGCGGGCAATCCCTACCGTCCGCCGTCGCGCCCCGCCGAGTTTCCGATCAAGTTCCGCGACAACCTCACGACCACCAGCCTCGCCGTTACGAAGGACTTCAAGACCTGGCACCGCTGCGGCCCCGTCACCGACCCGCGCATCGACGACCGCGACGTCTATTTCTTCCCCGAAAAGATCGGCGGCAAATGGTGGATGATCCATCGCCCCATGGAGTGGACCGGCGCCGACTTCGGCACGAAGGAGCCCGCCATCTGGATCAACTCTTCCGAGGACCTTCTGTTTTGGGAGCCGCACAAGAGCCGCCTCCTCGTCAAAGGCAAATTCGACTGGGAGGTGAAGATCGGCGGCAACACCCCGCCGATCAAAACCGAGCACGGCTGGATGACGATTTACCACGGCAAGGGTCCCGACGGATTCTACCGGCTCGGCGCGCTCCTGCTGGATCTCAACAACCCGGCGCGCGTCACCCACCGCACCCGCGAGTGGTTCCTCGAGCCGGAGCACGATTACGAGACCAAGGGCTGCTACGATCTCGGAGGCGTCGTGTTCCCCTGCGGCGCCGTGGTGAGGGACGGCACGCTGTTTGTTTACTACGGTGCCGCCGACAAGCACGTCGGCGTGGCCACGGCTCCGATGGCCGACTTCATGGCGTACCTCCTGAGCTGTCCCGAGCAGTAACCGCGCGGCCTTGCCCGACCGGCGCACGTGGCCGGGCCGCCTTCGCGAGGCGACCCGGCGCTTCGGCCTCCGGTCGGTCGTTTGCGCTTTCCTTGTCAGCGTCCGCTTACCCCAACCCCGAAAAAATGAAAAACCCCGCCAGCCTGGCCGCACTCGCGGCCTTCTGCGTGGCCTGCGCCTCTGCGCCGGCCGCTGTCCCCCCCAAACGCGATCTCAGTGAAGTTGTGGGCGTCGTGCACACGTCCGCCAAACACCGCCTGCCGCTCGACGGCGTCAACGAATCCAGTCTGCACGAAGGCGCTAACCGCATCTCCCTGCTCGGCTCCCGCGCGATCAAACTCTGGCTCAATCCCAACGTCTACAAAAGCTATCTCAACTTCAACGGCCGCACCGACTGGCCGACGACGCCGTACGCCGATCCGGTCGCCGTCCTCCAGGCCGCCGACTACCAGGCCGTCCTCGATCGCGCCGACTACAAGGTCTACGTCCTGAACTACTTTCCGTTCCACCAGACCTCGCCCGGTGTCTTCTTCTCGATCGCCGACGGCTACAGCACGGCGGAACGGACCGCCGTGGAACAGGAGGTTCGCGCCATCGCCGACCATCTGTATTCGACTTATGGCGACACTGACAAGGTCTTCATTATCGCCAACTGGGAGGGCGACAATGATCTCAATCTCAAGAACCAGGATTCGAGCGTCCACGCCTCGCGCCTGGCCGGCTTTCAAGCCTACATGCAATCACGGCAGGACGCCGTCACCGCCTCCCGCAATGCGCACTCCGCCAGCACCTGCCAGGTGTATTGCGCCTTCGAGGTCAGCACCATCCCCACGCCGGAATCCTTCGCCTATCCGACCCTGGTGGACAACGTCGTCCCCAACGTGCAGTGCGATCTCTACAGCTACTCGAGCTGGCATTCGTTCTACACGAACGAGAACGCGGAGCTCGTCGCCAAGCTTTCGTATCTCCGCTCGAAGGCTCCCACCGCCGGCCTCCTCGGATCCGACAACCTCATGATTGGCGAATACGGCGCTTACGAGCAGGTCTGGTATCCGGCGCCAAAGACCCGCCACGATGCGGCGAGCGACACCAGCTATGACACCTCCCTGCGCAACCAGCTCTACTACAGCCTCGGCGAGGGCGTGCGCTATGCCTTCTGCTGGCAGCTTCTCGCGAGCGGCATCCGCACCGACACGAACGTCACCCCTCGCTACACCGCCACCACCTACCCCTACGCCAGTCCCGTTCCCCTCTATTACGAGGAGCTCAGCGGCACGTGGCTGATCCGCCCCGCCGGCCCGCCGGAGTATCCAGCGCCTACCTACACCACGGCCTACAACCGTCTTTCGCGTCTTGTCCACGGCTACATTTATCGCGACCCGCTGGCCAACTTCGCCAACACTTTCGGGTACACCTCCGGGCTCACCATCGACACCAGCGCGCAAACCTGGGACGAATTCGACCGCAACCGCCTGCGCCGCACCGCCGCCGGCGAGCAGCGGGTCGCCTACTCGATCGAAGGCGGCAACTCCGCCACCGAGGCCATCGCCGACTGGTCCGTGAAGGTCTATCTCGCCGGCACGGCCTCCGCGATCGGACGCCTCGGCTTCAGCACCTTCAGCGGCACGACCTGGTCGGCGGTTTCAAGCTTCGGCGAATCGGCCGTGCTTTCCACCGGCGGCGGCTACACCCGCATGATCCTCGGCAAACCCGCCGGCTACAGCGTTCCTCCGGACACCCATTTTTTCCGTATTCACTTTCTGGACTCCGGTGGATTCCTCGACACCCAGGTCGGCAGCGTCACCCTCTACACCGAGAAGCCGGCGACGACGATCGATACGATGGACAACCTCGACCACAGCCGGCTCGTGAGCCACTCGTCGAATCTCGCCTTCACCACCGCAGCCCCGTCCTGGGGCAGCGATTCCGGCCGTGTTTACCGCACCAACACCGGCCCCGCCCATCTCGTCTACGAAGCCCCTGTCGTCGGCGACTTCACTCTAACGGTTTACCACAAGAACCCGCTCGACGCCCAGCTCGAGGTCGCCGTCTCCCATGACGGCAACGCCGACCAGTGGCAGCTCGTCCCCTGGACGGTGACCGCTTCGCAAACGACCGACGGCTGGACCACGAGCACGGTCAAGCCCGCCTCGCCTCTCCCCGAGGGTCGCAGCTTTGTCCGCCTCCGCCTCCTCGGCGGGACCGCGGCCGACTATTTCGCGCCGCAGCTCGGCCACGTGGAGCTTTTCCACCAGCGCGATCCGTTCGCGAATTAACCCAGCGACTCTTCCGCCTTCCTTCCTGTCATGAAACGCCGCCTCCAAGTCCTCAGCCTCGTCCTGCTCCCGTTCGCCCTCGCGGCGATTCGGACTTCTGCCGCCGGGCCCGCCCTGGCGCCGCTGTCCGGCTCGCCTCATTTCGAGCGCGACACGTGGAGCCTCGATGACGGCGATGCCCTCAGCATCTCCGATTCGGTCGGGCTTGGACGGCGGCTCACGTTCGACGTCATTACCGACCGTCCCGGCAAACAACCGTGGGATCAGCTCCGCATCCTCTTCGATTACCACGACAAGGACAACCAGACCGTTCTCACCTGGACCACCTACGGCAGCATCGGCATCACCGCCGTGCGCAACGGGCAGCGCCAGTCGCTCTACAAAGCCGAGGGCCGCGGCAAACCGAACGACTGGCACCACGTCCTTCTCGACATCACGCCCGAAGGCATCGTCGTCACGCTTGATCTGCGCCACGAGACTCTCGTCCCGTGGGCCGATCCCGCGAACCCGGGGCGGCTCGCCTTCGCTTGCGAGGGCGGCGCCGCGGGGCGCGTCGTCCCGCGCTCGGACGAGACGCTCAACCCGCGTGCCGACGGCGCGCTCGGACTCGCGCCGCTGTTCAGCGATCACGCGGTGCTGCCGCACGGGATCGACGTTCCCGTCTGGGGCACCAGCGAGCCCGGCACGTCAGTTGAGGTGCGTCTCGACGAGCAACCGGCACTCACCGTCACCGCCGACGCGCAGGGCAACTGGAGCGCTGCGCTGCCTGCTCAAAAGCCCGGCGGCCCGCATACGCTCCGCATCCGCTCCGGCGCTCACACGCTCAGCCGCAACGATCTCCTGTTCGGCGAGGTGTGGTTCTGCTCCGGCCAGTCCAACATGGTGTGGCGGCTGAAACAGGCGGACAATGCCGACGCCGAAGCGGCCGCGGGCGATCATTATCCACGGCTGCGAGTCTTCCCCGTGCAGACGGATTCCACCGACACCGAGTGCGACACGCCGCCCACGCCGTCGGAATGGTACGTGAGCAGTCTCTCCACCTGCCGCCACGTATCGGCCGTTGCACAATTCTTCGGCCGCGACCTCACGACGTCCCTCGACATGCCCGTCGGCGTGATCGTCTCCGCGATCGGAGGCACACGGATTGAATCCTGGCTCAGCGCTCCGGCTCGCGATCGCATCGAGCAGCAATCCGGTCCCTACGACCAGGCATATCGCGACTCCATCGCCAGCAACACCTACGGCGGCCCCGGCGTTTATTTCAATGCGATGGTCGCGCCCTACACGCGGCTCCCGGTCACCGGCTTCCTCTGGTATCAAGGCGAATCGAACGGCTGGCGCGCCTGGCATTACCGCCACCTGCTCGCCGGTCTGATCGAAGACTGGCGCTCACGGTTTCCTCGGGCCCAAGAGCCTTTCCTTGTCGTCCAACTTCCGCGCTACGCACTCACCGGCAAGATGGAACCCACCGGCGTCGAGTGGGCCGAGCTTCGCGCGGTCCAGGCCGACGTCGCCGTCTCTACGCCCGACACATACGTGGCCGTCACGATCGACACAGGCCCCTTTGGCGAAATCCATCCGACGACCAAACGCCCCGTGGGTGACCGGCTGTCGCGGCTCGCGCTCGCGAAGGTCTACGGCCGCCAGGACATCGTTGCCGAAGCTCCGCGCCTGGTGAGCGCCAAACCCATCCCCGGCGGCCTCCGCCTCACCTTCGATCGCGCCGTGGAACTCCGTGACAACCCCGCGCAGGACCTGCTGGTCGCCACCGATGACGGCCCCTTTCAGGCGCCCGCGTCGGTTCGGCAGACTGCCATGAATCGCCTCGAGGTGCTCGCCGCGCCGCCCCTGCAGCCAACCCAGGTCCGCTACGCCTGGAAGAACTTTCCGAAAGCGACGCTCTTCGATCCGGAAGGCCTGCCGGTCGCCCCCTTCCGCACCGATTCGCGCCCGCTGAAATCCACCAATCTCTACTGACTGCGCGGCCGGCCCGTCCGGCTCAATGCGCGCCGACCAGCCCCCGGCAGCCGGCGGCGCGAAGCGTTTCGTGCCAGCGCCGCTCATCGGCGGCCTCGGGCACCCGCGCCGCGAGCGCCGGCCGGGCCCGGCCGATCCGGTCGTATTTCGCCACGCCGCTCTCGTGGTATGGCAGCACCTCCACGCCACGCAGATCCGGCAGTTCGTGCGTGAGCGCCGCGATCGCGCGGAGGTGTTCGTCGGTGTCGTTCACGCCCGGCACGAGCGGGCAGCGCAGGAGGATCGCCGCGCCCGCATCGTGGAGCCAGCGCAGGTTCTCCAGGATGCGCTCGGGACGCACGCCCGTGAGCGCTTCGTGCAGCGGCGCGCCGGTCGCCTTGTAGTCGAAGAGAACATACTTCGTGAACGGCAGGACCGCCGCATACGCCGCGCGCGGGGAAAAGCCGCACGTCTCCAGGCACGTATGCACGCCCTCTTCGCACGCGGCGCGGAGCAGCGCGACGCAGAACGCGAGTTGCGTGGTGGGCTCGCCTCCGGAGAGCGTGAGGCCGCCGCCGGAGCGCGTGAAATACGCCCGGTCCCTGACCACTTCGCTCATCACCTCGCCCACCGTCACGTCGCGACCGTAGAGGCGCAGCGCGTCGGCCGTGCAGCCCGGCACGCACTCGCCGCACGCATCGCACGCCGAAAAATTGACGCGGTGGGCGGCGGCGCCGGCGATCCCGTCGACAAAGGAGTGGACCTCCGGGCAGATCTCCGCGCAGGCGCGGCACGCCAGGCATTTTGCGGCGTCATAACCCAGCTCAGGCGCACGCCGCTGCGACTCAGGATTGTGGCACCAGGCGCAGCGAAGGGCGCAGCCCTTGAGGAAAACGGTCGTGCGAATGCCGGGGCCATCGTGCAGCGAAGCGCGTTGCAGGTCGAAGATGTGGCCCCGAACCGTGCGCAGATCGACGGGGAGGGCAGCGGGGCGCGTGTTGGCCGGAACCGACAATGCGGCCGGTTCAATGATCGTATACATGGGCCGATGCCGGATCAGGCGTTGAGAGTGCGACGCAGGACCTCCTCCTGCACATCGCGGGGAAGATCGATGAAGCGCGCGCTAAAGCCCCCCACGCGCACCATGAGATGGCCCCATTTCTCCGGGTCGATCATCGCCGCGCGCAAATCAGCGGTCGAGACCACGGTGATCATCGCCTGGCAGCCCCCCTGCGCCCAGTAGGCGGAGAGCAAGGCTTCGACCTTCCGCCGCTGGCGCGTGAACAGTTCGGGAGCGAACTTCATGTTCTGCACCGCGCCCGCGTGGATGCCCGGGTCGAGCTTGACCAGCGAGTTGAGGAAGGCGGTCGTCCCCGCGCGGTCCATGCCGGGGGCGGGATTGTTGCCGTTGGCGAGCGTATCCGCCGCGCGACGACCGTCGGCGGACGCCCCTGTCTTGCGGCCGAGCGTGACGTTGGCGCTGTTGTTGATGACGACGGTGAGATAATGGTGAAGCCCGACGCGCGCCGCCTGGTCGCGAATGAGAGTGCAGATGTGGGTGTGCACCCGGACGGCCATCGCATCGGCAGCCTCGTCGTCGTTGCCGTATTTGGAAACCGCGAGGAGCCGGCGGCGGATGGCCGCGCCGGCTTCGCCGGCGAAGTCTTTATCGAGCGCCGCGACAATCTCCGCGAGCGTCAGCACACGATCGCGAAACACGAGTTGATCGATGGCCCGCAGGGAATCGGCGGCGTTGGTGTTGCCGTAGGTTTCAAGCGTGCCGCCGAGATACCGAATGCCGCCGGAGAGCAG
>DASWVO010000322.1:0-14211 GCA_036406235.1 Opitutaceae bacterium
CCTACGTCGACGAAGCCCTTCGGCTGCGCGAGGCCTCGCTCGGGGCCATCGACCAGTCCGCCGAGGTGGACGCCGCCGCTTACGCCACCGGGCGCGGCATGGCGTCCCTCGAGGCGCAGGTGCTCTTCCTCAACCAGACCGCGCAACTGCGCGCGACGATCGCGGCCCTCGAGGACCGGCGCGCGGCCGCGCGCACACGCTTCAAATCCGCGCTGGGTCTGACACCCGACGATGCCGATCCGCCGTGGCCGCGTATCGCCCTCAGCATGACAGCGCTGCCGGCTGAGGCGGAACTCTGGCGCGCGGTGAAGGCGGCGAACCCCGAGCTCGCGTCGATGCGCGCGATGGTCGAGATGGCGATCGCTGGCGTGGAGGTTGCACGAAAGACGCGCACGCCCGATTTCGCGCTCGGCGCCATGGCCGACCTCAAGGCCGATCCCTTGATGGTGCGTCCCACCGCCAGCGTTTCCCTGCCGATCTGGCGCGGCAAGATCGCCGCCACGATCGCCGCCGCCGAAGCGCGTCGCGACGCGGCCGTGGCCCGCCTCGACGCCGAGCGGCTCAATCTCGCCGCCGAGCTCGCCCAGATGCTCTTCATGGTGCGCGAAACCGAGCGGATGATTTCCTACCTCGACGAGTCGGCGCTGCCAAACCTAGAGCGCAGCATTGCCTCGGCCGAAGCCGCCTACCAATCGGGCATGAGCGGACCCGGCATGATTCCGCAAACCCGCCTCATGGTCCTCGGCATGCAGCTGGAACGCATCGAAGCGCTGCGCGAACGCGAAACCGCCGTCACCGACCTGCTGCTCATGGTGGCCAATGTGGCCCCGGGAGACACGCCCCTGCTGGCCGACAATCCCGCCTCCGCTCGTTAACCTTTCCTTCGTTCTCATGAAATCGCCCCGCGCCGCCCACAGCCGGATTTTTCCGCGGCTATTCGCGATCGTCGTCGGCCTCGCAATCCCCTGGCCCTTCGTCGCGATCATCCGTGCCGAGGTCGACGCACCACCGACTCCAGGTCAGCCCTCCGCCTCCCCCGGCGAGCGCAAGGTCAAGTATTACAAGTCCACGATGATTCCCGGCCAGATCAGCGACAAGCCGGGCAAGGACACGATGGGCATGGACATGGTCCCGGTTTACGAGGGCGACGCCTCGGAGTCGTCCGTCATCACGATCGACGCCGGGACGATCCAGCGGATGAACCTCAAGACGGCGCTCGTCGAACGCGGTCCCGTGCGCCGCGAACTGCGCGCCGTCGGCACCGTTGCCTACAACGAAGAGGGCTTGCTCGACGTCACCATCAAATACGAAGGCTGGATCGAAAAGCTCCACGTCAACACGACGTGGGCACGCGTCAAAGCCGGCGATCCGCTCTTCGACATCTATTCACCGGATCTCTACAACGCCCAGCTCAACTACCTCCTGGCCCTCCGCAGCGAGGGCAGCCAGGGCGGTCCGCTTACGCGCGCGGCCTTCGCCCGGCTGCAGCTCTTCGATGCGCCGCCGGCGTTCATCGAGGAACTCGCCGGGGCCGGCACGGTGCGGCGCACGCTCACCTACCGCGCACCCGCCGATGGCGTGGTCATCGACAAGATGGCCGTCGCCGGCCAGATGATGATGCCGGGCGAACGCATCTATCGCCTGGCCGATCTCTCGTCCGTGTGGGTGCTCGCGCAAATCTACGAGAACGATCTGCCCTTTGTGCGCGTCGGACAGGCGGCGAGTGTCCGCGTCACTTATGGCCCTGAGCGCGCGTTCCCGGCGGAGGTGGCCCTGCTGCTTCCGCAGGTGGAAGAGCAGACTCGCACCACGGCGGCGCGCCTCGTCGTGCCGAATCCCGAGGGCGCACTGCGGCCGGGCATGTTTGTCGACGTGCGCCTCACCGCGCAACTCGCCGAATCGGCCGTGCTCGTGCCCGATATGGCGGTGCTTCGTAGTGGTGAACGCAATACCGTGTTCGTTGCCCTCGACGGCGGCGGCTTTGAGCCCCGCGAGGTCATACTCGGCGCCCGCAGCGAAGGAAACGTTTATGAGGTTCGCCGCGGCCTCGACGCCGGCGAACGCGTGGTCACCTCCGGCCAGTTCATGCTCGATTCCGAAAGCCAGCTTCGCGAAGCGATCCAGAAAATGTTGAAGGGCGATTCTCCCGCGACTCCGCCCGAGGATCATTCCGCCCACACCGAGCCCGCCAAGCCGGCGCCGCACACCGGTCACCCGTAACCCCGTCGCTCCCGCCATGCTCAAGGCGATCATCGAGTTCTCGCTGAGGAACAAGTTCCTCGTCCTCGCGGGGACGGCGGCGCTCATCTTCGGGGGCATCTACGCACTCCAGCGCATCCCGCTCGATGCCATTCCGGACCTCTCGGACACGCAGGTCATCATCTACACCGAGTGGCCAGGGCAGGCACCGCAGATTGTGCAGGATCAGGTGACGTATCCGCTCACGACCAAGATGCTCTCGGTCCCCTCGGCCAAGGTCGTGCGTGGTTACTCGTTCTACGGCTATTCCATTGTCTACCTCATCTTCGAGGACGGCACCGATCCCTATTGGGCGCGCAGTCGCGTGCTCGAATATCTGAGCGGCTTGCAGGCCAGCCTGCCCGCCGGCGTCACCCCGCGGCTGGGCCCCGATGCCACCGGTGTCGGCTGGGCGTTCATGTATGCCATCAACTCGCCCAAACACGACCTCGCCGAGCTGCGCTCGATGCAGGACTGGTTTCTCCGCTACCAGCTCACGAGCGTCGAGGGCGTGGCCGAGGTCGCCTCCGTGGGCGGCTACGTGAAGCAGTATCAGATCACCGTCGATCCGAATCGCCTGCGGGCCTACGGGCTCTCGATCAGCGACGTCGCCATGGCGGTGGAGAAGAGCAACGGCGAGGTCGGCGGGCGCTCGCTGGAAATGGCCGAGAAGGAGTTCATTTTGCGAGTGCGCGGTTATGTCAGCGGCGTCGAGGACCTGCGCAAGATCGCCCTCGGCCGCGGCCCCGGCGGCACACCGATTTTGCTCGGCGAGGTTGCGCGTGTACAGGTGGGGCCCGACATGCGCCGCGGCATCGCCGAGCTCAACGGCGAGGGCGAGACAGTCGGCGGGGTCGTCGTCGTGCGCTACGGTGTCGATACGCGCAAGGTCATCCGCGCCGTGCAAGCACGGCTCGACGAGGCGATGAAAAGTCTCCCGGAGGGCGTCACCTACACGACGGTCTACGACCGGACGGCGCTCATCGACCGCGCGGTGGCAACCCTCCAGGAAAAGCTCCTCGAAGAGAGCGCCGTCGTCGCCTTCGTCTGCCTGCTGTTCCTCCTCCATTTCCGCAGCGCGCTGGTGGCCATCATCATTCTGCCTGTGGCCGTGCTGGCGTCGTTTCTCATCATGTATCGGCAGGGCATCAGCTCCAACATCATGTCGCTGGGCGGCATCGCCATCGCCATCGGAGCGATGGTCGACGCGGTCATCATCATGATCGAGAACGCCCACAAGCATCTCGAGCACGACGGCGGCAAGAAGCCGCATTGGGACATCATCCGCGATGCGTCCACCGAGGTGGGTCCGGCCCTCTTTTATTCGCTGCTGGTGATCACAGTGTCGTTCCTGCCTGTATTCACCCTTCAGGCACAGGAGGGCCGGCTCTTCAAACCGCTCGCCTTTACCAAGACCTACTCGATGGGCGCCGCCGCCCTGCTCTCCATCACGCTCGCGCCGGTGCTCATGGGTTTCTTCATCCGGGGGAGAATCCCCCGCGAGGGACGAAATCCCGTCAACCGCTTCCTCGTCTGGCTCTACCATCCGCTGCTGGACCTTGTGATCCGGTTTCGCTGGGCGGTCATCATCGGCGCCGCAGTGCTGATCGCCTGGGTCTTCTTCCCGTGGAATGCGTGGATCGTGCGCCCCTTGCCCGACGGGCCGGTGAAGAATTTCGCCGCAAAGCTCGGCAAGGCGTTTCCCTACCAGAATCTCGGCTCCGAGTTCATGCCGCCGCTCTACGAGGGTGACCTGCTCTACATGCCCACAACCTTTCCCGGCATCTCGCCGACGAAGGCGCGGGAAATCATCCAGCAAACGGACCAGATCATCCGCGCGTTTCCGGAGGTGCATCACGTATTCGGCAAGATCGGCCGCGCCGAGTCCGCGACCGATCCGGCGCCGATGGACATGATCGAGACGACGATCATGTTGAAGCCCGAGTCGGAGTGGCCAGTTGTCGATATTCGCGACGGCGCAGGCAACGTCGTCGCCCACCGTCGCCGCACGTCTGACGAACTGGTCCGGGCGATGAACGCCGCCGTGCAGATCCCTGGCCTGACCAATGCGTGGACCATGCCGATCAAGACCCGCATCGACATGCTCGCCACCGGGATCAAAACACCGGTCGGGATCAAAGTCGCCGGACCGGACCTCGCGCAGCTGGAGCGGATCGCCGGCCAGATCGAAGCGCGTCTCCGCCGCGTGCCCGGCACGAGCAGCGTGTTCGCCGAGCGCGTCATGGGCGGCAACTACATCGAGTTCGACATCGACCGCGACGCGATCGCCCGTTTCGGCCTCACGATCGGCGAGGTGCAGGAGGTCTTGCAGGTCGCGCTCGGCGGCATGCCGCTGACGACCACCGTCGAAGGCCTTGAGCGCTACGGCGTGATCCTCCGCTACGACCGCGACTACCGCGAAAACCTCGAGGCGCTGCGCGAAATCGCGATTCCGGTGAAATCCGCCTCCGCCGCCGGCGCTGCCATGGGAGGCGCAAGTAACAGCGCGGCCATGGCCCAGGTGCCGCTCAGCCAACTCGCTCACGTGCGTGTCGTTGCCGCTCCGATGGGAATCAAGAGCGAAGGCGCCGTGCCCAACGCCTGGATCTACGTGGACGTCGCCGGCATCGACATCGGCACGTATGTGCGCAACGCCCAAGCGGTCATCAGCGGCGCGCTTCAGCGCGGTGAGATCGAGCTGCCCGCCGGCTACAGTCTCTTCTGGAGCGGCCAGTATGAATATATGCTCCGCGCCCAGCAACGCCTCACGATCGTCGTGCCGGTCACGCTGCTCATCATCATCTTCATCATCTACCTCAACACGCAGTCGTGGATAAAGACGGCCATAGTCATGCTCTCCGTCCCGCTCGCGCTCGTCGGGTCGTTCTGGATGCTTTACGCGTATGGCTACAACATGAGCGTCGCCGTGTGGGTGGGGCTGATCGCGCTGGCAGGCGTCAGCGCCGAGACCGGAGTCGTCATGCTCCTCTACCTCGACCTCGCTTACGATGACTGGAAAAAACGTGGCCAACTGCGCACGCCTGCCGACCTGCGCGACGCCATCTATCATGGCGCCGTGAAGCGCGTCCGGCCCAAGGCCATGACGGCCGCGGTCATCATCGCGGGCCTGCTCCCGATCCTCTGGAGCCACGGCGCCGGGGCCGATGTGATGAAGCGCATCGCCACGCCGATGATCGGCGGCGTCGTCACCTCGACGCTAATGGAGCTGCTCGTGTATCCACCCATCTTCTACCTCTGGCGCCTCCGTGGCTTGCGCCCGCCCGCCAGCCCTCCGGAGCCGATGCCGGCTCCCGTTCCCGCTCCGTAGACTCCGCTCACCTTCCGCCGTCGGATCGCGCGCCCACCCACCGCCATTGTCCGCCATGGATACCTCCTCCTCTTCCCCCGCTTCTGCCTCGGAATCCTGCATCGTCTGCGGGAAAGACACCACCGGCAGCCGCGGCTACATGCACATCGTCGTCGGCGAACGCACCGTCTCCCTTTGCTGCCCGCAATGTTACAAGGTTTTTCAGGAAAACCCGGAGCGCTACCGCGCGCGCCGCAGCGCCCAGGACACCGAACGCGAAATCGGTTGGGACGAAAAGTGGTGACCGCCGTCACGTACTAACATGATTTGGTTCGAGCGACTCAGCATCGATTCCAACAGACGAAGATCGACGCGGTTGGGCCGGTGCGGATACGGATGCTGGTCGGCACATGGAAGGCGCCAGAGCGCGGACGACCGACGGCAAATCGGAAGTGGCGCCGGACCGTCGGCGCTCACATACTTGCCTCCGCCGGCGCCTCGTTGCGTGCGGGCCATCGCGACCATGAACGAAAATCCCGAGTGCCGCGCCGCCGGAGACAACGGCATGGCGCGAAGCCATCTGCCGGCCGTCCTGGCGATCGCCGTCACCGTGCTGGGCCTGTACCTTTGCTTCCGGCTCGCCGCGCCCTTTCTGGCGCCGATCGCCTGGGCGCTGGCGCTCGCCGTCGTATTTCTCCCCCTGCAGCGCTGGCTGGAGGCCAGGCTGCACCGTCCCAGCCTCAGCGCCCTGCTCACCGTCGGCGCGATCATCGTCATCGTGTTTCTGCCGCTGGTCGTCCTGACCGACCGACTCGTCGCGGAGGCGTCGCAGGGGGCCACGGCGATCAAGGCGAAAATCGAGTCCGGCGAGTGGGAGCGGGCGATCGAAAGCCACCCCCGGCTCGCGCCGCTGGGACGCTGGATCACGGAGCAAACGGACCTGCCCAGGGCCGTGGGCGGAGTGGCCTCGTGGCTCGCGGGCCAGGGCGCTTCACTCATCCGCGGTTCGATCGTGCAGGTCGTGGGACTCGCGCTGACGTTCTACTTTCTGTTCTTTTTCCTCCGCGATCGGAAGGCGGCTCACGGAGCGCTGCGCACCTCGCTTCCGCTTTCGACGCCGACCCTGGACGGCTTGTGGCAGCGCATCGCCGACACGATCCATGCAACCATCTTCGGGACGGTGATCGTCGCGATCGCACAGGGCGTGCTCGGTGGGTTGATGTTCTGGCTTATCGGCCTGCCTTCTCCGTTGCTGTGGGGCGTGGTCATGGCCGTGCTCGCCCTCGTGCCCTTGCTCGGGCCGTTTCTGATCTGGGTTCCGGCGGCGATTTATCTCGCGGCGGTCGGAAGCTGGGGCAAGGCGCTGCTGCTCACGCTCTGGGGCGCCATCGCGGTGGGCGGGATCGACAACCTTCTCCGCCCAATCCTGGTAGGAAACCGCCTGAAGATGCACACCCTGGTGATGTTTGTCGCCGTTCTCGGCGGGTTGAGCGCGTTCGGCCCCGACGGCTTGGTCTGGGGACCGGTGATTGTCACGTCGACGATGTGGCTGCTCGAGACTTGGCGGGAACGCAATGGGGGATCGCCGGCGCCGTAGCCGCGACACACCCGGGGAGACCGGCGACCCCTCGGCTCGCCGGCCGCATCCCTCGTTCGAGGGGGGAAAGAACGCTTGGCATGCCGGAGCGTCCGAATTGAATGCCCGGCCATCAAGCTCTACCCCGCCCCGCGCTTCCTTCTCAGCGGCGCGTTCGCCGCCATCGCGTCGCTGCTTCTGCCTGGCGTCGCCGCGCTCGTCCGCGCCCAGAACGCGCCGGCGATGCCGCTCACGAAGGCGGCCCAGGTGCTCGCGTTGCCCGTCGAACGCGCGCGCGAAAAGCTCCCCGTTTCGATTCGCGGCGTGGTGACCGCGGCCGAGCCCGACTGGCAGGGCCGGTTCTTCATCCAGGACGACAGCGCGGGCATCTTCGTGCACACCCTCGGCAATGCGCCGGCGATCGGCGACCGGCTCGAACTGACGGGCCTGAGCAGCCCCGGCGCCTTCGCGCCCGTGATCAGTTCGGCGCATTGGTGGAAGATCGGCACGGCTCCCCTGCCGCCCGCCAGACAAGTCCCGATCGAGCGCCTCATGGCCGGCGTGGAGGACAGCCAGCGGGTCGAGATCGCCGGCGTGGTTCGCTCCACGTCGTTCGCCGTCACGCGAAAGGTGCTGGTGGAGGTTTCCGTCGGCGGCTATCGCGTCCGCGTGTTTCCCAAGTTACCGCCCGAGGTGAACCCGGAAGCGCTGATCGCGGCCAAGGTGCGCGCCCGCGGCACCGCCGCGACGTCGTTCAACACCGCGCGCCGCCAGCTCACCGCCGTGAATCTCTTCGTGCCGACCGCCGACGACTTCGTCATCGAGCAGCCCGAGTCCCATTCGCCCTTCGAGCAGCCACCCGTGCCGCTGGGCGACGTCGCGCGATACCGCTCCGGCGCGCAGATCGGCGAACGCGTGCACGTGCAGGGGACGGTCACCTTTCAGCGGCCCGGCCTGGACCTCTTTCTGCAGGACGAGACGGGCGGCCTGCACATCGAGAGCCTGCAGGCGCAGCCGCTCGAACCGGGCCGCCGCGTCGACGCCGTCGGTTTTTTGGAGTTCATCAACTTCCAGCCGGTGCTCCGGGACGCCGTCTTCCGTCCCGTGCAGGAGACGCCGCAGCCGCCGGTGGCGCGGGCCGTGCCGGTGAGCGAGCTCCGCAGCGGCCTGCACCCTGGCGAGTTGATTGTATTGAGGGGAAAGATACTCGACCGGAGCGCGCGCTCCGTGCAGCGCGGGGCGCCGGCGTTTTCGGGCGTCCGCACGATCTTCACGCTGCAAACGCCGGAGCTCACGTTCAGCGCGGAATGCGAGGAGCCCCTCGCCGCCACCGCCGCGCTCACCTCGGTTCCTCTCGGCAGCCTCGTCGAGGTGCGCGGCATCGCGACCATCGAGACGGGAGACGACGGCAAGCTGCGCTCGCTCACCGTCCTGCTGCCCGACGCGCACGCGCTGCGCATCGTCAGCACGCCGAGCTGGTTCACGGCGGAGCGGCTCACGATCGGACTGCTGATCGTCACCGGGCTCTTCGCCAGCGTCGCCGCATGGTCGCTGACGGTTTCGAAGAAGAACGCGATGCTCGGTTTTCTCGTCGCGGACCGGGAAAAGGCGCAGCGCGAGCTGCAACAGGCGCACGATCATCTCGAGCAGCGGGTCAAGGAGCGCACGGAGCAGCTCAAGGTGGAGATGACGGTGCGCAAGGCCGCCGAGGTGGAGTTTCACGCCGTGCTCACCGAGCGCACGCGGCTCGCGCGCGAGTTGCACGACACGCTCGAGCAGGCGCTGACCGGCATCGCCCTGCAGCTCGATACCGCGCTGAAGCTTTTCCGCCGCAACCCTGCCGACGCCGGCCAGCCGCTGGAGCTTGCCCGCGGCTTCCTGCGCCAAAGCCAGCTCGAGTTGCGCCGCTCGATCTGGGATCTGCGGTCGCGCGAACTCGAGCAGTTCGATCTCTCCGAAGCGCTCGCGATCGCCAGCCGGCAGATCACGGCCGGCGCGAACATTCGCTGCGAGATCGAAACGCGCGGCGTCTGCCGCGAGCTGCCCGAAGTGATCGAGGAAAACCTGCTGCGGATCGGACAGGAGGCGTTGACCAACGTCGTGAAGCACTCCGGCGCCACGCTCGCGACGGTGAAGTTGGAGCGTCAGGCCGACCTCGTTTCGCTCGAGGTGAAGGACAACGGCGCCGGCCTCGATCCCGAGCTGGTTGCCCGCCAGAGCGGCGGGCACTTCGGCCTGCTCGGGATGAGCGAGCGCGTGAAGCGGCTCGGGGGCCGCTTCGAGCTGAGCAGCGCGCCCGGCGAGGGCACGACCATCCGCGTGACCCTGTCGCTCGCCGCCGCCGTCGCGCGCGCGGAGAAGGCGGAAATCGCGACCACGATCGTATGAGCAACCCGGCGTCTTTGCGCATCCTCGTCGCCGACGATCATTTCGTCGTGCGCATGGGTCTCGTGGCCCTCATCAGCACGGAGCCCGATCTTGAGGTCGTCGGCCAGGCGGGCGACGGCGACGAGGCGATCGCGCTGTTCGAGAAACTGCGTCCGGACCTCGTCCTGCTCGACCTGCGCATGCCCGGCAAAACCGGACACGAGGCCGCGCGGCACATCCGCCGGCTGGCGGCCGACGCGCATGTGCTGATCCTGTCCGCCTTCGACGGCGACGCCGACATCCATGCCGCCCTCGCCGCAGGCGCCTCCGGCTACGTGCTCAAAAGCGCGACCGGCGAGGATTTGATTCCCGCGGTCCGCGCGGTCGCGACCGGCAGACGCTGGATCCCCAGCGACGTCGCCACGCGGCTGAAGTCGCACCGCTCTTACGAGCAGCTCACGCAACGCGAGCTCGACGTGCTCAACGAGCTCGCACTCGGCCGTGCCAACAAGGAGATCGCCGACAAGCTGCGCATCAGTGAATACACGGCGAAGGATCACCTGAAGAGCATCCTCGCCAAACTCCGCGTCACCGACCGCACACAGGCCGTCCGGGCCGCGCTGCAGCGGGGGATCATCCACCTGAGCTAGCGCACCGGGCGGCCCGCCTCCATCGGTTCACCGCGCCACGAGCACGCACTCGTCGCGCAGCTCCGTGCCATCCGCCGCGCGCGCCCGCACGAGGATCTGGTTTTTCCCCGGGGCGAGTTGGACGTTCCAGCGAAACCGGTGCTCGTCGCCTGCCACCAGGCCGCGCGACTCGCCGTTGACCCAAAGCTCGACTTCGCGCGCGGACGAGTAGGCCTTCACCTCGGCGGGCCCGGCCACGCGTTCGGTGAAGCGCTTGCTCGTGAGGTGCAGCACGGGCCCGGCGCTCCAGTTGGCTTTATACCAGTAGAACGCGTCTTTCCTCGTCTGGCGGTCGTAGGTGACCAGCCCCTTGTCGTTACGGCCGGGCGTGTCACCTTCGGCGCGGTCGTCCACCGCGAAATCAAACAGGTTCCAGACGAACTTTCCCCACACCCACGGGCGATCCCGCAGCGCGAGCCAGTAGACCTCGTGGTAGTGCGCCTGATACTCCTCCGGGTGCCACGGTCCCGCGGGCACGGGCCGGGTCAGCGTCGCGTCGTGCTGGCTTATGCTCGCGCCGGCGCCGTATTCGCTCATGCCGATGCGGAGCGCGGGAAATTTCCGGTGCACACCATCGAGCCAGGCGGCGAAGTCCTCCGCCCGGCCGCCGTACCAGCCGATGTACTTGTTGTAGCCGAGCACGTCGGCGTGGAAATTGCGCGCATCCTCGGGTCGGTGATGCGACGCATACGTCGAGAGCCGCGTCGGATCCTCCGCGCGCGCAAGCGCCGCGAGTTCCCCGACGAGCCGGGTCGACTCGACTCCGTTCACCGCGGCGCGACCGGAGGTCTCCCCGACCTCGCGCGTCTCGTTGCCCACGCCCCAGAAGGCGATCGACGGCCGGTTGTAGTTTTGCCGGATGAGCTCGCGCAGTTGCTGGCGGGCATTGTCCGCGTAGCGCGCATCGGCAGGCACTTCGTTGACGACCGGAATCTCCGCCCAGAGCACGAAGCCCCGCTCATCGGCGAGATCGAACCAGAGCGAAGACTGCGGATAGTGCGCCACGCGGATCGCCGTCGCGCCCAACTCCTCGATCAACGCGAAATCCTCGCGCTCGTCGGCCTCGCTCACCGCCCAGCCTTTTCCCGCACGGTCCTGATGCCGGTTCACACCGCGCAGATCGTGCGGCCGTCCATTGAGGAAAAAGCCTCGCTCGGGATCGACGGAGAACGAGCGCAGGCCGAAACGCTCCACGGTCTCGTCGCGTTCGCCGCCTGCCGTCGTCACGGTCACCTGCGCGGCGTAGAGGTGCGGGTCCGCCCGCCCGTTCCACCGCCGCGGAGAGTTCAGCGAAAACGGCAGCACGAGCGAGGCGCCCTGGCCGGCCGCGAGTTCGAGCGCATCTTCCCTGGCCGCAACGACACGACCCTGCGCGTCGCGGATCGCGACGTGCACGTGCGCCGGTTGCGCGCGGCCCGAGTCGTTTTTGAGCTGCACGCGAACGGAGAAATTCGCGCGCGCCGCGCTGACCGCGTGCGGCGTCACGAAGACGCCGTTGGCGCCGTGGTCGAGCACGTCGAGATGCACCGGGGCCACGGCGAAGAGTTTCACCGGGCGGTAAAGCCCGCCGAACAAGGTGTAGTCGGCGCTGATCGGCGGCGTGCCGTCGGCGGAGTTGTCGACTTTCACGAGCAAGGCATTGGACGCGCCGAAGCTCACGGCGTCGGTCACGTCGAAGCGAAACCGCGCATAGCCGCCGACGTGGCCGCCGATGTGCCGGCCGTTGAGGAAAACCGTGGCGTTGCGATTCGCGCCGTCGAACTGGAGGAAGATGCGCTTTCCCGACCAGGAGGCCGGCACCGCGACTTCACGCGCATACCAGCCCGCGCCCCGTGCGTAGTCGGCGCCGCCGTCCGCGCCGTCCCGGGCGTTCCATGTATGCGGAAGGGAAATACGCGTCCACGCCCCGGTCGCGACCTCCCGCGCATCGACCTCGCCGCCGAGCTGAAATCGCCACTCCTCGGCGAGCGCCAGCTCCGGCCTCCCGGCGGCGGCGAGCCGCGGCGCAGCGAGCCACGCGAGGCCGCAGAGCGCGAGCGCAAGCAGGGCACGCGTGCGAATGAACCTGGGACGGTGCAGGCGGAGAAAAAGCGAGGCGGAGGGAGTCACGGGAGAGAGTCGCACTGAGTGGGTCCGCGATCGCGATGCCGCGGCGAAGGCCGGCCGGAGCTGGCTCCCTCGAGCCTAGCAGACCGGCAGTTCCGCGCATCCCTCCTTCGAGGGAGCATCCGCGCCCGGGCGCAGCGCTTCGCCGGCATTCGCCGCCAAACGCGCGCGCTCCCCCTCCAATGAGGGATGTTGAGCCAAACGCGTTCGGGTAGTCTCCGCGTCGATACCCTGTGGCGCGAAGGCGCCGCCTCTTCCGTCGCTTCGTCGCGGAAGAGTTTTGCCCTAACCACCCATGAACCGAAACAAACTCGTCCTGTTTGCGGGCGCCTTGCTCGCTTTCGTCTCCGCTGCCTTCGCCCAGAGCGCCGGCACCGGCACCATCACCGGCCAGGTGTTCAACCCGGCCACCCGGGAATACGTGCGCGACGCCGAAGTCCGCGTCGAAGGCACCGGCCTGAGCGCGATCACGGAGGTGGGCGGCTACTACCGCCTGCTGCGCGTGCCCGCCGGCACGGTGAAAGTCACCGTGAGCTACATCGGCTATGCCTCCAAGACCGCGGAGCTCCAGGTCGCGCCCGGCGGCACGGTCCAGCAGGACTTCGAGATCTCCGCCGCCGGCGCGCGGCCGCCGACGAGCGGCGGCGACGACACGGTGGAGCTCCAGGCCTTCATCGTGACCAGCGAGAAGGAGGGCAACGCCAAGGCGCTCCAACGGCAGCGGCAATCGATGACGATGAGCCGGGCCGTCTCCTCCGACGTTTTTGGCGACGTCACGGAGGGCAACGTCGGCGAGTTCCTGAAATACATGCCGGGCGTCGAGCTGGAATACGTCGAAGCGGATACGCGCGGCCCGCGACTCGGCGGCCTCGGCTCGGAATACACCAGCGTCACGCTCGACGGCATGGGCGTCGCCAGCGCCGACGCGTTCACGCAATACGTCGCGTTTGAAAACTCCCCGGCCGGCAGCTCCAACCGGTCGTTCGGCTTCGAGCAGATTTCGATCAACAGCATCGAATCGATCGAGATCAACCGCGTGGCGAGCTCGGCGATGGACGCCAACGCGCCCGCCGGAAACATCGACCTGAAGACGAAGCGCGCGTTCGACACCCAGGGACGCTTCATCGGCTGGAACGTGAGCACGGTGTTCAACACGGAGGAATTCACGACGCGGAAAACGCCCGGGCCCGACGATAGCGTCAGCCGGAAGTTCAAGCCGAACTACAGCCTCAACTACGCGGACTCCTTCTTCAGCAAGCGCCTCGGCATCCTCGCCAGCATCTCCGAGTCCAACCTGTACAACGAGCAGTATCGCGTCGACCACACCTACAACCGCACCATGACCGGCACGGATCCGCGTCCCCAGGTGCTGACGCAGGTTCTGCTCAAGGACGGACCGAAGTGGACCGAGCGTTTTTCGGCCACGCTCACGGCCGACTTCCGCGCCACCGACAATCTCACCCTCTCGCTGAGCGTGCTCTACAACGGTTACGACGCGCGCTTCTACAACCGCCAGGTGACCATGCAGGCCGCGGGCAACAACACCGGCGCCACGACCGGCCGGCAGAACGTGACGGGCGACGGCGTGCTGTCGTACGGCACGTCCGCCGCCAACGGCGCGAGCAGCCGCCAGGTGGTGATGGGCGGCGGCAACGGCGTGAAGCTCAGCCACACGACCACCATCGTGCCGCGCTTCGAATACCGCTGGAACGACCTCGTGCTCGACGGCGCCGCTTCGTATTCACATGCCAACAACAACTACGACAACCTCGTGCGCGGTACGGTCGCGAACAGCCCCGTCGCCAACCTGACCGGTATCGACTTTACGGCGACGCGCTCGGGCGGCGGCGAGGCGGACTGGAAGTTCGTCCAGACCGGCGGCGCCGACTGGGCCAGCCTCGCCAGTTACCTCAACCCGCGCATTTCGG
>DASWVO010000323.1:0-3092 GCA_036406235.1 Opitutaceae bacterium
CGGCTTCCTCGATGAGCTTCGAGGTCGGCTTCCCGGCCCCGTGTCCCGCACGCGTCTCGATACGGATCATCACCGGTAGTTCGGCCTGCGGGTTCGCCGCCTGCATGGCCGCGGCATATTTGAACGAGTGGGCCGGATGAACGCGATCATCATGGTCGGCCGTCGTGACAAGCACCGCCGGATATTTCGCGTCGGCCCTGATCGTATGCAGCGGCGAGTAGGCGCTCAAATACCTGAAGCCCTCGGGCGTGTCGCTCGATCCGTAGTCGCTGGCCCAGGCCCAGCCGATCGTGAACTTGTGGAAACGCAGCATGTCCATCACGCCGACCGCGGGCAGCGCCACTCGGCAGAGGTCGGGTCGCTGATTGATGACCGCGCCGACCAGCAGACCGCCGTTGGAGCCGCCACTCAGGACGAGTTTTTCCGGACGCGTATAGCGATTGGCGAACAGCCACTCCGCCGCGGCGATGAAGTCGTCGAAGACGTTTTGCTTGCGCTCCTTCGTGCCGGCATCGTGCCAGGCTTTGCCGTATTCGCCCCCGCCGCGGAGATTGGGCTGGGCGTAGACGCCGCCCTGCTCGAGCCACACGAGATTGAAGACCGAAAACGCCGGGGTGAGCGAGATGTCGAAGCCGCCGTATCCATAAAGCAACGTCGGCGTGTCACCGTCGGGCTTCAGACCTTTCTTGTGCGTAATGAACATCGGCACGCGGGTGCCATCCTTTGACGTGTAGAAGACTTGCTTCGTCTCGTACGCCGCGGGATCGAAAGCGACTTTCGGCGCGTGAAGCACCGTCGTCCGGCCGGTGGCGAGGTCGTGCCGGAAGTTGGTGCTCGGATACGTGAAGGACGTGAAGTTGAAGAACAGCTCCGTCTCGTCCTCCCGTCCGCTCAAGCCCGCGACGCTGCCGATGCCCGGCAGCCCGATCTCGCCCTGCCGCTTGCCGTCGAGAGCGAAGACAAGCAGCCGGCTGGTCGCGTCGCGCATGGTCTTCACACCGAGCTTTCCACCCACGATCCCGGCGCTTTCGATCGTGTCGGTCGTCTCCGGGACGACCGTCCGCCAGTTTGTCCGCGCCGGGGCCTGCGCATCGATCGCGACGATGCGCTTCCGTGGTGCGTCCAGATTCGTGATCACGTAGAGCGTGTCACCCGCGCTGCCGACGAAATCGAACTCCGCCTCCCATTGCTCGACCAAGGGCGTGATCGGCGCATCGAGACGCGGCGCCTTCGGGTCGCCGAGGTCGGCAAAACGCAGCAGGTTTTCCGAGGATGAGCCGCGCGCGATCGTCACGACGAGGAAGCGCCCGTCCTCCGACGCCGAGCCGCGCACGAACCACTTTGGCTCCGCCGGGATTTCGAGGACGAGCCGGTCGTCGGCCTGTGGCGTGCCGAGCACGTGATAATACAGCTTTTGGTGCTCGAGCGCGCTGAACGTCTTGCCTGTGCCCTCCTCCACTTTCGGCGCCGGATAACGCGAATAGAAAAAGCCCTTGCTGTCCTTGGTCCATGCGGGCGACGCGAACTTGATCCACTGAATGTGATCGGCGGTGTCCTCGCCGGTCGCGATGGCGCGCACCCGGTATTCATTCCAGTCGGACCCTGCGCCGGAGGTGCCGTACACGAGCCACTTGCCATCCGGGGAGACGGCGGCGGCGGTCAGCGCAACCGTGCCGTCTTTCGCAAGTGTATTTGGATCGAGCAATATCCGCGGTTGGGCGTGATCGAATGCCGGCGTCACATAGAGGACGGACTGGTTCTGCAGGCCGCTGTTGCGCGTATAGAAATATTGGCCGCCCTCTTTGAACGGCAGGCCGAAGCGCTCGTAATTCCACAACTGGGTGAGGCGCTCGCGGAGACGTTCGCGCTGCGGCAACTTTTCCAGAAATCCGTAGGTGAGCGTGTTCTGCGCCTGATTCCAGGCCTGCGTTTGCGGCGAGTCGAGATCTTCGAGCCAGCGGTAAGGATCGGGGACCTTGGCTCCCGCGTAGTCGTCCACCACGTCGCCACGCGGACTGACGGGATAGTCCCAATTGGCGGCATACGCCGGGCCCATGAGGGCGGCTGAACAAAGCACGAACGAAACAACTTTTGGCATGCGGCCACGGTGCGGAGCGCGAGCATCTTGGCAAATGCAAGAATCGAGGCCCCGGGCGCCTGCGTTTCGCACGACCCTCCCGGCCGCAGGCGCAAAATCACCGGTTTCTGACGCCGGCCCGGAACTCTCCGCCCCGCCGCGGCACTACCAGCCGCATGTTGGCGTCTGTGTCTGCAACCCCCGGCCGCACTACACGCGACCTCCGTCTGGACGGATTGCGCGGGCTGCTCCTGGTGATCATGGCCTTGAACCATATCACGACGGATTTGCGCGTGTTCACCGAACATCCGCTCGGCTTCGTCAGCGCCGCGGAAGGCTTTGTATTTCTCGCCGGCTTGGTCGCGGGGTTCGTTTTCACGCGCCGCCGGCTGCGCGACGGCGCGAAGGCGGCGCAAACGGCGGCATGGCGGCGGGCTCGCACAATTTATTGGGCACACTTGGGCTTGCTCGCCTTCGTGTGTGCCTGGGTGGTGGGCTTTAAGGCGATCGCCGGCACGCCACCCGGCAATGCGCCAGACCTTCTGTTGATCAGCCCTGTTGCCGGGCTGCTGGCCGGACCGTTCCTGATGTATCAGCCGCCGTTACTGGACATTCTCCCGCTCTACACCGGCTTCATGCTGCTCCTGCCGGCTCTGCTTGCCGCCTACGCGCGAGGTCATCGCGCCACGGTGGTCGGCGCGAGCTTCGGGTTGTGGGCCCTGACCAACGCACTCATCAGCGTCGATCTCAGCCAACCGGGATTGTTTTTCACCGGGGCCTTCAATCCCTTCGCGTGGCAGTTGCTCTTTGTCGTCGGCAGCGCCTTGGGCGACGCGTGGGCGCGGGGCGAAACCGCCGTCCGCGCAGACCGGCCGGGGCTCGTCGCCGCAGCCCTCGCGATCAGCATTGGCTGCTTCCTCGTGCGGCACGCGTTTGTCCCGTCGTTTGTGCCCGGCGCCGTGCTGCAGACACTGGAGAACAAGAACATCCTTGCGCCCCTGCGGTTGCTCAATCT
>DASWVO010000324.1:0-8121 GCA_036406235.1 Opitutaceae bacterium
CACGGTGCCGGCTGCCGCCGGCACGGGCAGGCCCACGAAATCCTTGTTGGACGGTTTGGCGGAGCGGTGCAGCAGCGGGTTGGTGATCACGTTGAAGCGCGCCAGCCGGATCGCCGCACACAAGAGGTAAACAAAGCCGAGCAGCCACCCGATCTGGCGGAAGATGGGGTATCCTTGCGTTGGCGACAGGATGAGGAAGAACATCATCAACGCGGGTGCCAGGCCGAAGGAGACGACGTCGGCCAGCGAATCGAATTCGGCCCCGAAGAGCGACTCCCGGCCGCCCATGCGCGCGAGGCGGCCATCGAGCATGTCGAACGCCATCGCCCCAAAGATGAACCACACCGCTTCGGTGAACAGCACGCTCGCGCCCGGGGTGATGATCTCCGCGCCGCGCATGTCGTAGTGCGCCTGGATACATTTGATGACAGCGACGAACCCGCAGAACAGGTTGCCGGCCGTCATCAGATTCGGCAGAAAGTAGATGCGACTGGCGTTGGCGACCGAGTAGGGGTTCTCGCGGTCGTCGCCAGTGGCGGAATCGTCGGGATCAGCCATGGAGCGACGGGGAAGGGGAGGAGGCGCGGCTTACTTGCGCGTCAGGGTTTCCAGATATTTCCAGAACTTGGAGTGCTGCTCGACGAGCTGCTGCTCGGAGACGGGCAGCTTGTTGCGCAACAGAAAGTCTTCCAGCGAATGTTCGTGCAGAATGTAGAGAACGAAAACGGTGTCCGGACCGCGGGTCTCGAAATAGAAGCGCAGATCGCCGCTGCGCAACCGATAGAGCGTCTGGCCGCCCCGATGAAAGCGTCCGAGGGGTTCCCGAGGCCGCTCCAGCTCGACGGGCTTGAGGTTGCTGATCGGCTCGATCGCGGTGAGCTGCGTGAATTGATCGAGCTTCTTGAGCTCGCCCATCGCCTGCTCGGAGAAAGTGACCTGGAACATCGGAATCAGTCGCGATGCGGTTCAGTCCCCCGCGCCGCTGCGCAGGTGGGAGAGGGAGCGTGGGTTCGGAAAACCATGGAAGCCTCGCTTCTACCGGTGCGTATCCACGCAGCAACGCTATTCCGTGCGGCCCCGCGGCGCCCGCTTTGCGGCGTGACGGTGCGTGATCGGCTTGCCGCCCGCCGAAGAACGTCGCCTATTTTTTCGTATTCACCCCGTGCCGGCTTCCCGCGATAGTTGCGCATGCCAGTAACTTTGCCCGCGATCCGGGCTGCCGCGCGACGCATCGCCGGCGGCGTGCTCGTGTCGCCCTGCCCCGAATCGGTTGCGCTCAGCGAAATCACCGCGGCGCGCGTGTTTTGCAAACTGGATAATTTCCAGCGCACCGGCTCGTTCAAGGAGCGCGGCGCCCGCAACGCGCTGTTGCTGCTCGAACCGGCGGCAAAAAAGCGCGGCGTCATCGCCGCCAGTGCCGGCAACCATGCGCTCGGCCTCGCGTACCACGGGAAACTGCTGGGCATTCCCGTCACGGTGGTGATGCCCGACTACGCCCCGCTGATCAAAATCACCACCTGTGAAAAACTCGGCGCGCGCGTGCTCGTGCACGGGTGCGATTTCGCGGAGGCGCGAGCCGAGGCCGATGCCCTGGTCGCAAGCGAGGGGTTGACCTACATCCACGGTTTTGACGATCCAGCAATCATCGCGGGGCAGGGGACGCTGGGGCTGGAGATCTTGAAACAAGTGCCGAACGTCGACGCGATCGTGGCGCCGATCGGCGGTGCCGGCCTGATCGCGGGCATCGCCGTTGCGGTGAAGGCGCTGAAACCGCGCGTGAAGATCATCGGCGTGGAATCGGTGGCGACCGCGAGCTTCACGGCGGCGCTCAAGGCCGGTCAGCCCGTGGCGATCCCGCGCCGGCACACGCTCGCCGACGGCCTGGCGGTGCTGAAGGTGGGCGCGAACTCGTTCGCGCTCGCGCGCGAGCGGGTGGATCGCGTCGTGAAGGTGACGGAGGACGCGATTGCGCTGGCGATCCTGCGCATGGCCGAGCTGGAGAAGACGGTCGTGGAGGGCGCGGCCGCGGCGCCGCTGGCGGCGTTGATGTCGGGCACGTTGCCCGAACTGCGCGGCAAGAAAGTCGTGCTCGCGGTGTGTGGCGGCAACATCGACCCGGCGGTGCTGAGTCGCGTGATCGAAAAGGGCCTGGTGGCCGACGGCCGTTTGACGCGGTTCACGGTGGTGGCCAGTGATCGGCCGGGCGGGCTGGCGGCGCTCACGCGGGTGATCGCCGAGTGCGGCGCGAGCATCAAAGACATCTCGCACGACCGCGCGTTCAGCGGGCCCGATGTGGCCGCGGTGAACATCGCCTGCGTGGTCGAGACGCGCGACGCCGCCCACATCCGCGCCCTGCACCGCGCCCTGCGGCAGGCGGGGTTTGTGCTGGTGGAGCGGTGATGGGTGCAGATGAAGGATTCTCGTCAGGTAGGGCCCGACCTCCGGGCGGGCCGCCCTTGACCGTTCGCTTACCTGAACGCGTGAACCTGAATCACACTCCACCCGGTTGGGTGAGGCCGGCTCAATTTATTTCATAACCATCGCGTGCGATGTCCGCGGGCGAAACCAGCTGTGTCGCCCGAACATCGGCCACGCCTTGCTGAATTCGGTGCGGTACGACCACGATCGCCACGATTGGTATGTGCATCTTTTCCTGCTCATGCCGGATCACGCGCATGCCTTGCTCGCGGCTGCGCCCGACAAAGCGCTCGCAACCCTGATTGGAAACTGGAAACGCTACGCCACCACCAAATACGGGATCTCGTGGCAGAAAAATTTCATCGATCATCGCCTCCGTTCGGACGAGTCGTGGGAAGAGAAAGCCGCCCACATTCGGGCAAATCCCGCGAGGGCCGGTCTGGTGCGGGACGGCGAATCGTGGCCTTACGTCTTCGAGGCGTGAGCCGGCCCGCCCGCAGGTCGGGCCCTACCTGGACCCTTGTTCTTGTCTCAATTGTACTGGGCTGCCTATCCGGTTTTGCCGCCCCCCTCACCCTCGACATCCCCATCCGCGCCGCGGGCTTCGGCACCGAGTTCTACATCGAAACCGCCCGCCTCTTCGAACAACGGCGCCCCGACGTGCGCGTGAACCTCTACGGCGATCCGCGCATCGAGGACAAGGTCCGCGTGCGCGTGATCGATGGCGATTACCCCGACGCCACCTTCGCGCCTTATCTCCTCTGGCCGTCGCTCATCCGCGCCGGCAAGGTGCAGGACCTCACGCCGTTTCTCGACCAACCCAACTGGGAGGGCGACGCGCGATGGCGGGACACGTTCCTCCCCGGCGCGCTCGATGCGTGGCTCGTCGACGGCCGGCCCTACGGTCTGCCGTTCAGCTACGCGTGCTGGACGATCTTCTACAACCGCACCTTCTTTCGCGAACACGGCTGGACCGTGCCGCGCACCTGGGACGAGTTTTTTGCGCTCTGCGATCAGATGCGGTTCGCGGGCCTCGCGCCGCTGAGCGTCACCGGCATCTATGGCAATTATCCCGACGCGTTTCTGCGCGCGGCCTACTACAATCTCGCCGGACCCGAGGGCTGGCGCGCGCTCAATGAACTCGAGCCTGGCGTGCGCACGGATCCGCGCTACGTGCGCGCCGCCGGCGTGCTCCAGCACATCTCCCAAAACTATCTGCTTTCCGGCTGGGAGGGGGCTACGCACACGGCGGCGCAGGTGGCGTTCCTGCAGGGGCGCGCGGCGATGACCGTATCCGGTTCGTGGATGATCCACGAGATGGCCGGGAAAATCCCCGAAAACTTCGAACTCGGCGTGATGAACTTTCCCGTGTTTCCCGACGGTATCGCCGATCCAACTACGATCCAGACCGGCGCCGACTGCTTTTTCGTCTTCAAGACCGGCGATCCCGCGCGAGAGCGGGCCACGATTGATTTTCTGCGTTTCCTCACCTCGCGCACCCGGGCCGAGGCGTTTGTGCGCCAGCTCGAATCGCCGGTGCCGGTGCGCGGCGTGCCGCTCGAGGCCTACTCGCCGCGCTTGCGCGAGACGGCGGCGTTGATCGAGGCGGCGCGCGGCTCGTTCAACATGCCCCAGGTGATGCTGCAGGCGCCGGCGGTGCGCCAGGCGTTGATTGACGAGCGGCAGAAGCTCATGCGCGGCGCGATCACGCCTCAGCAGTTCGCCGACACACTCGAGACTGCGGCTGCCAACGCGCGCGCCCGTGCCGCGGACCCGAATCGCATCGACTACCAGCACCCGCTCGCCGGCGCGCTGCTGCTCGGCGGCCTTGTGGGTGTGGCGGGTTGGGCGCTTTGGCGAAAGGTAGGGCCCGCCCTCCGGGCGGGCCGTCATCAGCAGGCGCACGTCGAGTACGGCCCGCCCGGAGGTCGGGCCCCACCACTCAAACCGCCGATTGCGTCCACCGAATCCTACTTCGGCCGCCTGCGCGCGCCGGTGGGGCTCGGTTTCGTCGGCCCTGCGTTTCTCCTCTACGCCGCGTTCGTCCTGGCGCCGGGACTGGCGGCGTTTGGCTGGGCGTTTTTCCACTGGGATGGCATCGGCGCGCGCGACTGGGCGGGGCTCTTCAACTTCAAGGCCCTGCTTTTCGAGAGCGACGCGTTCTGGACCGCGCTCGGCAATAATCTCTACCTCATGGCGGTGCCCGCCCTCGTTGTCGTGCCGCTGGCACTACTGTTCGCCACGCTGATCCATCGCGGGGTTTGGGGCGGAAAACTCTTTCGCGTCATTTTCCTGTTTCCCAATCTGCTGGGCGGCATCGCGGCGACGCTGCTCTGGCTCAGCGCCTACGAGCCGCACGGCGGACTCGTCAACGCCGGCCTCGTCACGCTCGGCAACCTGCTCGGCAGCGAGTGGCTGCAGTCATTCGACGGCTATCCCTGGCTGGCGCCGGACAACCTCTACCCGGCGCTGATCCCGATCTACATCTGGATGGCGTGCGGTTTTAACCTGATCCTCTACCTCGCGGCGATGGAGGGGATCGATGCGCAACTCTACGAGGCCGCCGAGCTCGATGGGGCGCCGGCCTGGCGGCAGTTTTTCTCGATCACGCTGCCGATGATCTGGGAGGTGATCGGCATCTCGGCGGTGTTCATTGTCATCAGCGGCCTGAGCGCGTTCGAAATGATCTGGCTGCTCACGGCGCAGGATCCCAACACGAGCGTGCACACGCTCGGCACGCTCATGGTGAGCTCGATGTTCAAGGAATTTCAGATCGGCCGCGCCACCGCGCTCGCCGTGGTGCTCTTCGTGCTGATCCTCGCCGCGAGCGCCACCGTGCTGCGCGGCCTCAAACGCGAAAGCATCGAATGAAGCCCGCCCGCGTGTCCGTCCCGCCCGTCGTCATCCTGGCGATCCTCGGCGCCTACGCGCTGTGGGTCATATTTCCGATGCTCTGGGTGGCGTATTCGTCGCTCAAGGCCGACGAGGCGATCTTTCGCGATGCGTTCGCGCTGCCGGCGATCGACGACCTGCGTTTCGACAACTACGCGCGGGCGTGGCGCGAGGCGCGCTTCGGCGACTACTTCTTCAACTCGGTGGTCGTCACCGTCGCGTCGGTTGCGCTCATCACCGGCCTCGGTGCGATGGCGTCTTATGCGCTCGCGCGTTTCTATCATCCGGCGGGCAAGACGGTGTTCTGGATCTTCCTCGCGGGCCTCATGATTCCGGCCCAGCTCGCGATGGTGCCGCTGTTCTTCGAGTTGCGCGCACTCGGGCTGCTCAATTCCCGGCTCGGCCTGATCCTGGTCTACACGGCCAACGGTCTGCCCTTTGCAATCTTCATTCTCACCGGCTTTTTCCGCTCGCTCCCGCGTACGCTCTACGAGGCGGCGGTGATCGACGGGTGCACGGAGTGGTCCGCGTTCTGGCGCGTGCTGTTGCCGCTCGCGCGACCCGGACTCGTGACGGTGGCGATCTTTCAGTTCATCGGCGTGTGGAAGGAGTACTTTTTCGCGTTCATGCTCCTCGGCGGCGACATCGACGGCAGCGCGCGCACGCTCCCGCTCGGCCTCGCGAATCTCTCGATCACGGCGCAATATCGCACCGACTACGGCATGCTGTTCGCCGGCCTCGTGCTGGTCACCGTGCCCATTCTTGCGATCTATGCGCTCTTGCAGCGTCAGATCGTGAAAGGCGTCGCCGCCGGCGCCCTCAAAGGCTGATCGCGCCCGAACCGGCCGCCCCACCCGGCTCCGGCGCCAGCACGCTGCCGGAGGCTTCTCATATAATGACAAGGGGCTCCGGCGCGGTGAAGCGCTCAACTCGCGTTGGCGGTCTGCGGGGCGGGGGAATTGGCGGTGGCAGCCGTGAAGTGGGGCGCGGGCGTGGTGACGACGGGATTGCGGTAGACGTCGGAGAGTTCGACGAAGCAGGCGATGACGCCGGCGAAGATCGCGCCGGCGACGAGCTTGTAGAAGAGAAGGGACGTTGAACGATTCATGGTGGTTTTGATTACACACGAGGTGACGTCCGGCGGTCGCTGCGTGGTTGCAGGCGCAACGATGATTTTGCCCGTGAAAAGTCCGTCCGCCGTGTAACCATCGCCCGGTGGTCTTCGTCGTGCGGCCGCCTACAGTTCGACGTGGATTCGCCGCATTTTGCGATCGCCGCGCCGATAGCCTGGCCGCGGCTCGGCGAAGGTGCGTTCGGTGACCTCGACGTTGGCCATTTTATCCACCGAGTACAGCGCCCAGCCCGAGGCCTTCTTTGCACGGCCGGCCTCCACGGCCGCCGCTTCGACATCGAAGCCGCGGAGCAGGTTGTGACCCTTGCGCGACCGGCCGTAGGCATGCGGCTCGACAACGCGCCGGCGGCCGTCGTAGTTGAAAGTCACTACGCGCCGCTGCGTCACGGCTTGGACGAGAAGCGCGTGGAGATCCGTGGACGAAGCCGTGGGGGACGGCGCATCTGCGGCGCGGAGGACGCAGGTCGCGAGCAGGACGAACAGAAGCAATCGAAGGGAGGTGATGGCTGGATGCATGGCGGCGAACACCGCGTGGTGTTCTACCTATGAAACGGACGGGCGCCCCCGAATCTTTCAAAGAAATGTATTCGGCCGGCGCGCACGGCTCAAATCCAGGCCGGCGCCGCCACGGTTCGCTCGCCGCCGGCGCTGCCGGTGTTGACGGTAGAGGCGGGCTCGAAGAGCAGCACGGATACCTCGGCGTCGGCCACCGGCCGGTGCTCCACGCCGCGCGGCACGACGATCATCTCTCCGGCGCGCAGTTCCACGGTCCGCTCGCGGAACTCCATGCGGAAGCTGCCGTGCAACACGTAGAACAACTCATCTTCGTGCTCATGCTGGTGCCACAAGAAGGGGCCCTGAAATTTCACCAGCTTCACGTGCTGGCCATTGAGCGCGGCGATGATTTTTGGGCTCCAGTGCTCACGAAAGAGCGCGAGTTTCGCGTCGAGATTGATGGGCCCGGGCGAGGGTGGGCTGGCTGCGACGAGCGGCGCGGCACCGCCGGGTTCGCTGGCGAGCACCGCACGGGCGGCCGCGGCATCGGCCTCGAGCACCTGCACCCGCAACCCACCGCTGGCCCACACGTAGGGCGGCGCATTCTGTGCGGTGAGTTCGTCGGGAATGACGGCGGCGATGCCCGCTCCTTCGAGCACGGATTTCAGCAACTGAGCGTGGGCGAGATCGGTGGCGTGGGCGACGGTGGTCATGTTGTTGAAACTACCCTGCAACGCTGCGAAGGGCCAAGCCTCGAACGGTCCCGACGGGCCCGGCCAGGGCGTGGAGCTGCCGTGGGGCGTGCATTCGTGCTGGAGGCGGCGCTCGGAATGACTCATGGTCCCGGTTCGACTCCACGCATGACCGAACCGGTCGAACCCTCCATCGCCCCAGCACTGACTGAGCACGAACTCCTGCAATGGATCCGGCAGGGAGTCGATGCGCACGCGATTCTAGCGATCACGGATGCGAACGGCGTGATCGTTTTCGCCAACGATCGCTTTTGCGAGATTTCGGGCTACGAGCGGTCGGAGCTGATCGGCAAGACGCACCGGGTGGTGAAGTCCGGGGTGCATCCGCCGGAGTTTTTCGCGGATCTGTGGCGCACGATCATCGCTGGCCGGGTGTGGCACGGTACCATCTGCAACCGCGCGAAGGACGGCCATCGCTACTGGGTGGAAAGC
>DASWVO010000325.1:0-9191 GCA_036406235.1 Opitutaceae bacterium
AGCCTTCTCCCTACGTCCAACGAAGGATGAAGGAGAAAAAAGGAAGGCCCGGGCACTTGGCCCGGGCCCGCGATTTGCACGGATATGGTCGGGAAATCCGCGCGAACCGCTTAATTCGTGGAGGCCATCTTCTCGCCGGACTCCTTCCAGCCCGAGATGCCTTGAACGTAGTGCTTTACGTTAGTGTAGCCGAGCTTGGTCGCAGCCTTCGCGCCGTCCTTGTAGGCCATGCACTGCGGTCCGCCGCAATAGGCGACAATCAACGCGCTTTTATCGGCGGGCAGCTTGGCCGCGAGGTTGGCCTCGGCGGCTTCAAAATCGATCGCTCCGGGGATGTGTCCTTCCCGGTAGGATTCGGTGCCATTGACGTCGAGCAGCACGACCTCGCCGGCGGCGACGGCCTGCTTGAGTTCGTCATGGGAGATGGCCGGCCACTTGTCAGAGCCCGCGAAGGCCACCGAGACAAGCGCGAAGAGGGAGGTCAGGAGGAAGAGCGACTTCATAGCGCGGGCACGTTACCTTGAGCACGTCTCACCGCAACCCGGTGGCAGCGAAGCGCACGTCTTTTACGCCTCTCCCTCCTCGTCGGTGGCGAACAGGGGGTCAACCGCACTCACAAACCGCAGCCCGTAGGCGAAACGCCAGAGCCAGCAGGAGCCGTCGCGCCGGTCATGGATGAGGAGGAACTCCGGCTCCTCGCCGCTGCGGCTGGCGATCGCAAATTGGCCAAATGTCACGCGTTCCACGGCGCAGGGGAGTTCGTTGAGCAGCGGCTCCGGGTCGAGGGTGACCGTCCAGCTACCGGTCACCCCCACCGGCTCTTCGCCGCGGAAATAGTACCCGGAAAAGCGGGGCGGCAGGAATCGCCCGCGCGCGCGCAGCTTGCGCAGATGTCCCTCGATCGCGTCGATGAGCTTCACGCGCCAAGGCAGATCGCAAGGCAGGGTGAAGTTGGGCAGAGGAACCAGGACATTGTCGGTCATGGTGGAGATGAATCGGCACAAGCATAACGCCGGCCAAGTGCGGCCCTGCTCGGACCGTGGTTTTACGCCCCCTCGTGGACCGGACCGCGCGAAGCGGGGTTCCACCCCAGCGTCGGTCGGGGCCCGGGGAGAGCCGGTTAAAATCCGTCGGGAAGCCGCCCGTGGGGCCCCCGCGGGAGCGAGTTACGCGGTTTCCGGTGGCACGAAGCGGAGTCACTCCCAACGCCGGAGCCGCTCACCGACGCGGCAGCAGCGGGTGCCGCCGCTCCTCGGTCTCCTCAACCGCGGCCGCCCTTCAACAGCACGACATTGGCGAGGTCATTTTTCTCAAATTCGTCCCAATAGCTGTCTTCGAGCCGGTGCAGACGGGCGTCAGCGTCGATCGGCGGGCCGCCGGCACCGCTGAGCTGCTGCTTGGCCTGCTCGGTGGCGAGATCGCGGTCGCTCAGCCGGGTGACGAGCTCGTGCCAGAAGGTGTCGTTGTCGTAATCGCCGAGGATCTTCCGCAGCCGCTCGTCGTCCTCGATTTTTTCCGACGGCACCAGCGCGCCGGTGTCGCCCACGGTCACCAAGTCGCCGCAGCCCAAGGGAGTCGCGAGCTCATAAAGCTTCTGCTCAAGCTCGGCGTAGCGCTTCGCCCCCGGCGTATCGAAGCCCTGGCGGCCGGCGACGACGTGCATGCCGAGATGAACGAGCTCGAGGAGCCGGGCGTATTCCTTGGGCGTGAAGGACACTTTCATGTGGTGGTGAGTGCGAACTGATGTCTCCGGGGGGTGTGACCGCGCAAGACGCGAATCGGCTCAGTTTTTTTATCCCTCGTGTCTGCAGCCGGAGTGCGGCCGACGCTTCCGGATCTCGCCCCGGAGGGCGGGACGTCGCCCGGTGGCGCGGGGATATAGGATTTGCCGCGGTTGGCGGTCGCCCCATGCTGGCGCGATTCCGTCATGAGCTTCAACTACGCCCGCTGGCTTGCCGGCGCGGTCGCGATGGTGCTTGCCGCTGCGGCGGCGCTGGCCACCACCGTCCGTCCGCCGGATTTCGATCAACTCGTCGGTCATGCCGACACGATACTTCAAGGCGAAGTGACCGCCGTCCGTAGTGAATGGACGGGCGAGGGCGAGCGCCGGCGCATCGTGACGCACGTGACGGTCCGCATCGCCGAGGCGCTCGTTGGCGAGAGCCATGCCGAAACGATCGAGCTGACGCTCCTCGGCGGCCAGGTGGGTGCGGAGCGGCTCACCGTGGCCGGCATGCCCGAGTTCCGGGTGGGTGATCGCGACATTCTGTTCGTCCAGGGCAACGGTCGCCAGCTCTGCCCCCTCGTGGCCATGGGCTATGGCCGCTATCTCGTGGCCGACGATCCCGCCGGCGGTGCCGAGCCGATTATCGCGCGCGTCAACGGCGTGCCGCTCACCTCGGTGGACGAAGTGGGCCTGCCGCTCGTCGAAGGCGCACCGGCTCAGATGCTCAGGACCCTGAAGCGCGGCCAAGGCCTGCGAGCCTCGGAGTTTGCCGAACAAATCAGGACCCGTGCGCAAGCGCTCGGCCGCAAAGACGTCCACCAAGCCCGCCTGAAATGAGCACGCTGCTCCGGTGGATTTTTGCGCTCGTCCTCGCGAGCGCCGCCACAGCCCGCCTCGCGGCTTATGAGCCCGACGGTGGCGAGCTCTGGCCCGACGGCACGATCACGATGCACCTGCAGATGGGCAGCTCGCCCACGCTGAGCGATGGCAGCACGTATAACACAAGCCTCGACGAAGCATTGAAGCAATGGAACCGCAACCTCGGTCGCGTGCAGTTCACGAGCGTGATCGGTTCATCGGTCCCGGTCAGCCGCGGCAATGGCTACAACAATGTCACCCTGCGCAACGACATCTATGGCCAGGCCTTCGGCGAAAACGTGATTGCCGTCGCCCTCTGGCGCACCAACGACACCACTCGCATCGAGGGAGACGTCATCTTCAATAAAGAGGAAACGTGGGACTCGTATCGCGGCCCGCTCACCTATCCGAAGTATGATATCCGCCGGGTGGCGCTACATGAATTCGGCCACGTGCTGGGCCTGACCCACCCCGACGAAGCCGGCCAATACGTCACGGCCGTGATGAACAGCAGGACCAGCAACGTGGACGCGCTGCAAGTCGATGACCGGCAGGGAGCCGCTTCGCTCTACGGAGTCGGACTGGATAATCCGTTTTCTCCGCCGTACATCAATTGGCCGCCCAACGATGTGACGGTCGCCGAAGGCCAGACCGCGAAATTCAGCGTGAACGCAGGGGGAGTTGGTTCCCTCAGCTATCAGTGGAGAAAAAATGGGGCTCCAATCGCGGGCGCCAAGTCGGTCGAGTACACACTTGCGGCGGTGCGCCCCAGCGACGCCGGAGCCTATTCCGTCGCGGTCACCAACATCGGCGGCACCATTGTGAGCGCAGAGGCCACCCTCACCGTGACTCCAGCAGAAAAACCCGCGTTCGGGTCACAGCTAGCGGACCTGAGTGCAGAGATTGGCAGCTGGGCGTTGTTCTGGTCGCCGCCCCTCGACGGCACATCGCCCTTTAAGTATCAATGGTATAAGGACGGAGTTGCCCTTCCGGGTGAAACCCACTCGGGTTTGAACGTTCAGGTCCAGTCAATGGCCGCGGCAGGGATATATACGCTCGAGGTCTCCAACGCCGCCGGCGCCGTGCGAACAAACGAGGCGGTTCTCACCCCGCTCCTGCCTTCGTTTCCCGGCCCCCCCTTCATTTCATTATACTCAGTGCCGGTCCTTGGAAAGCAATTGATCCTCGAGTCATCTCTCGGCAACTCCGCGACGCCTTGGAGGCTGCAATGGTTCAAGGACGGACGGCCGATTCTTGGCGCGACCGACCGAAGGTTGATCGTTTCGTCCGCCGCTTCGACCGATGCCGGCGAGTACGGCTTGATGGTGATCAATTCCGCGGGCGCGATCAGCAGCTCGACACTGGATGTCAGATTCCGGGACGTCCCCTCCTACTCCAACTACACCTGGAGACGGGCACGGCGGAAAAATGACGTTATCTACTTTCTCTATACCAGCCCTTCACGCATCGAGCGATATGATGTCCAGCTGGGATGGTTGAGCCCAATTCCCCTCACCGGCGACCCCCGTGATTTCGATATCGGGGATGATGGATTCTACGTCACCGATGGCGCCGAAATAAAACGTTATGCACTGGACGGCACCAGTGCGAAGAGTATCGCCACGCTTTCCTCATCGATAGATTCACTCAGCGTCTGGCGCGATTTTCTGGTCATTTGCCATTCTCCCTCCATGGAGTCAGTCGTCTCCACGCTGCGGCGCACCGACGGCACTTTGGTTTCAAAATACACAATCTGGGGTTCCTATAGCAATGACCATAGCGATTCGATGGCCGCTGGCGAAGGTCGCCTCTTTTTCCACTTCCGCAGCGCATCGTCCGGAGGAGCCGAGATCGCCACGCTGCCCGTGAATACTGATGGAACGTTTGCCACGCACGTTTCTCATCCCACCTCGAGCTATATCGATCGCTGGAGTCGCACGTGGGTCGGAGCCGCCGGACAGCAGGTGGTGGATTCCAGTGGCACCGTATTCCGCGCCAGCGACCTCAATTATGCAGGGTCGCTGGGGACAGCGATTACGGACGTCGCCTCATTCGAGGCAGGATGGCTGGCGCTCCGGGACGATTTGCTCGCGCTATACGACGAGCATTTCCGCCTGGTCGGGCGCGCAAAATTACTTGAATCAGGCGCAGCCCTTTATGTCACGGGCACAGAAGCACTCATATTCTCCCCGCCCGCCGATTCCACGAGCCGCCCCCGTCTCACACGGCTGGCGCTCTCGGACATCAAACCCGTCCAGGCCGGGACGGCGCAGGCCGCCCCACGCGCAGTACTATCAATTGATGATCTCTTTATCGACAAGGATGGGGTCGTAAACATCCTGAGCCGGCTATATCAGTCCGTCTTTCGGTGGTTACCGGCCACGCGGAGCTTTACTGACTCCATTCCGCTCCAAGGCGGCGCGCTTCAGGCCGTTTACTCCCCGCAGCTAAACCATGTTGCGGTACGTTATCGCGACGCGGCAACCCGCATTGAATTCAGCTCGAGCAGTCGAAAGGAGATCCCATTCATCACCATCCCGTCCTACGGATACGCGACCGGGTTCTTGCCACTGGATACAGGCTGGCTCCTGACAACCCCCGGCGGCGGCATATCAAAAACAACCTATTCCTCCTACGATGGCGGTGGAGTACTGCTCGGCCAAAGATCGCAAGTGGAGGGTCTCGCGCCTCAACTGCGGGAGTGGAATCAAGCCGCCCGTCGCCTCTACAGCTACAGCGCCGGCGGTGAGACGACTATAAGCGCCTTGCCCGTCGCGGCGGACGGCACACCGGGGGATGCGAAGCGCATCACCATCGCCTACAGCCTCCGCCGGCCTCCAATGCGCATCTCACCAGATGGCTCTGTCGTTGTCTTGGGATCCGGCCAATCCTTCGACGGCGCGACCTTGCAACCGATCGGGCCGCTGCCCAGCCAGCTGGACGACGCGGCTTGGATTAACGGCAGCCTGTACACCGCCCGAAACCTGCCCACCGAGGTCGAAATTCAATCCTGGCAACCCGACAAATCCGCTGCGAGAGAGCCTATTCGCATCCCCGGCCGCCTCCTCCGCCTCTTCCCTTGGGGCGACGACAAACTCGTCCTCGTCGGCCTGCGCGACGGTTACCTCTTCTTCGCTGTCATCGGCGCAGATCTCACGATCCACAGCATCGACGAGAACAAGCCTCAAGTCCGCCTCGCCAATCTCGCCTCCCGCGCCCAGGTCGGCACCGGGCACAAGATTCTGATCTCCGGCTTCGTCATCGGCGGCACGGGCAAGAAGAACCTGCTCCTCCGCGCCGTCGGCCCGACGCTGGCCGACTACGGCGTCTCCGGCGAACTCGCGAATCCACGCATCACGCTGTTCAACAGCCAGGGCGCCGCGATGACCGGCAACGACGATTGGCTCGACGCATCGAATCTCCCCGATCTGGTGGCCCACTCGAAAACCATCGGCGCCGCCGACCTGCGCGACGCCTCCAAGGACGCGGCCCTGCTCGTTTCCCTCGATCCCGGCCTCTACACCGCGCATGTCACCGGCGTCGGAGACACGACCGGGGTTGGCTTGGTCGAGCTCTTCGACGCCGACGACCGCGAGAGCACCGCCCGGCTGCTCAATATCTCGACCCGCGCCCAAGTCGGCACCGGCGACGGCATTCTCATCCCGGGCATCATCGTCGAAGGCGACGGCCCCGCGACTGTCTTGATTCGCGCCATCGGTCCGGGCCTGGCGAAACAGGGCGTCGCCGATTTCCTCGCCGACCCCAAGCTGCAGGTGCTCGATCGAAGCGCGAAGCCACTCGTCAGTAACGACAACTGGTCCTCCAACTCCAATCTGGCCAACCTCTCCGCCATCTCAAAACAGGTCGGCGCCGCTCCGCTCGACAACGACAGCAAGGACGCCGCGGTCGTCGCCACGCTGGCGCCGGGCATCTACACCGTTCACGTCCAGGGCGTGAACGACACCACCGGGGTCGCCCTTGTCGAGGTGTTTTACGCCGGCCCGTAGCCTCCTGGTCGCGGGCATCGTCGCCCAGGCAGTGGCGATCGCGACGATCGCCGCTGTCCGCACGGCCCCCGCCCCCGGCCTTGACCCCGCCGGGTGGCTGCGGTTGGCTCCGCCCCTTGTGCCGACGGCAGCGCATTCCAGCGTTTGCGGCCGGCACTGCGAGCCTTCCGTCTCGGCCTCACGGATACATTCAAAACGTTCCCGCCTGTCATGTCCTCCACCTCCACCGAGTCCTCGAACCTCATGGAAGCCATCGTGTCGCTCGCCAAGCGGCGCGGCTTCGTCTTCCCGTCGTCCGAAATCTACGGCGGCCTCAACGGCTTCTTCGACTACGGTCCCCTCGGCGTCGAGCTAAAGAAAAACATCCGCGATGCCTGGTGGCGCGACATGGTGCAGCGCCGCGATGACGTCGTCGGCATCGAGACCTCCATCATCATGCATCCGAAGGTCTGGGAGGCCTCCGGCCACGTCGCCGGCTTCACCGACCCGCTCGTCGATTGCAAGGTCTCCAAACAGCGCTTCCGCGCCGACCAGCTTTTCTTCGCCAGGGTCGTCGTCGACGGCGCCACCGTCGGCTACGTCTCCGCCCTCGAGAGCGATGACACCGCCGGCGCGCTCCAGACCGCCGCCGAAACCTTCAAGCGCAAGAAGGCCATCCAGGGCACGCTCGCACCCGTGCAGCCGAAGGACATGACCGAGGCGCAGCCCGGCGAGATCGAGCTCATCCCGTCGCCCGCCACCGGCGAGGCCGGCAGCCTCACGCCGCCGCGCGCGTTCAACATGATGTTCGAGACCTACGTCGGCGCACTGCGCGACGACTCGGCGAAATCCTACCTGCGCCCCGAGACCGCGCAGGGCATGTTCGTCGATTTCAAGAACGTCGTCGACACGGGCCGCGTGAAGCTGCCCTTCGGCATCGCGCAAATCGGCAAGTCGTTTCGCAACGAGATCACCCCGCGCAACTTCATCTTCCGCTCCCGCGAGTTCGAGCAGATGGAGATGGAATACTTCATCCACGAGGACGCCGACTGGGCCAAATCCCACCAGGAGTGGATCGAGTGGTGCCGCCAGTGGCTGCTCTCGATCGGCCTGCCCGAGTCGCACCTCTCGCTCTACGCGCACCCGAAGGAGAAGCTCGCGTTCTACTCGAAGGGCACCGTGGACATCATGTTCAAGTACCCCTTCGGCGTGCAGGAGCTGTGGGGCATCGCCGCGCGCGGCAACTACGACCTCGGGCAGCACGCGCAGGCTTCCGGCGTGCCGCAGGTGATCTTCGACGAGGCGACGAAGAAGAAATTCACGCCGCACGTCATCGAGCCCGCCGTGGGCGTCGACCGCATCTTCCTCGCCGTCCTCTGCGCCGCGTATTCCGAGGACGAGGCGCCGGACGAGAAGGGCAAGCTGGAGAAGCGCATCGTGCTCCGCCTCTCGCCGCGCGTCGCGCCAATCAAGGTCGCCGTGCTCCCGCTGCTCAAGAACAAGGAGGCGCTCACGCAGCGCGCGCAGGAGTTGTACCGGAAGTTGAAGCGCAACTACAACGTGTTCTACGACGAGTCCGGCGCGATCGGCCGCCGCTACCGCCGCCAGGACGAGATCGGCACGCCGTGGTGCGTGACGATTGACTTCGAAACGGTCGAGAAGGACGGCACGTTCACGCTGCGCGACCGCGATTCGATGACGCAGAAGCGCATCACCGAGGCCGAGCTCTTTGCGCTGCTCGCGGAACAGGTTTATTAAGTAGCTGCGGCCCTGCGCCGCCGTCAGCGTTGTAGCCCGCACCGCACGCCGGCGGTGCGGCCTGCGTCGCTTATTTATGTGTGCCAAAGCCCGTCCGTCTGCTGTGCGCAGCGTCAAGACTCCTGACGCTATCGCCGCGTTGCGGTCGTGGCTGGCAACGCTGGACGATCTCACGTGCGAACGCGGCGAGAAGTACCACGCCGAGGGCCGCGTGCGGAAGGTGTGGGCCGACGCCGATCACTACGTCAGAGGTATCGTCGCCGGCACTACCGACTACTCCGTCACGCTCTTCTACACACGCGGCGAATGGTCATCGCGCTGCTCCTGCCCGGTGGGCGTGCGGTGCAAGCATGCCTGCGCCGCTGGCCTGGCCTGGCTCACGCACGTCGCGAGCGGCGCCGTCGACGGCGTCGATCCCGCGACGATCGAGTCGAGGCCGGCCCCCGAGCTCGCCCGGAAACGTCACTCCACCTTCTGCGAGCAATGGACGCCAATCCTGGCGGCGAAGCTCGGGCGCGCGCTGACCGACGCCGAGACCCGTCAGCTCGATGAACTCGCCGCGCTCTTCGCCGAAGCCGAGCAGGCCCATGGCGCGCTCTATCCCGGCGCGCTCCTGCGGCATGGCTTCGACTACACGCCGCCGCCTGGCGCTCCGCTCTACAAGCCCGCTTACTCCGGCTGGTGGGACGCCACCACCGCGCCCGCCGACCCGTGGGCGCTTTGGCAATACATCGCCTACGACTATGAGCTGGCGGGGCGACCGATCCCCGACGTTTTTCGCCCGCTGACCAACACTGCCGCGGTTCGGGCGGCGATCGCCGACCGCCTCGCCAACCACGAACTCGCCGCCTGGCAGCGCGCCC
>DASWVO010000326.1:0-24990 GCA_036406235.1 Opitutaceae bacterium
GCTTGAATACGTCTACACCGACATCTCGCCGCGCTTCATCCAGCATGGCGAGGCGCGGTTCGGGCGCGAGTTCCCCTTCGCGACTTTCCGCACGCTCGACATCGAGCGAGAGGTCGGCGCGCAAGGCATTCCGGTCGGAGAGTTCGATCTCGTGCTGGCGACCAACGTCATGCACGCGACACGCGGCCTCGCGGAGTGCCTGCGTGAAATCAAGCGGCTCCTCCGTCCGGGCGGACTGTTCCTGCTCAACGAGCTGACGGAGGTGCACGACTTCGCCACGGTCACGTTTGGTCTGCTCGACGGCTGGTGGCAGTTCGAAGACGACGTGCTGCGCCTTCCCGATTCGCCGCTGCTCAACGCGTCATCGTGGAGGGCCGCGTTGGAGTGTGCCGGTTTCGAGCGGGTCCAGACGTGGAGTCTTTCGTCGTTGACCGAGGCGGACGGGCAGTACCAGACGCTCTTCGCGTCGGTCTCTGCCGGACGCCTTCTGGACGTTGCCCCGGGCAGCGCGGCGACGGCTGCGGGTGAGACTTTGAAGCCGGAGCCCAGCTCCGCCACCGCAGCGGTCATGTCGTTGCCGGCGTCCGCCGCGTCCTGGGAACAGGAAGTCACCGGAGTGTTCGAGCGGATCCTGAAGATCTCCGCGACGGAGATGCGTCGCGACGTCGAGTTTGGGGAATACGGGGTCGATTCGATCGTGATGGGGGCGCTCGTTCGCGCGCTCGAGGAAAGGCTCAACATCACGGTCAACCCCTCGCTGCTGCTCGAGAACAACACGCTCGCCAAACTCAGCGAGCGTCTGAAGTCGGAGCACCCGGCTGGAACGTTTGCGATGCCCCTCGCGCCAGCGGAACCGGGGGCCGCCGGGCCGGCGCCGCTGCCGCTCAGGAGCGGGGAACTGCGTTCGGGAGACGATCCGGCCGTCACGCTGCGTCAGCTTCCCAGCGCCGACGCTCCCACGCGCCGGACGACGGAGAAGATTGCGGTGATCGGGATGGCGTGCGACTTCCCGCAGGCCCCGAACCTCGAAAGCTATTGGTGGAACTTGAAGGAGGGGCGCTGTGGGATCCGCGAGGTGCCGGCCGGGCGGTGGAGCGTGAACGAGCTGTATTCGCCGGACGCGAAGCCGGGCCGGAGCATCAGCAAGTGGGGTGGCTTCATCGAGGGTGTCGAGCAGTTCGATCCGGATTACTTCAAGTTCCGCGAGAGCGATGCGCCGGTCATCAATCCCCTGATCAGGAAACTCCTCGAGTGCGCGGTGCAGTCGGTGCGCCATGCAGGCTACGAGCAGAGCGAACTCTGGGGCGGCCGATCCGGTGTCTTTGTGGGGTCGCGAGTTAATGAATACGGACTGGAGCTCACTGGTCACCACAAGAACCGCATCCTCGGCGGAGGGCAGAACTTCATCGCGGCGCATCTGTCGCAGTTTCTCAACCTGAGAGGACCGAGCCTGGTCGTCGATTCGGCCTGCTCGTCGTCGCTCGTCAGCGTCCACCTGGCCTGCCAGAGCCTGCTGAGTGGCGACTGCGACGTCGCTTTCGCGGCCGGCGTCGACCTGCTGCTCGACGAGCGCCCCTACCTGATCCTGACGGAGATGGGCGCGTTGTCGCCGGAAGGGCGCTGCCGGACGTTTGATGAGAAGGCCAACGGCTTCGTGCCCGGCGAGGGTTGCGGCGTTGTCGTACTCAAGCCGCTCGGTGCGGCGTTGCGCGATGGCGATGCGATCCATGCGGTGATCGACGCGTCGGCGGTCAACAACGACGGCCACACCATGGGCGTGACCACGCCGAGTCCGGAGGCGCAGAGTGCGGTGATTGCCGAGGCCTTGAAGCGCGGTGGCGTCGATCCGCGGACGATTGGTTACGTCGAGACCCATGGCACCGGCACGCTCGTCGGCGATCCGATCGAGTTGCAGGCGCTGACCCGCGTCCTCGCGGCCGGCAGCCCCGACCGGCAGTTCTGCGGCGTTGGCAGTGTGAAGTCGAACTTCGGGCACCTGCTGAGCGCCGCGGGCATCGCGAGCTTCATCAAAGTCGCGCTGGGCTTGGGCGCGGGGAAGATTCCGCCGACGCTCTTCTGCGACGCGCCCAACCCGCGTTTTGCCTTCGACACATCGCCGCTGTTCCCGGTGCAGCGGCTGAGCGCGTGGCCGCGCCATGATGGCGTCCGCCGCGCGGGTGTCAGTTCCTTCGGGCTGGGCGGAACAAACGCGCACGTCGTCGTGAGTGAGACACCGGGCGGTGAGGCCGCGCCGAAGCCGAGGCGCCGGCCGTTGGCTCCGATCGTTTTCAACCGCCGGCGCTTCTGGAGCGAAACCGTACCTGCGGCTGGAGCTTCGCGTTGGATGCGTGGAGCGCAGGTCGAGGCGCATCATCTTCCCAAGGCTCAGTCCGCGGAAGCCGCGCTCCACGCCGATTCATCCCTCGAACTCATCGAGGAAACCACCGCGGTGTGAGCCGCGTTATTCGCCCGCCATTTTATCCCTTGCATCGATCCACCATGTCCTCTCGCGCCGCCTTTCAGTTCATCACCGTGCTCAAGCCGGATCATCCGCTGGTGCGGGACCATCGTGTGTACGACGTGCGTATCCTCCCAGGTGTGACGTTTCTCGACCTGCTCTATCGCGTGCTTCCGAAGAAAGGGCTAGAGCCAGAGGCGTGGGAGGTGAGTGATATCCTTTTCCACAAGCCAGTCGCTCTCGGAACGGAGTTTCACCAACGCGTCCGGCTCACGGTCGCGCCGCGGGCGACGGGATGGGGCGTGCGCGGGGAGAGTTGCCGCGTGGAGGCGGCCAATGGGCGTGCGGGAGAGTGGGAGGAAAACATGTCCTGCGAGCTTCGTCCGCTCTCGTCGCCCGCGCCGGTGCCGGCGCTCGATGTGGAGCGATTGCGCGCGGAGGCCCGGCAAGTGAGGGACCTCGACGCGGCGTATGCGCATGCGCGCGGCGCCGGAATCCAGCACCTCGACTTCATGAAGGGCGAGGGCGTGTTGCACCTCGGGGACGGCTGGCTCCTGGGCGAACTGCGGCTGAGTGCCGCGGCCCGCCACCAGCAGGCGAAGTTCCACCTGCATCCGGCTCATCTGGACTGCGCGACCCTCGTGTCCGTGTTCCCCGAGACCCGCACGTTTATTCCCCTGCACATCGAGCGTTTTCGTTGCGGACGCCGGCTCGGCGAACGGTGTTTTGCCTGGGTTGATCGCCGCGCCGTCGCGCCGGCGACCGACGATCTCTGCCACTCCAATCTTGAGCTGTTCGATGAACACGGGACGTGGGTGGCCACGCTCGCGGGGCTGACCGCGAAGCGCATCCGCAGCAAAGAGGCCGTGCTCGCGCTCTCCGGAAACGGGGCGAACGCGGAAAAGGGCATCGGGACGGCGGCCCCTGTCGTTCCGCCGATCGAGGTCGTCGAACATCGACGCCCCCCGGTTGCCAATGCGACGAGCGATCTCGCGGGCTGCCTGGTGCCGTCGCTCACGGCGCGCGTCGCCCGGCTGCGGAGTTGCCGACCGGATCAGATTAACGCCGACAAGGGATTCTACGAGCAGGGCCTCGAATCGACCCAGTTGCTCAAGCTCGTGCGGGAGATTGAGGAGTGGCTCGGCGTCCGCCTCTATCCGACGTTACTTTTTGAATACACCACCGTCTCCAGCCTGGCTGGTTACCTCGCGGAACAGTATTCCGTCGAGGCGCGGAAATACATCGCCCTGCCTGCCACGGCGTCGGAGACGACAGTGACAGCAGCGGCGCCGGCGGGCACCGCCGGGCTCATCTGGGCCCGGCCGTGCTGGCGGACGGAAGAGCCTCCCGCGGCGACGCCCGCCCGCGGCGGCGCGGTTCTCCTCCTGGGCGAGGAAGCCCGGCTGGGGATTGCGAAGGCGATCCGGGACGGCACGGTGATCACCGCCCGTTACGGGACGGCGTTTGCCCGGCTCGCGGCTCACGCCTTCGAGGTTGATCCGGCCAACGAAGCGGACTTCGACCGGCTGCTGGAAACGCTGCAGACGGAGAATCTTCGGCCGGAGCGCGTGCTCAGTATCGGCGCAGGTCAGGCGGACGTAACGGCGCCGGAGGCGGAGGAGCTGCGTGTGGGATTACTCCCAATCACGCATCTCTACCAAGCCTGCCTACGCCGACGCTTGCTTTCCACGCCCCTGAAGTTGCTGCATGTCTTCGCGAATCGGATGGAAGAGACGAGACCCCTTCAGGCGGCCCTGAGCGGCTTCCTGCGAAGCGCGCAGCTCGAGAATCCCAAGTTGGCGGGAGGGATCCTCGAGATCGACGCGCCCGACTGGAAGACTGCGGAAGCCCACTTGCTTGGCGGAGCGGAACGGTTGTTGAGCGAGCTCGAAGCCGTGAAGGAGGGAGGGACGCACGTGCGCTGGCAGGGCGGTGGCCGGACCGTGCGCCGTTTCGAAGAGTTCGACATGCCGGCTGGGGGCCGAGCGAGGTTGCGAGCCGGCGGCGCCTATCTGATCACGGGCGGGGCCAGCGGTGTCGGCTACCGTATCGGAGAGTATTTAAGCCGTAAATACAAGGCGCGGATCGTCCTGTGCGGGCGCTCGGAGGCGGCGCTGGCCGAGCCAGCGCTTGAACGGCTGCGCCCACTGGGCGGCGAGGTGATTTACGTTCAGGCCGACGTGACAAAATCCGACGACGTGCGCGCCGTTGTCGCACGGGCGAGGGAGGAATTTGGCGCCCTGCACGGCGTGATCCACGCGGCGGGAATCGTGCACGACGCGCTGCTGGCGGAAAAGACCTGGGCAAGCATCGCGGCAGTGCTGGCTCCGAAGCTCGCGGGAGCCCGTTTGCTGGACGAGCAAACGCGGGAGGATGGGCTCGATTTCTTTGCCTTGTTCTCGTCGGTCGCGGCGCTGCGCGGGAACATCGGCCAGTGCGACTACGCGTATGCGAACGCGTTCCTCGATCACTTTGCGGCGGCGCGCGAGCGTTTGTGGCGCGAGGGGCGGCGGGCCGGACAGAGCCTGTCGATCAACTGGCCGTTCTGGGCGGAGGGCGGTATGTCGGTCGACGCGGAGGTGCTTCGCTCGTTCGAGACGCGCGCGGGGATGATTCCGCTCGCCACCGTGAGCGGCTGCGATGCGTTTGAGCGCGCGCTGGCTGGCGGTCAAACGCAGCTCGCGCTGGCGGCCGGCGATCCAGCCCGGTTGCGGCAATGGTTCGGCTTTGTTCCCGACCATACGGCCAGCGAGCCCGTCTCGGCTCGAGTCCAGGAAGCGGTCGTGCGCTCGAGCTCGGTTGCGCCCTCCGGCTCCGACGAGCCGATTGCCGTGATCGGCCTGGCCGGGCGGTATCCGGAAGCTCGCGACCTGGACGAATTTTGGGAAAACTTGAAGTCCGGCAGGGACAGCGTGGGGGAAATTCCCGCGGAGCGCTGGGATCATTCGCAATGGTATTCGCCTGAGCGCGGCGCGGCCGGCCGGACCTACTGCAAGTGGGGAAGCTTTCTCACCGACATCGACAAGTTTGATCCGCTGTTCTTCGGCATCACTCCGCGCGAGGCGGAAATGATGGACCCGCAGGAGCGGTTGTTTCTGGAGACAGCGTGGCACACGTTTGAGGATGCGGGCTATACCCGGGAAGCGCTGAGCGGCGAGGCCGTCGGGGTTTACGTGGGCGTGATGTGGAGCCAGTACCAGCTCTGGGGCTGGGAGCAGACGCTGCGCGGGAACGTGCTCACGCCGAATGCGTTTTCGGCGTCGATCGCGAATCGGGTTTCCTACACGTTCGATCTGAAAGGACCGAGCCTCGCGCTCGACACGATGTGCTCGTCCTCGTTGACGGCACTCGATCTGGCCGGCGAAGCGCTCCGTCGGGGCACGTGCTCGATGGCGCTGGTGGGCGGCGTGAATCTGTCGCTGCACCCGACGAAGTTCCTTTTCCTCAGCCGCGGGAACTTCGCCTCGACCGACGGTCGCTGCCGTGCGTTTGGTGAAGGGGGCGACGGGTATGTGCCCGGAGAAGGTGTGGGGGCGGTGTTGTTGAAGCCGCTCTCGCGCGCGCAGGCCGACGGCGACCTGATCTACGGCGTCATCCGTGCGACGGCGGTCGGGCACGGTGGCAAGACCAGCGGCCATGCGGTGCCAAGCCCGACCGGCCAGGCGGCGGTAATCAAGCAGGCGCTACGTCGCGCCGCGATCGATCCGCGCACGATCACGTACATCGAGGCGCACGGCACAGGCACGAGCCTGGGGGATCCGATCGAGATTGCCGGCCTCACGCAGGCGTTCCAAGGGACCGGGACAGCGGAGCCGTTCTGCGCGATCGGCTCGGTCAAATCGAACATCGGTCACCTCGAGTCCAGTGCGGGCATCGCGGGACTGACGAAAATCCTGCTCCAACTCAAACATCGCGAACTGGTGCCGTCGCTCCTGCATTCTGAGCGGCTCAATCCGCACATCGATTTCGGCGCGACACCGTTCCGCGTTCAGACGAAGGCGCAACCCTGGCAACCGGCGAGCGTCGCGTTTCCGTTGCGCGCCGGTCTCAGCTCGTTCGGCGCGGGTGGAACGAATGCGCATGTCATCGTCGAGGAAGCGCCGCGCCCGGCGCGGCCGGCTTCGCCGGACGGACCGCAAGTTTTTGTGCTGTCCGCGCGCACGGCGGACCGGTTGAAGGAATCCGCGGAGAAGCTCACGACGTTTCTGGAGCGCCGGGAGGGCGACGAGGCGCGCCAGCGGGAGGCGAGCCTGGCGGATATCGCCTTTACACTGCAGACCGCCCGCGAGCCGATGGAAGAGCGCCTGGCCATCGTGGCCGGCACTGCCGGCGAACTGCGCGACCGGTTGCACGCGTTTGTCGATGGGCGGCCGGACGACAACGTAATGCGCGGAGCGGTGGGCGGCGTGCGTCCCGATATCGACGTGCTGCTGGAGGGCCGCGAAGGCGACGTGTTTCTCCAGATCCTTCGTGAGGATCGCAAGCTGGCCAAGCTCGCCCGGCTCTGGGTGCTCGGGCGCGAGATCGAGTGGGTGGCGCTGCATCGCAACGGTTCGGTGCGTCGCGTATCGCTTCCTGGATACGCCTTTGCCCGGGAGCGCTATTGGTTGGGCGAACGGCCCGCCCCGTCGAGTGCTCCGGTGGTGGCGGCTCCGCCGTCGCGACCGGCGTCGACGGCTCCTCTCCACCCGCTCGTGCATCGCGACATCTCGGAAGCGGGTGAGCAGCGATTTCTCAGTCAGATGCGCGGGGACGAGTTCTTCCTCGCTGATCACCGGCTGGGCGACGAGAAGCTTTTGCCCGGCGTTGCTGCGCTCGAAATCGCGATCGCTGCCGGGCGGCTGGCGAACCAGGGAAGAGTGCGAAAGCTGCAGCAAGTCGCCTGGCTCGCTCCCGTGATGGTCAATGGCACGGGTGTCGACCTCGAGGTCTGCGTGGCGGCGGCGGAAGAGGGCGCGGAGTACCGCGTCACTCTGCCGCGCAGCGGAACACTCCACGCGCAGGGCCGCATCGTGTTCGGCGAGCCGGCGGTGGCAACGGCCGAGGCTCCCTCGGTCGCCGCGATGGACGCGCATTTGACCGGGCGCCTGACCGGGGCGGAATTTTACGCGAAGTATCCGGGCGGCGAGCTGCGGTATGGCCCCGCGTTCCGCGGCATCGAGGAGGTGCGCTATAACCGTCTGGAGTCGCTCGCGCGCATTGCGCTTCCCGCGCATTTAAAGAGTGGATACAGCGCGTTTACCCTTCATCCAAGCCTGCTCGATAGCGCATTGCAGGCCGTGATCGTACTGCTGGAGCAGAACGCTGGCGAAGCGGCGGGCAACTTCCTGCCCTTCGCGCTCGACGAACTCGAATTCTACGCCGACCTGCCGACGCGCTTCCTCGCGCACGCGCGCCTCGAGCGCCTCGTCGACGGTTGCGCCGTCTTCTCGCTAACCCTGTTCGACGATGCCGGGCGCGCGCTGGCGCGGCTGCGCAACCTCACGTTGAAATCCGCTGCTTCGGTCCGGGGGAGCGAGACGGCGCGCAGCGAAGCGACGCTTTATTTCGAAGAACGCTGGCAGCCGCTGGGTGACGCGCCGCTCGCGCCGGCTTCGGCCGGACCGACGCTGCTGCTCTCCAATGACTCCATGCTGGCGTCGGCGCTCTCGGCGCGGGGGCGGCAGGTCGTCCGCGTGGTCGCGGCGCAGGAATATGCGCAGCAGTCTGCCGGGCTCTTCGCGGTGCGTCCGGGTAGTATCGACGATCTCGAGACGCTGCTGAGCGCGTTGCGGCAAGACCGCCGCCTGCCCGGCACGATCATTCAAGCCTGGGCTCTGGAGCAGAAGGGCGGATCGCTGGAGGAGGGATTGCAGCTTGGGTTGAGGACGAATTTTGCCCTTGCGAAGGCATTGTCCCGGCTCGGCCTGGCGGCCGATCGTGGCGTGCTCTTCGCCTTTCCTCAGCCGACGGAAGGCACGGTCGACGCCACGTCCCTTCCTGCGTATGCCGCGATGGCGGGTTTCGCGCGCACCGTCGAAGCTGAGTTTGCGGAACTGCGCTGGACAACAGCGGCGCTTCCTCGGACCGATGCGGCGCAGGCGCGGGCGGAGGCGCTGGGCGCCGCTCTGGACCGCCGACAACCAGGAGCCGAACTCCGTCTCGATGAAGGACGCTGGCTCGCGCGCCGGTTGGTCGAAGTGACGCCCGCGCAGCCGTCGGTGACCACCTTCCGCGAGGGCGGCGTCTATCTCGTCACCGGAGGTGCGGCGGGTCTGGGATACCTCTTTGCGGAACATCTCGCCAGGCTGCATCACGCGCGTCTGGTGTTGGTCGGACGTTCGCCGCACACGCCGGAGAAATTGGAAAGGCTCGCGGCGATCGAGCGCCTCGGAGGTGAAGCGATTTATGTCCAGGCCGACATCGGCGCACCGGGGGAGGCCGTGCGTGTTGTCGAGGAAGCGAAGCGACGCTTCGGCGGATTGCAGGGTGTGCTGCACTCCGCGGGCCTGATCGAGGATGCGGGGCTTTTCCGCAAGACCGCCGAGCAGGTCGAGCGCGTAATCGCGCCCAAGGTGCATGGAGCCTGCTTCCTCGACGAGGCGACGCGTGAGGTGCCGCTGGATTGCTTCGTGCTGTTTTCGTCGATTTCGGCGCTGCGCGGAAATCGCGGCCAGGCCGACTATGCGTTTGCGAACCGCTTCCTCGACGTCTTTGCCGAGCAGCGCGAGCGGTTGCGGTCCGCGGGACGCCGCTCCGGCCGCACCGTTTCCATCAACTGGCCGATGTGGGACGCGGGCGGCATGACGGTTGGGCCGGAGGCAAAGGCCGCGCTTGCCGCGCAGTACGGTCTCGAGCCGTTGCCGGTTGCGAAGGGCATCGCCGCGTTGGAGGTCGGATTGAGCGGCGGCGCGAGCAACGTGCTCGTGGTGCATGGCCGGGCCGATCGCCTGCGGGAGTGGCTGCTCCCCGCTGGAAACGCGCACGTGGACGCGGCGAAAGCGCCTGCCGGAACGCGGCCCGTGCGTATCCGATCGGCGGAGACAACGGCTGATCGGGATCTTGAGGCCGGCGTGCGGCGCCTGCTCGTCGACTTGGTTGCCGCGGAGACGCGGCTCCCGGTCGATCGCATTCGCACGGACAAGCCGCTCGAGGACTACGGCATTGATTCGGTGATGATTCTCAACGTCACGCGCGAGCTCCAGCGGAGTTTCGGCGACCTGCCGAAGACGCTGTTCTTCGAATACCAAACGCTCGACGCGCTGAGCGCATGCCTGGTCCGCGAGCACGCCGAGCGGGTCCGCCAGCTCTTCGGCCCGCCGGCCGCGGGCACGGAGGCGGCACACCTCGATGCTCTGGCGGCCGAGGCAACCCCGACTCCGGAGACGAAGACCGTTCACGCTTCGGAGTCGTGTGAACCAGGACTGCCCGAAGACGCCATCGCGATTGTCGGGCTGGCGGGGAGGTATCCGGATGCTCGCGACGTAGAGGAGTTTTGGGAGAACCTGAAGGCCGGCCGCGACTCGGTGAAGGAAGTGCCACCCGACCGCTGGGACTGGCGCCGCTGGTTCGACGCCGACAAGCGCCAGGCCGGCACGATGTACACGAAGTGGGGCGGCTTCCTCGAAGGCATCGAGGCATTCGATGCGGCGTTCTTCAACATCTCGCCGCGCGAAGCGAAGCTGATGGATCCGCAGGAGCGACTTTTTCTGGAGACGGCCTGGCAGGCGTTCGAGGATGCGGGGTTGACCCGTTCGGCGCTGAGCGGGCGACGCGTGGGTGTGTATGCGGGGGCGATGTACGCGCATTACCAGCTTTTCGCCGAGGAGGCGCGTCGCGCGAAGATCGACCTCGTTCCCAACTCGACCTTTGCGAACATCAGCAACCGCGTTTCCTACTGGTTCAATCTGCGCGGGCCGAGCCTGACGCTTGACACCATGTGTTCGTCGTCACTGAGCGCGGTTCATCTGGCGTGCGAAGCCCTGCGAGCCGGGCAGATCGAGGCGGCGCTCGCCGGCGGCGTGAATCTGTCGCTGCATCCGCAAAAGTACCTCGAGCTCAGCCAAGGGAAGTTCGCGGCGACGGATGGGCGGTGCCGGAGTTTTGGCGCCGGTGGCGACGGCTATGTGCCGGGCGAAGGAGTCGGGGCGGTGGTGCTAAAGACCCTGGCGCGCGCGCGGGCGGACGGTGATCGCGTGCATGGCGTGATTCTCGCCAGCGCGCTCAATCACGGCGGCAAGACCAACGGCTATACGGTGCCGAATCCTGTCGCCCAAGGTGAGCTCGTCGCGGAGGCCCTTGCGCAGGCGAAGCTCTCTCCCGATCAGCTCAGCTACATCGAGGCGCATGGCACCGGCACCTCCCTCGGCGATCCGGTGGAAATCAACGGGCTGGAGCGCGCTTTCCGTCCCGCCACCGCGCGGCGCCAGTTCTGCGCCATCGGGTCGGCAAAATCGAATATCGGCCACCTTGAGGCGGCGGCGGGCATGGCCGGTCTGACCAAGATCCTGCTCCAGTTCCGGCATGGCGCGATCGCCCCTTCGCTGCATTCGCGCGAGGTCAATCCCCATATCGATTTCGCGGCCTCACCGTTCCACGTGCCCCAGCAGCTCACGCCCTGGCCGGCCGCGGCGGAGGCGCGCCGCTACGCGGGCCTCAGTTCCTTCGGCGCAGGCGGCGCCAATGCGCACCTCGTGCTTGCCGATGTCCCTGTGCCCGAGCGCACCATGGGCCGGGATGGTCCGGAGCTGTTTGTCCTCTCGGCGCGGACGCCGGAGCGGCTTCGGGCCTATGCTGCCGTCGTGGCGGAATGGCTGACGAGCGCGGCTTCGGGGAAGCGTCCGCATCTCGCAGACTTGGCGTTTACGTCCCAGGCCGGTCGCGAGCCGATGGAGCACCGGCTCGCTGTTGTCGTCGCCGATCAGGCGGAACTTGCGGATCGTCTCGTTCGATTCGCCGCGGGCGAAGCGGATGCGAGGGTGACGGTGGGCCAGGCTCGGGATGATATCCAGTCCGTTGATACGGCGACGGTGACGTCTGCGTCAGGGGATGACCTGGCCGCGCAGGGGAAGGCATGGGTGGCCGGAGCCCCGATCGAGTGGCGCGCCCGCCGCATCGACGGCGATCGCCCCGGCCTGGTTTCGTTCCCGTCATATCCCTTTGCGCGGAAGCGTTGCTGGATCCTTCCGGAAAAGGCCGCCGCGGCGGCACCGTCCGTGGAGGCGGCGAATCCCGCTGCGCCGTCGTTGCAGACGGCTGGGCTGCCGGCTGATTTCCTCTATGTTCCGGTCTGGCGGGAGGAGCCGATTGCGCCGACTTCACTGCGGCCGTCCCTGGGCTCCGTGTTGATCGTGTTGCCCGCAGGCGCAGTCTCGCTGCGACGCGCGGTGGAAACGGTCTTCGGCGGTGCCTCGTGCATGACATGGGTGCTCGGCGAGTCGAATCGCGACGTGGCGGAGCGGTGCCAGGAGATCGCCGCCCGCGACCCGCGTGGCGTGCCGGACGCGCTGACTCGTTTACGCACGCCGCCGGAGCGCGTGATCTTCCTCGGCGCGCTCGAGCACACCGCTTGGGACGCCGACGATCTCGCCGGCCTGCAGGACCGGATGGAATGTGGTGTGTTGACGCTGTTTCGGCTCGTCAAGGCGTTGGTGGCTGCCGGCGGAATGTCGCGCCTGGCGGAGCTTACGGTCCTTACCGACAGCACGCAGGCCGTGCATCCCGGTGAGGCGGTGCAGCCGGCAGGCGCCAGCGTCCGCGGCTTCTGCAAGGTCCTTGCCCGGGAATATCCGTCCATCGCGATCCGGTCCGTGGATACGGATTGGAGGCTCTGGCGGCGCAACCTGACGGAGGACGCGTTGGCCGGGAGCCTCCGGACCATGCTGGCGGAGCCGCCACAAAGGTGCGGCGAGGACGTCGCCTGGCGTGACGGACGCCGCTATGTGCGCGGGCTCGCGCCGGTCGAGGTGCCGCCGAGCGCGGCGGAGCCGTGGCGCAACGACGGGGTCCACGTCATTCTCGGCGGGGCCGGCGGGCTCGGTCTGGAGTTCGCGAGGGATCTGGCGCTCCGGGTCGGGGCCAAGGTCGCCTTGATCGGGCGGCGCGAGCTCGACCCGGCGCGTGCGCGTATCCTCACGGACATCACGGAGCGCGGTGGGCGAGTGAATTATTACCGCGCCGACGCGACGAGGTGGGACGAGATGACGGCGGCGGTGCGACGGATCAACGAGGAGCTCGGCCCTATCGGCGGCGTGATTCATTCGGCGATTGTGCTCGAGGACATGCGGCTCGATCGGATGGATGAAGCGGTCTTTCGCCGCGTGCTGGACGCGAAGGTGGCTGCCAGTGCCGTGTTGATGAAGGCGCTGAAGGATCAACCGCTCGCGCACGCGCTGTTTTTTTCCTCGGCGCAGGCGCTGGCCGGAAACGAAGGGCAGGCCAACTACGTCGCGGGCTGCGCGTTCAAGGACGCCTTCGCGCAGCACCTCCAGCATCGTGGGCGCTTCGAGGTGCGCACGATAAGCTGGGGCTATTGGGGGAGCGTCGGCGTTGTCGCGACTCCCGAGTATCGCGCCAGGCTCGCGGCTCAGGGAATTGGCTCGATCGAAGCGAACGAGGGCATCGAGACCGTCCGTCGCGTGCTTGCGCACGGTCCGGTGCAGGTTGTGCCGATGAAGGTCGATGCTCGCGTGCTCGCTCAACTCGGTCTCGCGAGCGAGACCCGCTGCGTGCAACCTCCGGCCGAGCTGCAGCCGTTCTGGCACGAACCGGCGCTGCTCGCCGAGTTGGTTGCGGGCGCGGGCGACGCCGGCGCGTTCCGCGAGGCGATCGAGGCGCTCGATCGCCTCGCGCGCGACCTGCTCGTGAACGCGTTGCGAACGCTCGGCGCCTTCACGAGCGCCGATCCGGTCACGCTCGACGCGTGGCGGAAACAGATGGGGGTGGCGCCGAAATATGTCCGCCTGCTCGAGGCGGTCCAGCCGTTGCTTGCATCGATGGGTGTCCTGGCGCCGGGCGCTGAGGGCGACGCCTGGGCGTTCGTGCTCCGCGAACCGGCGGACCGGATGGGCGACCTCGACGCGCGGGGACGGGATCTCGCCTACCGCCACCCCGAGATCGCGGCGTATGTCAATCTCGTGGCGGTCTGTCTGCGCGAGTTTCCGCGAATCCTCCGCGGTGAGTGCCTTCCGCAGGACGTTCTGTTTCCGAGATCCGGCGTAAGCGTGCTCGAAGGCGTCTATCAACGCAATCGCATCGCCGACCATTACAACGGCTTTGTCGCCCGGGCGGTGCAGGGCTTCGTCGGCCGGGTTGCGGCGCGGTGTGCGGGCAAGGGCTCGGTGAAGATTCTCGAGATCGGCGCCGGCACCGGCGGAACGACCGCGCTGGTTCTGCCCGCACTGAGCGAATTCGAATCGCGGATACACTACTGCTATTCCGACGTCTCGGCGGCGTTTCTCCGCCACGGGCGCCGCGCCTTCGCAGCGGCCCACGGTTTCATGGAATTTAAACGTCTCGACATCGAGCAGCCCGTCGAGGGGCAGGGGTTTGACGCCGGCGGTTGGGATCTCGTGATTGCGACAAACGTCCTTCACGCCACCGGCGATATCGACGTCACGCTCGGCCATGTGCGCGAGCTCCTGCGGCCCGGCGGCTGGTTGCTGCTCAACGAGCTCACCTTGCCCCGGAGCTTCCTGACGCTGACCTTCGGCCTGCTCGATGGCTGGTGGGCTCATCGCGACGCACACCGGCGGTTGCCCGGCTCGCCGCTGCTGGATGCGGCTTCGTGGGAGGATGCGTTGCACCGGACCGGCTTCGGCCGCACCCGCCGGCTGACGGCGCGCGCCGACGAAGGGCAGGACGTGCTTGTGGCCGAAGCGGCGGCGATATTCCCGGCGAGCGCGCGCCGGCTCGCGGCGCCCGCAGAGGAATCCCTTGAGCATGCGGCGCCGGTACAAACCGCCCCCCTTTCCCCTGCGCCCATGCCGGCCCGGACAGACCACGTCGAGCATGTGATTGCCGCGAGCGTTCGCGCCGTTCTGCAGCTCGATCCCGGCGAAGAGCTCGACCGGCGCGCCGCCTTTCTCGACCTCGGGGTCGATTCGATCCTCGCCGTCGAGATCATCAATCGCATCAACGACGCCCTCCGTATTCAACTGAGAACGACGGATATCTACAACTACGCTACGATCGCGGGCCTCGCGGCGCATGCCGCGGAATTGATGACGGAAACAAACCCAGAGGGCCCCCGGCCCGTCGCCCCGACGGTGATCGATGCCGTGGATGCGTCGAACCCGGAGGCTCGCGATCTCGACCCGCTGGGTCTGCTCACGGCGCTCAGCCGCGGGGAAATCGACGAAGACGAAGCCACCCAACTCCTCGAAAGCGTTTAGCCCATGTCCTCCGTTGTGACCAAGAAAGATATCCTTAACTGGGTGAAGTCGCGTCAGATCTCGCCGGAGATCGGACTGCAGCTGCTCAAGGGCGCCACACCGGTCCCCAACGGCGCGGCGGCGTCGGCGGCCACCGGGACGTTCACCGCTCGGGGCCAGGTGCCACGCCAGGGGGCGATCGACATCGCCGTCATCGGCGTGTCCGGCCGCTATCCGGGAGCGGGTGATGTGCGGGAATTCTGGCGGAATCTGGCGGCCGGAAAGTCCGCGATCGGGACTGTGCCGCCCGAGCGCTGGGATGCGGAGGCGGTTTACGACGCCGTATCCAAAGATGGTTACAAAACAGTGAGCAAGTGGGGCGGCTTCGTGGACGGCGTCGATGAGTTCGACTCTCTGTTCTTCAACATCTCGCCCCGCGAAGCCGAGCTGATGGATCCGCAGCAACGCCTTTTCCTACAGGAGGCCTGGCGCGCACTGGAAGACGCCGGCTATCACGACCGGAATCTCGACGGGAGGAAGTGCGGAGTTTTTGTCGGCTGCAAGTCGGGCGACTATCAAACGCTGATCGACATCGGGCGCGAGAGCCAGGGGGCGTTCATTTTCATGGGCAACAACGAGTCGATCCTCGCCGCCCGGATCGCGTATCTCCTGAACCTTCGCGGGCCGGCGCTGGCGATCGACACGGCCTGCTCGTCATCGCTGGTCTCAATCCACCTGGCATGCGAAAGCCTGCTCAGCGGCACGTGCGACATGGCCATCGCCGGCGGCGCCGCGCTCCTGACCACGCCGGTTTTCCACGTGCTCGCGAGCAAGGCGGGCATGCTGAGCGGAAGTGATCGCTGCAAAACCTTCGACAATGCGGCCGACGGTTTTGTCCCCGGTGAAGGCGTGGGCGCCGTGGTGCTCAAGCCCCTCGCGGCGGCCCTGCACGACGGCGACCCGGTTTACGCCGTGATCAAGGGTTCCGGCATCAACCAGGACGGCCGCACGAATGGAATCACGGCTCCGAGTGCGCCGTCCCAGACCGCCCTGGAACGCGAGGTCTATGAACGGTGTGGGATAAATCCGGATACAATCACTTACGTCGAAGCGCATGGAACGGGCACCAAGCTCGGCGACCCGATCGAGGTCCATGCGCTGACCGACTCGTTCCGGGCTTACACCCAACGCCGGGGTTTCTGCGCGATCGGTTCGGTGAAGACCAATATCGGTCACGCGCTGGCATCGGCGGGGATCGCGGGCTTCACGAAGCTGCTGCTGCAACTGCGCCATCGTCAGCTCGTGCCCTCGTTGAACTTTCAGCGCGAGAACGAGCACATTCCCTTTGCCGACAGCCCGTTTGTGGTGAACACCGGGCTTCGTCCCTGGTCGGTGGATAACCGGCAGCCGCGCCGGGCGGCGATCAGCGCGTTCGGCTTCAGCGGAACGAACGCGCATCTCGTCGTGGAGGAGTCGCCGACGCCGATCCGCCCCTCCGACCGTCCGCAACTCCGGTTGCTGGTGATTTCAGCGAGGAACGAGGAGGCGTTGTGCCGCCGTGCGACTGAGCTCGTCGACTGGCTTGAGAGCGAGGAGGGCCGGGCGGCGGACTGGCAGGATGTGCTCTACACGCTCCTCGCCCGCCGAACGCACCTCACGGTGCGGGCGGCCACGGTCGTCGCGGCCCCCGCGGACGCGGTGCGTTACTTGCGCGCGGTGGCAGAGAAGACGGTGCCGCTCGCGAGTCTGAAGCAGCCGCGCCGAGTGGCGGCGGTGTCGGCAGAGGTGGTCGAGCGCGCGTTCGGACAAGCTCTGGCGTCCGCGGCCGACGAGACGGACTGGCAGGCTCTGGCCGATGCCTGTCTGCACGGAGGGGAGCCGAGCTGGGAGCGGCTCAGCGCGCGAGGCTTTCGCTGCGTGTCGCTGCCGACGTATCCGTTTTCGCGCGACACGCACTGGTGCACGTCTCCATCCACGCCCGGAAGTGAAGTCGACCATGGGTCGGTGTTGCACCCGCTCGTTCACGCCAATGTCTCGACATTGCAGGCGCAGCGGTATCGCTCGGCATTCGACGGCGGTGAGTTTTTCCTCCGCGACCACGTCGTCGTGGGGCGCCGGGTTCTTCCCGGGGTCGCTTATCTCGAACTCGCCCGTGCGGCGGGCGAACTGGCGGGGGAACGCCGGGTGACCGCGCTCCGCCAGATCGTCTGGGCGCGCCCGGCGGCCGTCGAAAAAGATGCGCTGGAGCTGGAGCTTGAACTCGCTCCCGTTGGCGACGACGCGCGTTTTGAGATCGTTACGACGGCCGCCGCTCAACCGGTGGTTCACTGCCAGGGCCGATTGAGCTGGAGGAACGTGGATCCGCGTCCGAGTGACCGGCTGGACCTCGTGGCGCTGCGCGCCCGCCTCGGCACGGTCCGTCCGGGTGCGTCGTGCTACGGCCAGTTTGCGCGCATGGGGCTCGAGTATGGTCCGGCGCTACGCAGCATTGTCGAAGTTCATCCCGGCGCGATGGAGACGCTGGCCCGGCTCAAGTTGCCCGAGAGCGCCCGCGCTGGGGCCGAACGCCTCGTGTTGCACCCGTCGCTGCTGGACGGAGCGTTGCAGTCGCTGGTCGGTCTCGGTGACGGTGCGGCGGGCGCGGGAGAGGGCGCCACCTATGTGCCGTTCTCGCTGGAGGAGGCGCGCGTTTATGCGCGCGTGCCAGCGTCCGCGTGGGCGTACGTTCAGCGGATCGACAACGCTGCTTCCGGTTCGGATCACGCAGCAAAATTCAACGTGCGGATCGCGGGCGATGATGGCGGAATCGTCGCCGACCTGAGGGGACTCAGCATGCGTCGGATCGGGCCCGCGGCTCCCGCCGCGGTTACCGCACCGGTTAACGTCGGTCCGACCGTGACTTGTTATCGGCCGGTCTGGACCGACATTGCGTCGGCGGGCGCCGGTCCGTTGCCCGAACGCTTGCTGCTGTTTTCAGAATCGGAGGCGCTGCGCGCGGCATTTCTCGCGCAGAACCCGAACGCCCGGGTCACTCTCGTGAAGCCGGGGGCGGCATTTCGGTACTGGGCCGGTGGAACCTACGAGATCGATCTGTCCAAACCGGAGCACTACCGGACGTTGCTCGAGAGCCTGACAACCCAGGGCGTGCGGCCGGACTGGATCGTGCATGCCTGGTCCGAAGCGATCAGCCGAACCACGACGGCGGCCGCGGCGCTCGGGCTGACAGCCGAGTCGCTGCTGTTGCTCGCCCAGGCGCTAGCCGCGACGAACCAGGCCTCGATTCCGGTATGGGTGACGCACCGCTCCCGGGGAGAGGCGGAGCTTGACTGGCATGCGCCGACGGCGGCGATGGCCCGTTCGCTCGCGGCGGAGCAACCCGGTCTTCGTATTCGTATAATGGATATCACCGGGGACGATGCAGACGGACCGGTGTCGGACGAAGATTTCTGGAGTCGCGTCGCCGAGGAAGCGGCGTCGGCGCCGCCGGGAGGTTTTGGCGCGGTGCGGAGGCGGGGCGGACGACGCGAGGTGCTGAAGCCCGTTTTGATCCCGGGCATCACGCCGGAAACCGAGTCTCGGATCCGTTCCGGAGGCGTGTACTGGATCACGGGTGGGTTGGGCGGCATTGGCCGGGCGATCGCAGCATGGCTGGCGCGTTTCGCCAACGTCACCGTGATCCTGAGCGGGCGCTCCGAACCCTCGGCGGAGCAAGAGGCGTGGATCGAACGATTCTCCTCCGGCGGCTCGATGGTGCGGTGGCTGCGGGCCGATGTCACGGATCGGGGCGAACTCGAGCGCGCGCTGCGCGAGATCAAGGCCTGCCACGGGGACCTGAACGGCATCGTGCACGCGGCCGGGCTGACCCGCGACGGAATCGTCGCCGGAAAGAAACTCGATGATGCCCGGGCGGTGCTCGCACCGAAAGTCAACGGCACCTTGCTGCTCGATGAGCTGACCCGCGATGAGCCGCTCGACTTCTTTGTCGTGTGCGCGGCGCTGGCCGGTGTGGTCGGAAACCCCGGCCAGAGCGACTACGCCTACGCGAACGCCTTTCTCGATCAGTTTGCGCGCTATCGCGAGGGGCTGACGCGCCGCGGATTGCGCCGGGGCAGTACCTCCGCGCTCGACTGGCCCCTCTGGCGGGACGGTGGGATGCGCATGAGCGGGGAAACCGAGCGACTGCTGAAGGCCACGCTGGGCATGGAGGCGCTCGAGACTGCGGAGGCGCTCAGCGTATTCGATCAGGCGTTACGAGGCGCCGGCGGTCAGACGATTGTGGTCAAGGGCGATTGCGCCCGGATCGCGACGTTGCTCGGCGGAGAAGCTCCGCGGGCCGCTCCGGTGCCAGGGCGGGACCGCGCGGCCGGGGAGGCGGCGACACCGTCCCCGGGGCCGGCGGCGACCGATGTCGCCAACACGGAGTTGCGAGGGCGGGTCGAGCACGCGCTGGTGCAGACGGTATCGGGGATTTTGAAGGTGAGGGAAAAGGACGTCGAGCTCACGGCCGACATGAGCGAGTTCGGCTTCGATTCGATTGGCCTGACGCAATTCGCCAACCGGATCAATGAGCGCTACGGCCTGGAGCTCATGCCGTCGGTGTTCTTTGAATACCCGACACTCGCGGCATTCGCGGAGTTCCTTTGTCGGAATCACGCCACCGTTCTCGGCGTCCATCACGCTCTCGCGCCGCTGGCACCGGCGACGGAACCGCGGCCGATGAGGAACGGTGACGGCGCACCGTCCGATGACGTTGAGCGCGAGCCGCAGTTGGAAACGTGGTCCCGAGCGCGTCGCTTCCGGGAAACCCTCGGGTCGGCGACGGCGCCGAGCGCGGAGGAACGGCGGACGGGTCCGCGACCGCCGCTCGCCATCATCGGTGCGAGCGGACGTTTTCCGCAATCGCGCGATCTGCAAGCGTTCTGGGAGCACCTCGTCGCCGGCGACGATCTGATCACGGAGGTGCCGCCCGGGCGTTGGGACTGGCGGGCGGTTTTAGGCGATCCGGCGCGCGAGCCGGGCAAGACCAATATCAAGTGGGGCGGCTTCATGCCGGGGGTCGACGAGTTCGACGCGGCCTTCTTCGGGATCTCGCCGCGCGAGGCGGAGCTGATGGATCCGCAACAGCGGCTGTTCATTCAGGCGGTCTGGTCCGCGATCGAGAACGCCGGCTACAAGCCCGCCGACCTGGCCGGGACGCGCACAAGCCTCTACGCCGGCGTCACGACGGGCGACTACCTGGAACTGCTCAAGGCCCACGATGTGGAGATCCAGGCGCAGTCCTCGACCGGCGTGGCGCACTCGATCCTCGTCAACCGGATCTCGTTTCTGCTGAACCTGCGCGGTCCGAGTGAGCCGGTGGATACAGCCTGCTCCAGCGCGCTCGTGGCACTGCATCGCGCGGCGGAGTCAATCTGGAGCGGCGACTGCGAACTCGCGATCGCGGGCGGCGTGAACGCGATGCTTACACCGACGCTGCACATCGGCTTCAACCGTGCCGGCATGTTGGCGCCGGATGGGCGCTGCAAGACCTTCGATCAGTCGGCCGATGGTTATGTGCGCGGCGAGGGCGTGGGGGTTGTGCTGCTCAAGCCGTTGGACCGTGCGCTTGCCGACGGCGATCACATCCACGCCGTGTTGCGGGGGAGCGCGATCAACCACGGCGGGCGTGCAAACTCACTGACGGCGCCGAATCCCAATGCCCAGGCCGAGGTGATCGATCTCGCGCTCGCGCGCGCCGGCGTGGAACCACACACGATCAGCTACATCGAAGCACACGGCACGGGCACCAGCCTTGGCGACCCGATCGAGATCAACGGGCTGAAGAAGGCATTCGAAACCGCTCGGGTACGCTCCGGCGCGGCAGCGCCTGCGGCAGTCCGTTGCGCCGTCGGATCGGTCAAGAGCAACACTGGTCATCTCGAGGCGGCCGCGGGCATGGCGGGTTTGTTCAAGGTCATGCTGGCGTTTCAATACCAACGCCTGCCGGCAACGCTGCACGTTCAGGAGCTCAACCGTTACCTCCAGCTCGACGGCAGCGGTCTCTCGATTGCCCGCGAGGGAGGCCCGTGGGAGGTGCTGCGTGACGAGCGCGGAACGCCACTTCCGCGCCGGGCCGGCGTCAGTTCCTTCGGTTTCGGCGGCGTGAATGCGCATGTCGTGCTCGAAGAGCACGTGCCGACCTCGGCGTGCGAGGCGGATGAAGGCCCGCAACTCATCGTGCTCTCGGCCCGAACCGAGGAGCGTCTCCGCGTCTATGCGACGGCGCTGGCCGATCATCTCGAAGCGGTGCGAAGCGGCCGCGTCGCGGCTCGTGGTCTGACGCTGGCTCGACTCGCTTACACGCTCCAGGTCGGGCGCGACGCGATGGACGATCGCATCGCGTTTGTCGCCGAATCGCTGGAGGACGCGGCCGCGAAGCTGCAGGCGTATGTCCGGCGCCGGGCCGACGGCTTCGAGCAGGGTTTTGTCGGCACGGCGCGCGAACAGCGCCGCCGCGTCGCAGGCCTGCTCGAAGGCGAGGAGGGCAGGGAGTTCCTCAAACTGCTTCGCGAGCATCGACGCCTGGACAAGCTCGGCCTGCTTTGGGTGTCCGGAGTCGAGATCGACTGGGGCCTGATCCACGACGGCCGGAAGCCGCAGCGCGTTCCCTTGCCCACTTATCCATTTGCCGGAACGCGTTTCTGGATTCCGACCACGCCGCGCACCTCCCGACCAGGCGCGCTGCTCGGCGAGCTCTCGCCATCGCGCAGCACCGGAATGGGATTGGTGTGGGCGCGCGCACTTCGGCCGCTCGAAGCTCTGGTCGATCATCATCGGGTGGGCGGCGAGGCGATCCTGCCCGGGGCCGCCTACGTCGAGATGGCGCTGGAGGCGTGGGCGCAGCTCGAAGGGGCGCAGCCGGCTTGCGTGCGGAATATTGCGTGGCTGCAACCGCTGGCGGTCGGGGATGGCCCGGTGGAGGCGCGCATCCGCGTGACGAGGGGCGACGACGGCGCGCATTTTGAGATTCGCAGCGGCCAGGGCGACGCGCTCCATTGTCGCGGAGAACTCAATACGGCGGACGCAGCCAGTGACGCAGCGCTTGATCTTGCGGCGGTGGAGGAGCGTTGTGGCCGCGTGATCGGTGCCGCGGCGGTGCGCGAGGGCTTTGCGCGCCAGGGCATCGTCTACAGCGAATACTACGAGGGGCTGCGGGAGATTCGCGTCGGCGGGGACGAGGCGCTGGGGACGATTGAACTGCCGGAGGCGGCCCGCGTGCACGAACACCGGTGTGCTCTGCCCCCGGCGCTGCTCGACGCCGCGTTGCAAACGCTCGCCGGCCTTGCCAACCCGTACGAAGCGCAACAGTCCTGGCTGCCGTTCTGCGCGGGTGAGATCACCGTTTTCCGCCCGCCCGGCCGGCGCATCCGATCCTACGTCAAGCGGGCCGGCGCTCAGCGCTTTCACGTGGCGCTGCTGGACTCGGAAGGCCGGCTCTGCGCGCGGGTGACCGATCTGCAGTTGCGCGAGCGGCGCGATCCGCTGGAGCGCTTGTTCTATCGGCCCGGCTGGCGCTTCGCCCCGTCGGCGCCGTTGACCGAGGCGGCTGCCGCTGGCGGCGCGATGATCGTGATGGCGCCTGGCACCGAGGGGCTGGCGAACGCGCTGCAGTCGAGGTTGGGCGCGCGCCCGGTGCTTCGGGTCGATGCCGCGAGTCTGACGCCGGGTGAACTCGAGAGGGAGCTGCGCACCAACTCGGAGCTGAGTGAGATCTACTTCATTCCGGTCGCCGCCACCGGGCGCACGTCGCTCGATTCGCTGGAGGACCTGCGGGCCTCGCAGCGCAACGGCGTTCACGCGCTGCTCGCGCTCGTGCACGCGCTCAACCGGCTCGGCTGGCGCGATCGCGAACTGACGCTGGTGATCGCGACCCGCGGCGTTCACGCCGTCGTGCCGGGGGAGGAGCTTCGGCCCTGGGGGGCGGAGCTGGTGGGCTTCGGCAAGGCGCTCGCCAAAGAATACCCTCGGTGGAACGTCCGGTGCGTCGACCTGCCGGTGTCACCGCAGAGCGAATACGCCGGGGCGGAGGCTCTGTTGCGCGAGCCGGCGTCGATGCGGACGGAGGAGACGGCGTGGCGCGAAGGCAGGCGCTTCGTTCGTCACATGGAGGCGATCCGGATAGAGGCGGCAACGCCGCCATACCGCGAGCGCGGCGTTTATCTCCTCCTCGGCGGCGCGGGCGGCCTGGGCTGGGAATACGCCCGGCACCTCGCGTCGACAGTGCAGGCGCGGGTGGCGCTGGTGGGCCGGAGGGAGGCCAGCCCGGAGACTGTGGCGCGGCTGGACGAGTTCGCCCAACTCGGCGGCGAAGGGCTCTATGTGCGGGCCGATATCGCCGACGCCGAGGCACTGCGCGGCGCGGTTGCGAAGGTGGAGACACGTTTCGGGCAGATCCATGGCGTGGTTCACACCGCGATCGTGCTGAAGGACGCGACGATCGAGCGGCTCGAGGAGGCAACCCTCGACGCTGTGCTGGCGCCGAAGACGACCGGCGCGGTTGCGCTGGCGCGGGTTTTTGCCGGGCGTTCCCTGGACTTCGTCGCGTTCTTCTCGTCGGCGCAGTCCTTCGCCGGCAACGCCGGCCAGGCCAATTACGCCGCGGCCTGCACGTTTGAAGATGCGTATGCGGCGGCACTGCGGTCGTTCCTGGGTTGCCCGGTCAAAGTCATCAACTGGGGCTATTGGGGCTCGGTGGGCGTCGTCGCCACGGACCGGTATCAGCACGCTCTCGCGCAACGCGGGCTCCAATCCATCACGCCGGCGGAAGGGATGGAGGCGGTCGACCGCATTCTCGCGTCGCCGGTGGATCAGGCGATGGCCATCAAGGCCGAACCGGAGGTGTTGCGCGCGATGGACGTTGACCTGAGCGTGCGACGCAGCCGCGTCGAGGAAACGTCGCCTTCGCTCGCCGCGGAACTCGCGACCGAGCCGGCACTCGCGGGGGCCTCGGCGGCCGAGCGGAGCGCGGCGCAAGAATCGCTCGAGCGTTTGCAGGCGTGGGGGCGCCGCCTGACCGCGTCGGTTCTGCGCAAGATGGGCCTCCTCACGCAGGCGGGCGAAACGCAGTCGATGGCGGAGTGGGCGCGTCGCGGAAACGTGAGCGCGTCGTACGCACGCCTGTGGCGGGCTCTGGTCCGTCTGCTGGCGAGAGCAGGCGATCTGGTTGTCCAGGGCGACACGGTCACGGTGGCCGCGCTCGACGGGGAGCAGCAAGCCAGGCGCACGGTGGAGGCGCTCGAAGCGGAGAAGGCGGCCTTGTTGGCGGCGCAGCCCGAACTGACCGCGTTTGTGCGACTGCTGGAGACATGCGTGACGGCGTTTCCCGAGGTGCTCACCGGACGCCGCTCGCACATGGATGTGATGTTTCCCGGTGGTGCGATGGAGCTCGTGGAAGCGATTTATCGCGGCAACCGCATGCAGGATGCCTGCAACCGGCAAGTGGCGGACTTCGTGGTCGCCTACGTCGACCGACGGCTGCGCGCCGATCCGGCGACAAAAGTGCGCATCCTCGAAATCGGCGCCGGCACCGGTGGAACGAGCCAGTCGGTGCTCGCGGCGCTCCGCCCCTACGCGGAGCGGGTGAGTTTTGTCTACACGGATGTCTCGCTCGGCTTCGTGGGGTTCGGTGAACGCACGTTCGGCGGGCAGTATCCATTCGCTGAATTCAAGGCGCTCGACGTCGAACGACGGCCGGAATCGCAGGGCTTCGAGCCCGGGAGCTGCGACCTGATCCTCGCCAGCAATGTGCTGCACGCGACGCGCCGGATCGGTCGCACGCTGACCCACCTCAAGACCCTCCTCAAACGCGGCGGGGCGGTGGTCATCAACGAAGTCACACAAGCGCAGGATTTCGGCACGCTGACCTTCGGCCTGACGGAAGGGTGGTGGCTCTTTGAGGACGAAGACGAGCGCCTGCCGGATGCGCCGGTGCTCGATGCGCGGCTCTGGACGTTGCAGTTGCGCCTCGCCGGCTTCGAAGCGGTGCGCGTGCTTGGCGCCGGGACGGGTGACGGCGAACGGCCGCAAAGCGTGCTCGTTGCGGAGAGCGACGGTTGGATTGTTACGCCTCAACCGACCAACGAGGCGATTGCGCCTGCTCCCGCCGCCCGCGCCGACGCGAAAACGGCGCCGGCGGTGGCGCCG
>DASWVO010000327.1:0-10137 GCA_036406235.1 Opitutaceae bacterium
GCGCACAGCCGCGAGGTGGTGGCTCTCGATTTTCGCGAGAGCGCGCCCGCGGCGGCGACGCCAGAGCTGTTGCGCCGCGGGGACGGACCGCTGCCGTTTGCCGAGGCCGTGGCGTCGGGCCGATCGGTCGGCGTCCCCGGCACGGTCCGCGGCTGGCATGAGGCGCTCGCGCGCTACGGCACGATGGACTTCGATCGCGTGCTGGCTCCGGCGATACGCACGGCGGAGCAGGGCTTTCGCCTGGATGAAAATTTTTTCCGGCTGACGCGCGACAACGTCGGGAAGTTCGCTCGTTTCCCCGGCACGGCCGCGCTCTACCTGCGCGACGGCGAACCGCTGCCGGTCGGCACGCACCTGCGCAATCCCGACCTTGCCCGCGCCTATCGCCTGATCGCACGCGACGGCGTGGACGGCTTTTACGCGGGCGAGCTTGGCGCCGCGATCGTGCGCGCGGTGAACCAACCACCGGTGGCTCCGGGCATGACGGCGCTCGCTGGAGCGATGCGCCTGGGCGACCTGCGCGACTACGAGGTGCGTTTCCGGACGCCGCTCCGTTCCATGTATCGAGGCTACGACATCGTCGGGATGCCGCCGCCGTCCTCGGGAGGGATCGCGGTAGCCGAGGCACTGAACATCCTCGAGGCGTTTCCGCTGGAGACGCTCGCGCCCGCGCAGTGCGACCATCTTTTCATCGAGGCGAGCCGGCTGGCCTTCGCCGATCGCAACGCCTACGTCGGCGATTCCGAATTTACCGACGTGCCGGTCGCGGGCCTCCTCTCGAAGGCGTTTGCGCGCGAACGCGCCGCGACGATCGATCCGCGCCGGACGCGCGGCGTCGCCGCCGCCGGCGATCCGTTCGCGCACCAGAAGGACGCGTCGGTGCCGCTGCGGCCGCGCCGTGCGGCAGGCGGCGCGGCTGAGGAACCCGCGCACACGACGCACTTCGCGGTGAGCGACGCTGCGGGCAACATCGTGGCCTGCACGTTCACGATCGAATCGTGGGGCGGCAGTGGGATCGTCGTTCCGGGCTACGGCTTCCTCCTGAACAACGAGCTCACCGATTTCGATTTCAGCGGTCCCAGCCCGAACGTCCCCGAGGCGCGCAAGCGCCCGCGCTCGAGCATGAGCCCGACGCTCGTGTTTCGTGATGGCCGCCCCGTGCTCACCATCGGCTCGCCCGGTGGCGCGACAATCATCACGACCGTGCTGCAGATACTGATGGACCGCCTCGGGCGGGGCACGACGCTGGCCGAGGCGATCGCCCGGCCGCGGCTGAGCCAGCGCAACGGAGAGACGACGCGGGTGGAGCGCCTTTTCACGTATTCACAGAGTGACGACGCCCGGGCGCTGGAGGCGTTGGGCCACCGCTGGGACGAAGTCGACGAGATCGGCGCGGCCAACGGCCTCGAGTTCCACGCCGACGGCAGCGTGACCGCCGTGAGCGAGCCGTGCCGGCATGGCGTGGGCAGTGCGATCGTTCAGACCGGGTCCCGCGCGCACCCGGCGTCCGGAGCATTCAATGCACCGGCGGGTTTCACGCCCGTGTATCCACAAAGCGAGTTCATCGCGGGGCTGGCCTTCGACGATCGCAGCGCGCGGATCGAGGCCCCGGGCAGCGACATCTGGCCGGTCACCTGGGCGGCCGATGGCCATCTCTACACGGCGTGGGGCGACGGCGGTGGTTTCGGAGGCAGCAACGCCGCCGGCCGCGTGCTGCTCGGGGTCGCTGCGATTCGCGGCGGACGCGAGGACTACCGTGGCTTCAACATAGCCGGTGGCGTGGACGCGCTCCATCCAGCCCCCTTCGGTGGGAAGAGTGAAGGCATTCTGGCGCTGGGCGACACACTCTACCTCTGGCGCGATGGCGACGCGTCGAGCCTCGGCTATTTCAAGTTTATCGAACTCTGGCGGTCCGACGACTGCGGTGCGACCTGGCGATCGACGGGCGTGCGTTTCTCGAGGCTCGCAGGAGATTTTCCCGAGGAGGATGCCGGGATCTTCGCGCCGGCGTTCTGCCAGTTTGGTCAGGCGTACGCGGGAGCGCGCGACGAGTTCGTCTACATCTACGCACCCGATTCGATCGATGTCACCCACTGGCGCGTACGGTTGCCGGGGCGGATCAATCTGCTCCGCGTGCCACGCGAACGGATCGAGGATCGCGACGCCTACGAGTTTTTTGCTGGAATCGGCACCGATGGCGTGCCGCGATGGACGCGGGACACGGGGGCGCGCGCGCCGGTGTGGAAGGATGCGAAGCATGGTACGCACCGCGTCGCGGTGAGCTACAACCCGGGCCTGAAGCGCTACCTGCTCACGACGATTGCGATCGATCGCTCCGGCTGGATGAGCGTCTACGAGGCGGCCGAGCCGTGGGGGCCGTGGGCGCACGTGCAGACGGAGCACAACCCCGAACGCTGGGGGCGGCTCACGATCATCTTCACGTTCGTGAACAAATGGCTGAGCGCGGATGGACGCGACTTCGTGCTGGTGCACACGCGGAACGACCATTGGGCCAGCATCCCGGGGCGCTTTGTGCTCACAGGCGAGCGTGCGCCCGCCGCGTCCGCTTTCGATCCTCATGGAAGATAAACTGCCGGTGGTGTTCGTGGGCCTGCGCTTCGGCCGCGTGCTGCTCGACCGCGTGATGCGCGGGGAGGAAGGCGGCGCGGTGCGCGTGGCCGGAGTGTGCGATCTCGATTCCGAGCTCGCGCGGCGCGTCGGGATCGAGTTTGGCCTGAAGCATTACGCGGGTCTGGATACGGTCCTGGCGGACCCGGCGGTGCCGGCGGTGGTATTGCTGACGCCACCCGGCGGCCGGGCGGCGCTGATCCGGCGCTGCATCGCGGCGGGTAAACACGTGATGACGACGAAGCCCTTCGAGCGCGACCCGGAAGCCGCGGCAGTGGTGCTCGCCGAGGCGCGCCAAGCCGGAATCGTGGTGCACCTGAATTCCCCGAGCCCGAGGTCGCCCGATTTGGAGGTGATCGGGCACTGGATACGCGAGCACGATCTTGGGCGGCCCGTTGCGGCGCGCGTGGAAATGCTCACCAGCGTGCGCGAGGAGGCGGACGGCACCTGGTATGACGATCCGCAGCGCTGCCCGCTCGCCCCGATGTTTCGGATCGGGATCTACGCGATCAATGACATGGTGCGACTGTTCGGTCCGGCGCGGCAGGTCTTCGCGCAGGGCGAGCGTCTGCGCACGGGACGACCGACGCCGGACCAGGCGCAGCTGGCGATCACCTTCCGCGACGGCGGCATGGCGAGCGTGCTCGCGTCATTTTGCTGCCGTGACGGCAGCGGCTATCTCAATAGCCTGCTGCTGCACTGCGAGCGCGGCACGATCCACCGGAACCTCGATCCGGCGATGCCGTGGTATGCAGCCGACCAATACACGGCACGTTTGACCCTGGTGAAAGGCGACGGCGCGAGCCGCCGGCTGGTCGAGACGCGCGAGGCGCTCAGCCGCAGCGGCGCGTACCGGTGGGATGAATTCGCCGCGGCGGTGCGCCAGCGCCGCCCCCTCGGCGAGGGGGACAGCGCGGCGATCGTGAATGGCTTGCGCGTCGTCGAGGCCATGGCGGAGAGCGAACGCACGGGCGCAGCGGTCGCCTTGTAAGGAGGCGTCGAAGGGACCTGGTTCTTCCCGTCGACCCCAAAACTTCGCGGCTCGCAGGTAGGGCCAGTCTCCGACTGGCCCGGGTCCGGTCAAGACCGGACCTACTTCGAATCCGGCCTTTGGGGGACATCCAAAATACCCCAATCGCCGCGCTCAGGGCGATGTGACCGCGAGGTCGTCGAAGCTGGCGTCGGCGAGATAGGTGCCGACGCCAGCCTTCCCCGTGGTGAACGCGGCGGGGTTCGAATCGGTTCCGGAAACCAGGAGCTGTCCATTCAGGTAGCCTCGCAACTGAGTCGCGGACGCGGGACCGGTGACCTCGAGCCGGAGGGTGTACCAGGTTCCCAGCGCGAAGCCGGGCACCGTGACGGCGGCGGTGCCGGGGATGAAGACCGATCCGCCGGCGGACGTGACTTTTTTCAGCTCAACCGTGCCGCCCGAGCGAAGCGCGAGAAAGTAGGCGTTGTTGATATCCTGATACCGTCCGTACACCGCGGCGAAGCCGTTGGTCCCGCCGACACTGTTGAGCCGCACGTCGGCTTGGATTGTCTGGTTGCCCCAAGTGGTGGAGGCCGTGGGCGCCAGGCGGGTGCCGCCGGATGTGCCCGACTGCCGGAGGATGCCGCTCGTGACGGCCCAGGTGCCGTTGGTCGCGCTCCAGCCGGTGTGGTTGCCGTCGTCGAAATCGTCGACGACCTGGGGTGTATCCGTGGAGAAAGGACTGCTGAACACGTCGTCGAAATCGGCGCTCGCCATGTACGTGACCAACGCGGTGCGCCCGGAGGGAAGGGGGGCGGAATCAGTTCCGGTGAGCGTGACGGAGGCCGCGGTGGTGAGATTGGTGACGGTGGCGCTGAGCGCGCCGCCGACCGCGCTCAGGCGAACTTGGTACCACACGTTGGGATCGACATCGAAGTTCGTGACCGACTGGAAGGTCGTGATACTGCCGCCGTCGATCTTGCGGAGCTGCACGGTCGATGGCTCGCGAAGCGCGACATAATAGGAGTGTGTGAGATCGCGGAAGCGCGCGTGAAGTCCGACCCAGCGATCGGTGCCGTTGAAGCTCAGGGGGCGCACCCTGGCTTCGACCACCTGGTCGGTCCAGCTCGTGCCGGCGAGCTCGGCGCGGGCGTCGGCCGCGGTGCTGGACTGCCGGTAGGCGCCGCCGGTGACGGACCAGGCCGTGGTCCCGATGGGCGACCACCCGTTGGCGTTGCCATCGGAGAACGTATCGAAGGAGGAAATACCGGGGTTCAACGTGTCCTCGACCGACGGCGTGAACGTGCTGTGCACCCAGTTCTCGATCCGGCTGTAGCCGTTGGCCTCGATCGTGTTGGGACTGCCCGGCACCGTGCGTGCGGCTACGACGGTGCCCCAGGCCGGATAGCCGGCGAGCTCGCCGGAGGTGAAGGTGCCGGTGACGATGCGCTCGGACGGGCTGTCGATGAACGCGCCGATCACGTCGGCGGGATCGCGGTAGCGCTGCCGGACCTGATCGACGATGCGGGCGTCGACGACGTCGCGCGCGGCCGGGCGGGCGCCGGCGTGGGCGAGCACGTGGGCCTCGATGTTGGCCGCGCCGCTGATGACTGCGGGGAGGTTGAGCGACGCGCTGGTGAAGACGGCGGGCTCGCTGGTGAGGTGGGTGACAGACGATGGCGCGTTGGTGAGGCTGACGTGCCACTGGTCGCCGTTGGTCGGATTCCAAGTGGAGGAGCCGGTGACATTCGAGGCGTTGCCGGTGAGATACACGCTCGTGTTGGTGGGCGGGCTGGTGAAGTTGATCGCGGTCGTGTCGGTGTTGCCGCTCTGCATGAGGACGACATTGCCCTTGATCGATGCGACCAGGTCACGGTTGGCCGTGCCGGCGCTGCCGACTTGGATGCGATTACCCCGCCAGGTGCCGGGGTGATAGACGAGATTGTTGACGAGGAGGACGTCGCTCACGTCGTCGCGCATCATCGGATTCCGCTGTTCGTTGAACGCGAAAAGATTTCGCAGCATGGAAATGCGGGTGGAATTCCGGCCGATGAGCGGTCCCATGGGGTGCGCTTCGGGCGTGCCGGAGCCGTTGTCGCTCGTGGTATGGCCGGTGTTGTAGAGCGCTTCGGCGAAAATGCAGTTGGAGAAAGTAACGTCCGAAACCGTGCCGGCGCCGGCCGTGCCCCAGTCGCCGTTGCCCCAGGTGCTGACGACCTCGTCGCACGACCAGGTGTGGGAGCAGTGGTCGATGATGATGTTGTAGGCGTGGGTTTGCTCGTTGGCGGCGGTGTCGGGGTTGTCCGGCGAGGCGCCGACGGCGATCGCGTCACGCTGGGCCATCTCATAACCGGGATTGATGCGGAGCGGGTTGGTCGAGATGGTGCCGCTGGCCGGCGAGAGGTGGAGTTTGCGCGAAGGCCGGAAGGCGACGTGCTGGATGATCACGTCGTTCGTTCTCACATTGATCACGTGGCCCTCGACGATGATGCCGGGCGCCGGCGCGGTCTGACCGAAAACGGTGACGCGGCTGTGCTCGGGCAGCAGTGTGATCTGGGAGGTGAGGCGGATGATGCCGGAGACCTCGAAAATGATGAAGCGCGGCCCGGGGGTGAGCAGGGCCTCGCGCAACGAGCCGGGACCGCTGTTGTTGAGGTTGGTGACTTTGAGGACCGCGGCATTCGCATGACGGCCGCCGACGGTGTTCGAGCCGAAGCCGGCCGCTCCGGGGAAGGCGGGCAAAGCCGGCATCTGGACGGCGGTGCCTCCAAGAAAAAGCCCGCTCGCGAGGAGCAGGCGCACACGATGCATCACGATGGATTTCATGATCGGGTGGGTGTGAGGGTTCTGGCCGACGGTCATCCAGAGTGGAAGGCACGCCGGTATCTAATGCGCATGTGAAAATCTCTGGCGTGGCAAGCCGCAAATCCAATGCGTGGTCGTTTTTACTAAGGGCGCTGCTCAAGATCGGTATCAAATGCGCAGGTGATAAATTCGGGCGAAGTCGGGGCCCTCACCGGCGCTGCGGCGCCATTTGTGAGCAGCGACGCGTCAATTCAGACCACTCTACTCGCGAGGCGCCGCGGGTTCGGCGCGGGGCACGATGTTCGCGCGGCGCACCGAGAAGGAATCATTTCCGGAGAACACCAGCCAACCGCCGTCACGATCGAGCCATTTCGAGGGAAAATGACAGGATTCGCCCGGACCGGTGTCCCAGGTGTCGTAATAGGCGGCGGTCGTCCACGGGCCCCAGGGCTCGGGCGCATCGTAGATCGCAAAGCCGCCGGCAAAGCGCGTGTCGGCGCCGCGGCCGATCACGGTCAGGAGGTAGCGGCGCAGCGCCGGATGCCACGTCATGTGCGAACGATACACGGCTCCGGGTTGCTCGAAGATCGCTCCGCGCTCGGCAATGTTGGCGGACCAGCGGGTGGTGCCGTCGGCGTCGCGACGTACGAAGAACTCGTAGGCGCTGCGGTCGCGGAGACGGTTCTTGGGCACGCGGGCGAGCACGAGCCGGTCGGCGCGCTGGTAGGCGGTGTCTGTATCCGGCGATAGGATATAGACGAAATCGTCGCGCGCCCCGGCGTAGTTTTGACCGAACTGCACGAAGGCCGGACAGCCGAGGCTCTCGCGAAATGTCCAGTCAGCCCAGACCCAGGTCTTGCCGCGGTCATTGGACCACGCGAGCTGGGAATGACCGGCGTTGCGGGCGAGCAGATAGAGCGTGCCGTCGACCATGAGCAGTCCGCTGGCTTTGCGGCCGGAGCGACCGTCGCCGATCTGCTCGCCGCTCGGGCTGCGGAAATTAACGCCGCGAAAATCGGGCGGCGTTCCCTCGATCCGGGCGAGGCCGAGGCTGAGACGATCGGCGATGTGCGGCTCGAAGCCGTTGCCGTCGCCGTAGGCCGTGAACAGCGAATCATCGTCAGTCCACGTCGTGGGCCAGTTGTCGCCACCCGGGGCGCGGCGGACGATCGTATCGGTGGGCGCCCACTCGATGCGCGCGATGGCGGGGCTCGGCGGGTAGGGCGGTGCGGCGGGTTTCTCGAAGGCTTCCATCACCGGGTCGACGACGACCTTCTCGATGCGCCGATAGACATCTTTGCCGCCCGGGAGGCTGAGGCCGTTTCGCACCACGATGAGATCGAGGCTGGGAACGACGAGGAGGAACTGTCCGCCGGCGCCGAGACCGAAGAAGGCGTCCGCCGGGGCGGAGGCGAAAAAACGGCTGCCATCCGCTCGCCGGTTGACCCACCAGCCGAGGCCGGAGTGATTGGGCAGGCCCGCGTGCGTGGTCGCGGCACGCACCGCGTCCTCGGACAGGATCTGCTGGCCGTTCCATTGTCCGCTGTGCATGAGCAGGCGCCCAACGCGGGCCGCGGCGTTGGGGCTGAATTCGGCTCCGCCCCAGTTTCCCGCCAGCGGCAGGCCGTCGATCTTCACGGGTCCGTTGTAGCCGGCCGTCCACTCGTTGGCGGGCACGCCGATGGGCTCCATTACGCGATGGCGCAGGAGTGAAACCAGATCCTCGTCGGCCGTGCCGCGCAGGCTGGCGGTGACGCACCAGGCGAGCATGGCCATGCCGGGATTGCTGTAATGCGCCTCGGTGCCGGGGGGCGCGACGAGGGGGGCCTCGTCGCGAGCGAGCGTGAAGGGATCGCGCGGTGGCGGCAGCCGCCGCCAGAAATCTCCTTTCCAGCCGGGGAGGTCGCGATGCGGAACGCCCTCAGTATTCGCGTCGTCGATACCCGAGGTGTGCGTGGCGAGCTGCGCGACGGTGATGCGTGATTTCTCCGCCGAATCGCGCCAGGCCGGGATGAACCTGGCGGCGGGTTCTGCCGGGGAGATCAGCCCGTCGCCCATGGCCACGATCAGCGAGGTGCCGCCGACGAGGGCTTTGGCGAGCGAGGCGGTATAGTGCGGCTTCGTCCGGCTGTAGCCCCCGGCGTAGCGCTCGAAGACGACGTGGTCGGACTTGATGACGAGGAAGGTCATCGACTCGAGTTGTTCCATCGCTAGCCAGGAACCCTCGAGGCGCGCGGCGGAGAGGCCATGCGCAGCCGGGGCGGCCACGGGCCAGGTGTCGCCCAGCGGCGTGGCGGCGATGGCAACGCTGGCGGAGGCGGCCATCAGGGCACACAGAGCGGCGCGGGCGACCGTCATACAAGTTCCGAGAGCTTCGTGGCGGAGGCGGGAAGGTCGGCGAGGCTGGCGATCGCGACCGGACGGCCCGAGGCGATGCTGGCGTTGGCGGCGATGCCGATGAGGATCGAAGCGGCCCCCTGTTCGTGTCCGGCGGAGCGGCCGTGCGGATCGGCGGGAGGCGAGGCGGAAAAGATCTGTTCCTGGATGAGCGGATCGCTGCCGCCGTGATCGCCCTTGATGACGGGAACCGGGACGTCGTAGGAAGGTTTGAAATGGGGAAAGACGCGCAGTTCGTGCCGCTCTCCCTGCTGGTGCTCGGCCCCGAGGGTGCTGTCGCCGATGATGTGGGCGCCATGGAGTTCGCGGTATTCGAGGCGTCCGCGATCGCCGTTGAAGGCGACGCGATAACCTTCGTAGGGGCTGAAAGCATTCAGCGAGTAATTGAGCAGCGCGCCGTTCCGGTAGCGCACGAGGACATTCATCGCATCTTCGATGTCGATGTCGGAGCGAAACACGTTGCGGTCGCGCACGTATCCGGACTCGGCTTCGGCGGCGCCGAGGTAGAGGCTGTGCTCGAGCGCGGGGTCCTGAATCATCGAGCGCTCGTAGGTGTAGGCGAAGGGGTCGCCGTTGACCGGCTGCCGGTAGTAGCGCGGATAGGCAGTGAGGACGGCGTCGCCGCGGCGGACCGCGTTGTCGCGGCCGTAGAACATCAACGCACCATGGGCCACGACCTCGGCGGGAATCGCGTCGATCCACCAGTTCACGAGATCGAAATGATGGGTGGATTTGTGCACGAGCAGGCCGCCGGAGGATGCCTTGTGCGCGTGCCAGCGGCGGAAGTAGTCGGCGCCGTGGCTCGTGTTGAGCAGGTATTCGAGCGTGATGTGGCGCACCGAGCCGATCGTGCCGGCGGCGAGCAATTCGCGCACCTTGGTGGCGCCGGGGTTCCAGCGGTAGTTGAAGGCGACTCGGACGGAGCGGCCGGTGTCGCGCACCGCAGCGAGGACGGCGCGGCACTTCGCGGCATCGGTCGTCATCGGTTTTTCGGTGACGACGTCGCAGCCAAGCCGCAACGCCTCGACGATGTAGTGATGATGCTCGCTGTCGACGGTGCACACGACGACGGTGTCGGGGCGCGTCTCGGCGATCATGCGAGCGAAGTCAGCCGCGGCGAAGACGGGCACCTCGGCATAACCGAACCGCGACCGCAGGCGGTCGCGATGATGGGTGGCCCGCACGAGGCTGGAGTCGCAGAGGCCGACGATCTGTGCGTCGGCGGAAAAGCGGAGCGGCACCGGGTCGAGGAACATGCGCACGCGGCCACCGGTGCCGACGTAGGCGAAGCGACGGGGGCGCTGTGCGGCTTCGACGCGCGGGGACGGCGCGGCGGA
>DASWVO010000328.1:0-15314 GCA_036406235.1 Opitutaceae bacterium
CGTCGCCGACCTGCTCATGAAGCCGATCGAAGTCGCCGACGCCGGCGCCTGAACTCTCCCCTGTTTCACGCCACCGCCCAATGCGCTACAAGATCCTCACCGTGGACGACTCCAAGACCGTCCGCATCATCGTCAAAAAAGCCTTCAAACTCTACGACTGCGACATTCTCGAGGCCGGCAACGGCGTAGAGGGCCTCGCGATGGCCGCGAAGGACTCGCCCGACGTCATCCTGCTCGACGTCACCATGCCGGTCATGGACGGCGTCGAAATGCTCACCAAGCTCAAGGCCGATCCCGCGCTCAAGGGCATCCCGGTCGTCATGCTCACCGCCGAGGGCGGCCGCGACAACGTCCTCAAGATCGCCAAGATTGGCGTGCGCGATTACATCGTGAAGCCGTTCAAGGAGGACGTGCTCGTGCAGAAGGTCGGCCGCATCATCGACCTGAAGCCGCTCAGCGAGGGCCCCGCCAAGAGCAAGTCCATCTTCGATCCCGCGCACATCCTCGTCGTCGAGGACAAGCCCGCCATCGTCCAGCAGATCCAGGAGGGCCTCAAGCACACGCCCTGGCAGGTGCACGGCGTCAGCACCACCGGCGAGGCGATCGACTTCTGCGCGAAGTCCGTCCCTGACCTGATCATGATCTCGCTGTCGCTGCCCGAGGAGGCCGCGTTCACGCTCTTTCGGGTCATCCGCACCAACATCAAGACCAAGTACACCCCGGTGTTCGGTCTGGTGGTGAAGACCGACAACGCCGCCCAGCAGCAGGCGCAACAGGTGGGTTTCACCGCCCTCGCCACCAAGCCGCTCGATATGGCGGAGGTCGAATCGAAGATCGCCAAGGCGATGAACCTCGACACCTCGCAGCGTTACTTTTCGAACGAGGGCGGCGTATTCACGATGCGGTTACCGGAGAACACCACGCAGCTCGTCGTCGCCGAGGTCACCAATTACCTCAAGACCAAGGTCGCCGAGGCCGTCGACACCGGCATCAGCAAGGCCATCTTCGATCTGAAGGAGCTCAAGCGCCTCGACATGACGGTGATCAAGCTGCTCTTCCACGCCATGCAGACCTGCCGCGAGCTCGCATTGCAGTTCTGCCTCGTGGGCAACACCGCGATCATCACCGAGTGCAAGGGCTTCGAGGACACCCGCAGCTGGCAGTTCTACGATTCTCTGGAGGAAGCGCGCGCGAGTTTCGCCAAGACCTCGGCCAGCGCGCCCACGCCCACCCCAGCCCCGGCCGCCCCGGCGGCCCAGCCGGCAGGCGTCTGATCGTCCGTTCACTTTGGCGGCGCTTTCGTCGTGGTGCGCCGCCGACCCTGCGCAGCCCACGTCCCCGCACCGGGGGCGTGGGCTTTTCGCGGCCCGGCAGGGGAGAGCCGCTCTCCAGGTCCCATCGGTCCAATCGGGTCCATCGGACCTATGAAAGCCAGGCTAAAGCACTCCGCCCCGCGTGCCGATACCACCGCCGGGCCGATATCAGAACGCTGCAAGTGCAACCGCTCGCAGACATCCTTCCTCATGACTTTTTCCCAACCGCCCCCGCTTTCTGCGGGGAGGCGGCCGCAGCTGCCCCGCATTGCGTGGCTGCTGCCCCTGCTGGCCAGCCCCGCGCTCGCCGTGCACGCGCCGCCTTTCGTCCTCCGCCCAGCCCAGGCGGCGGCACGATCGTCGTTGCCCTATCTCGCCGCCGCCGATCCGGTCGCGATGCGCTTTGCGCCGCCGATGCCCGATCCGGTGGTCGAGCCGCGGCTCGCCGCGGCGGCCCCGCCCGTTCCGGGTGGCCCCAGCGAGGAGATCGCCGCCGCCAACCGCGGCGCGCAACTTCCACCCGAGCCGTCCCGGTCCCCGGCTGAAACGGCCATGCCCGCGACCGAGTTCGACGCCACGGTGGCGCCGCCCGAGACGGCGAACGCCACGCCCCCCGACCGCCCGCCGGCCCCGGTGGCGCTGCTGCCCGACGACCTGCGTCGCGAGATTCGGCCCGAGGACGTCCTGCCGTTCTTTCAGCCGCCCGGAGGCAATTTCATCCTCGCCGTCCCGCCGCCCGCCTCCGCCCCCGCCGGCCCCGCCCTGCCGCCCAGCTCCGCCACGTATCGTCAGCAATGAAGGTCCCTCCTGAGATCGGTTTTCGCCTGCGCCCCGGGCCAAACAACACCACACCGGACTACGTATCCCAAACTCTCAACGCATGCGTGCGCACCGCGCACCGGTCTTTTTTGGGATGCAGCTGCTTGAGAGTCGGGATTTCTTTGGCGTTTGGACCCTTGGCGTTTGGCATTTCCGCCTCCGCCCAAGGCACCGACGCGCCCGCGCCGACCCACGCCAACCTGCCGGCGGCGACCGAGGCCACCGCCCCGGCGGTCCCCGTGCCCGCTCCCACTGAAGCGGAGCGCGCCAGCCTCCTGCGGCTCGGCGCGGCGAAGCTCGAGCAGGGTGATTCCGAGGCGGCCGAGATGGCGTTCCGGCAGGTCCTCACCTCGACGGACAACGCGGACGAGATCCAGACGTCGCTCCTGGGGCTCGCCCGCGCGTATCGAAAACACGAAGACCTCGTCAAGGCGGCCGCCTGCTATGAGCGCTTTCTCAAGGATTTCCCGGAGGCGGACGCGGTGCCCGAAGCCTTCCTCGAGCTCGGCCGCACCCTCCGTGCCCTCGGCGCCAACAAGCTCGCGATCGCCCGCTTCTACAGCGTACTGCACAGCACGCTGAAACTCGGCAGTGAAGGCACCGAGCGTTACCGCCAGCTCGCCCGCACGGCGCAGTTCGAGATCGCCGAGACGCACTTCATCACCGGCGATTACGGCGAGGCCGCCCGTTTTTTCACCCGGCTCAATCTCCTCGATCTGGTGCCGGAGGACCGCGCCCGCGCCCAGTTCAAGGCCGCCCACGCGCGCCTGCTCAACGGCGAGCACGAGGTCGCAGCCGCGGCCTTCGCCGCCTTCATCGAGCAGCATCCCGACGACCCGGGCAACGCGGAGGCGCGCTATCAGCTCGCCACCCTTTACCAGCGCCTCGGCCGCAAGCCGGAATCGCTCGCGGCCACCCTCGAACTGCTGCGCCACGAAGCCCGCACCAGCACCGACCCCAAACGCTGGGCCTACTGGCAGCGCCGCACCGGCAACCAGCTCGCCAACGAGTTCTACAATCAGGGCGACTACACGAGCTCGCTCACACTGTACGGCCGCCTCGCCGAGCTCTCCGAGGAACCACGCTGGCGCCTGCCGGTGCTTTATCAGGTCGCTCTCTGCCAGGAACGGCTGCTCCAGACCGACGCCGCCCGGGCGACCTACCGCGAGATTCTCGCCGCCCTCGCGCCCGCGCAGCCGGCGCCGCCCGCCGCCGAACTCGGCGATCTCGCCCGCATGGTCTCCTGGCGCCTCGGCCACCTGGAATGGTCGAACGACACGGAGCGCCGCCTCGACGCGCTCACCCATCCCGGCGCCGACGGCACCCCCGCCGCTTCGGAGTCACAAGTTTCAAGTTAACCGGTTCCCGGTTTCGCAACCTGCGCCCTCTTCCCATGACCCTCACCGACGCCCTCACGGACCACCTCACCCTTTGTGACGACATCTACCAGCACGCGCTGGAGGAAAATCGTTTCATCCAGCGCGAGCGCTGTCCGCCCGACGAGCCACTGCGCGAACGCAAGCTCCTCCTCTCCGCGCGGCTGGACGTGAGTCTTGCCGCCCTGCGCGAGGCGACCCGCATGCCCGGCGCGCGCGGCGGCGAGCTCCTGGAACGAGCGCGGGCGCGTTCCCTGCAGATCCTCCACCTCGATCGCGAGAACGAGCAATTGCTGTTGCGTTGCAGCCTTGCGCCCACCCGCCCGGCCGTGGCAAAACCCTCCATCCGCGCTGCGCAGGTCTACGCGTCGTCGCACTAAGCCGGTGCATCGCGGATGATCCCAATCACCGCGTGCCCTCGAAGACACCTCCCGCTTCCCAGCCCACCTTCCAGCAAAACGAGCCGCGCCGTCCCGTGCGCCTGCTCGACGCCGCCAAGCCCGTCTGCCTGCTCAGTCCCGACGAGACGATTGCCGACGGTAATGCCGCGTGGTGGATGCTGGTCGGCGAGGAGCGCCGACAGGGCGGCCCGCTGCTGCTCGCGACCTGCGTGCACCCCGACGACCAGGCGGCCGTCGACACCTGGCTGCGCACGGTGGAAACCGCCGACCACACGCCCACCACCATCGGCCCCGACTGCCGCTGCCGTTTTGTCGACCCCTCCGGCGCCCCGCACAGCGTCCACCTCACCGCCATCGCGCGACTGCCGGGACACCTGACGCTCGTCACGGCCCAACTGCTCGACGCGCCGCCGACCAACTGGTTCGCCGACCCCGCGCGCGAGGAGAAACACTTCTTCGAGCTGGCCGACATCGCCCCCGCGCTCATCTGGATGTCCGACGAGCGCGGCGAGAGCACCTACTACAACAAGCCCTGGCGCGACTTCACCGGCCGCCCGCTCGGTTCCGACCTCGGCAGCGGCTGGCTCAACTTGCTCCACCCGGAGGATCGCACGCGCGTCGCCGAGCAGATCGAGGCCTGCATGCTCGCGCGCACGTCCTTCCAGATTGAATACCGCCTGCGGCGCGCCGACGGCGTCTACCGCTGGGTGCGCGACCACGGCCTGCCGCGCCACGACACCCAGGGAAATTTCACCGGCTACGTCGGCACCTGCTTCGATTTCACCGAACAGCACGAGACCGAGCACCGCCTCGCGCTGCACGCGTTGCGGCAGAGCGCCCTCGCTGCTTTCGGCCGCATGGCGCTCGGCTCGCGCCCGTTCAACGAACTCGTGGCCGAGGCGGCGCGCCTGTTCACCGACACGCTGTCGCTCGACTGCAGCGTGGTGCTGGCCCGCAACGCCGCGGGGGAACCCTACACCGTCGCCGGCACGGCAGGCCTGCTGCCCGACCACATGCCGCTGTCCGTGCCCGCGCCCGCCCTCACCGCGCCCGCCGCCACCGAGCTCGTTTTGCCCGAAAACGCCGCCGCCTTTCCCCTCCCATCGGAATGGCTCGCGCGCCACCGCTGGCTCGGCGGTCTCGCCGTCGCGGTCGGTTCCGAAAAAGCCGCCTACGGCTACATCGTCGGGCTCTCCCACGCCCGTTGGGAACCCGACCCCGCGAGCCTCAATTTCGCCCACGGCGTGGCCCACGTGCTCGCGACCGTCCACCAGCGCGAGCTCGCCACCCGCACGCTCGCGGAGGGCGAACAGAAGCTGGTCACGTCGCAAAAAATGGAGGCGGTCGGGCTGCTCGCCGGCGGCGTCGCGCACGACTTCAACAACCTGCTCACCGCCATCCAGTGTTTCTCGGAGCTCCTGCGCGAGGACCTCGCGGGCGCGCCGGCCATGCAGAGCAAGATCGACGACATCCTCCACGCCACCAGCCGCGCCGGCAACCTCGTGCGCCAGCTCCTCGCCTTCAGCCGCACCCAGGTCACCCAGGCCGAGGACATCGACCTCAACCAGATGCTGCAGGACCTGCACGGCTTGGTGCGCTCGATGATCAGCGACAACATCGTCCTCGATCTCGAGCTCGCCGCCGAGCCCGCCTGGTTTCGCGCCGACCGCAACCAGATCGAGCAGGTCGTCTTCAATCTCTGCCTCAACGCCCGCGATGCGATGCCGCAGGGCGGACGGCTCACTCTGGGAATCGCACTCCAGACGCTCGCGGCCGACCATGCCCGCGGCCTCCCCGCCGGCCGCTATGTCGAGTTCACCGTGACCGACAATGGCATGGGCATGCCCCCCGATGTGCAGGCGCACATCTTCCAGCCGTTTTTCACCACCAAGCCGCGCGGCCGGGGAACCGGACTCGGCCTGTCCACCTGCGCCGGCATCGCCAAGAGCCACGGCGGCAGTATCCGTTTTTCCAGCACACCCGGCCGGGGCACGACCTTCTACGTGCTGTTTCCCTTCGCGGAGCCCACCACGACGTTCGTTGACGACGTCGCCGAGACAAAACCCGCCGCCGGCAGCGGCCACATCCTCGCCGTCGACGACGACGATCTCGTCCGCTCGGTCACCACCACCCTCCTCGAGACGCTCGGCTACAAGGTCACCGCCTGCGCCGGCAGCCGCGAAGCCCTCGAGCGCTGCCACGAAAACCGCGCCGCCGACATCGACCTGCTCCTCACCGACGTCGTGATGCCCGAGATCAACGGGCACGAGCTCGCGCGCCGGCTCCTCGAGCTCAAACCCGGCCTCAAGGTCCTGTTCATGTCCGGCTACGTCGACGACCCGACCCTGAAGAAGGTGCTCGATAATTCGCCGAACAACTTTCTCGCGAAGCCCTTTTCGACGATGGAACTGGCCGAAAAAGTCGGCCTGCTGCTCAACCACAAGGGCTGAAGCCGGCGGCGCGCAACCGCGCGCGCCTCGGGAAATGAGGGCTCTCTCGCGTAGCGAGAGCCGAAGATAGCCGTGGCTTTCAAGCCACGGGACAACATTCGTCAAAGCGTAAGCGTCGCATAGCGACGCCTGAACCGTTCATCGAGCGTCGCTACGCGACGCGGTGTGTTTGAATCACTCGTTTCCGTGGCTTGAAAGTCACGGCTATTCTCAATGGTCGCTCCGCGACCACCCTAAACCCGTCTTCCGCCAGCGCCGGCGCTCCGCGCTCAGCCCTTCCCCGACTGCCGCAGCCGGTCGAGAAACACGGCCGCGATGATCACGACGCCGATGATCACCTGCTGCAGCGGCGTCCCCCATCCCATTTGCTGCGAACCGTTGCGCAACACCGCCATCGTCAGCGCTCCGATCATCGAGCCGAGCACGGTGCCCACGCCACCGCTGAGGCTGGCGCCGCCGATGATCACCGCGGCGATGATGTCGAGTTCGAGGCCGACCGCCACGGTGGGATCGCCCTGGCCCAGCCGCGACAACTGGAAGAGCCCGGCCAGGCCGAAGAACGCGCCGCCGAAGGCATAGGTCCAGATCTTGAGCCGTCGCGTCGGAACGCCGCACAAGCGCGCCGTCGTCTCGTTGGAGCCGAGCGCGAAGATGTGCCGGCCAAAGACGGTGCGGCGCAACACGACGGCGGTCGCCAGGGCGACGCCGATCGTCACCCACACGCCGACCGGCAGCGCGTAGCCGAAGGGGTCGGCCGTCCGCATCCAGGTATTGATCGGGGAGTCGTCATAGTTGACCACCTGGCTGTCGGCCAGCAGCTGCGCGCTGCCTCGCACGATGCCGAGCGTGCCGAGCGTGATGATGAACGGCATCATCCGCATGCCGGCGATCATCGCGCCGTTGGCAACCCCCACCACGGCCCCCGACAGCACGCACGCGGTCACGACGCCCGCCGGCCCCCACCCCTTCTGGATGAGCAGCGCGCCCACCACGCTGGCAAAGGCGACCGTCGAGCCCGCGGCGAGATCGATGCCGCCGCTCACGATGATCATCGTCATGCCCAGCGCCGCCACCGCGACGATCACGGTCTGCGTGAGGATGATCTTGAAATTCTGATACGTGAGGAAGAACTCGCGCGTCTCCGCCGGGATCGAGAAGAGCGCGATCACGAGCAGGAGTCCGACAAACGGGCCGAACTTGGCGAGGAGGCGCTTAAAGGTGTCGTTCATTTAGAAAGAGGAGGTGCCCACGTACCGAGCGAAGCGACAGCCCGACAACACACGAAATGAAATCCCGCTGTAGGGGCGCGCTTGCGCGCGATCTCCTGGGAGCGCGGGCCGCTGGCCCGCAATCGCGGAAATGCGGGCGAGCCGCCCGCGCTCCCAATCGCTCGCAAGCGCGCTCCTACCTCGGGCACCGGCTACGAGGGGTGCATCCCGGCTCACGGCCCTCTCGGACTCGGCTTTCTTTCGTGTCATTTCGTGTGTTTCGTGGGCTAAAAATTCACTCGCCCGTCGTGCCGGTCGCGACGCGCATGAGTTCGGCCTCGGTCCACTGGTCGCGCGGACGCACCGCCGCGAGTTCGCCGCGGCACATCACGCCGATCGTGTCGCACAGCCCGAACAGCTCGGGCAGGTAGCTGCTCACCACCACGACCGCCTGGCCTTTCGCGGCGAGCTTGCCGATCACCTGGTAAATCTGCGCCTTGCTGCCGACATCGATGCCGCGCGTCGGTTCATCGAGCAGGAAAACCTTCGCCGGGTGCTCGAGCAGGCGCGCGAACGCGACCTTCTGCTGGTTGCCGCCGGAGAGTTCGCCAATGGCCTGGCTCGCATCGCGGCATTTCACTCGCAGGCCTTCGATCCACTTGTTTGCCGCCGCGAGCTGCCGGCGCGGATTGATCCAGCCGTAGCGCCCGAACGCCTCCATCTTCGTGAGGGTGAGGTTGTCGGCGATCGACTGGTTGAGCATCAGCCCCTCCTCCTTCCGGTTTTCGCTGAGAAAGCCGAAGCCCTGGTTCCAGCGCTCGCGGGGCGTCGCGCGCCGCGATGCCGAGTCGACGATGTGCACGTCGCCGCCCGCCAGCCCGTCGAGGCCGAAGATCGCCCGCAGCAACTCCGTGCGCCCCGCGCCGATGAGGCCCGCGAGCCCGAAGATCTCGCCTTCGCGCAACTGCAACGTGGCGTTCCTCAGGCGCGTGCCCTGGCCGGCGAGCGCCTTCACCTCGAGCACGACGCGGCCCGGCGTGTGGGGAATCCGTGGATACAAGTCCTCGACCTCGCGGCCGGTCATGAGCGTCACGATCTGGTGCAGCGACGCCGTCCGCATGTCGCCGGCGCCGACCGTCTCGCCGTCCTTGAGCACGGTGTAGCGGTCGCAGAGGCGGCGGCACTCCTCCAGAAAATGGCTGATGTAGATCACCGAAACGCCCTGCGCGCGCAGCCGGCCGATCACCGCGAAGAGTTTTTCCGTGTCGGTCTGCGTGAGCGAGCTTGTGGGCTCGTCCATGATCAGCACCTTCGGCTGCAGCAGCAGCGCGCGCGCGATTTCGATGATCTGCTGCTCGGCGATCGTGAACTCGCCGGCCGGGCGCTCGAGGTCGATCTGCTCGTGGCCGAGCTGCGCGAGCGCGGCGCGGGCGCGTTCGCGCGACGCCGCGGCGTCGATCCAGCCGGCGCGGGCCGACTCCGTCCCAAGGAGAATGTTTTCCCGGACCGGGAGATGCAGCGCGAGGTTGAGCTCCTGGTAGATCATCGCGACCCCCTTCACGCGGGCGTCGTGCGGATTGGCCGGCGCATAGGGCTGGCCGGCCAGCTCCATCGTACCGGCGTCGGCCGCGTGCGCGCCACTCAGCACCTTCATCAGCGTGCTCTTGCCCGCGCCGTTCTCGCCGATGAGCGCGTGGACCTCGCCGGCGGCGACGTCGAGCGACACGGACTTGAGCGCGCGCGTCGCCCCGAAGGATTTTTGGATGGCGTGGAGACGGAGGCGGGCGTCGGGCACGGGCGGAAGCAAGCGGAAATCGGGGTGGATACCCGCGGGAAACCGCGGGCCGGGTACGTTGGTTGGCAGCAAGACCGACACAGCGGTCGAGCGCGAGTTCAACGTTTTCGGAACCGTAACCGTTAGAACGCGCAGTGGCACGGGTCTCCTGACCGGCAAGGAGCAGGGCTCAGGCCTCTCCCTCCTCCTTGCCCCCTGCTCCAGCGCGGCGACCGACAGCCAGCCGAGCTTGAGCGTGATGACCGCCATCAAGAGCACGTTCACCGCGCCCAGGGGAACGCACACGCGCGACCGGTTGAGTCAGGGGGCGGAGCCGAACTCAAGCGCGCCCGCATGCAGATTCTGTCGCGAGCATGACGATATATACACGCCCCCGGAGGCTCCGCTCAGCTTCGAGCTGCGCGACGACGCCCAAACGCCGTCGCGCGCGAACTGTCCGGACAGACGGGCCGCGCCGGCGCGCGTTGCGGACTTTTCAGCGCTCGCACCGCGGAGCACGCTGGGCTGCGACCGGCGTTCGCCGCTTTCCTTATGAAACTATTCGCCCTCGCCGTCGCTGCGCTCCTCCCCGTTGCGGTGCTCTCCGCCCGCGAGCCACTCACCGCCACCGTCGTCACGCCGCCGCCGGCCGGGGCCGGCGAGCGCTTTCTGATGGGCACGGCGACGCGGCCCGACGGCGCCACGCTCTCGCTCGACCGCCGCAGCCTGCGCCTCAACGGCGAGCCGTGGGTGCCGGTCATGGGCGAGTTTCACTACTCGCGCTATCCCGCCGCCGAGTGGCGCGAGGAGCTGCTCAAGATGAAGGCCGGCGGTATCAGCATCGTGGCGACCTACGTCTTCTGGATCCACCACGAGGAGATCGAGGGCGAGTGGAACTGGTCGGGGCAACGCGACCTGCGGCGCTTCGTCGAGGTCGCCCGCGACGCCGGGCTCTCGACCGTCGTCCGCCTCGGCCCGTGGTGCCACGGCGAGGTGCGCAACGGCGGCCTGCCCGACTGGCTGCTGGCGAAAGACCTGAAGGTTCGCAGCGACGACCCGGTCTACCTCGGCCACGTCCGCCACCTCTACGGCCAGATCGGCGCGCAGCTCCGCGGGCTCCTCTGGAAGGACGGCGGCCCCGTCATCGGCGTGCAATTGGAAAACGAATACAGCGGCGACGGCGCCCACCTGCTCGCACTGAAGCAGCTCGCTCGCGACGCCGGCCTCGACGTGCCGCTCTACACCCGCACCGGCTGGCCCGCCCTGCGCACGCCGCTGCCGTTCGGCGAAATCGTGCCGCTCTTCGGCGCCTACGCCGAGGGATTCTGGGACCGCGTGCTCACCCCGATGCCGGGCAACTACTGGACGGCGTTTCGCTTCTCGCGCGTGCGCACCGACGCCGCAATCGCCACCGACCAGCTCGGCGAGCGCGCCGCGCGCGACGAGGCCGACGCCGCGCGTTATCCGTATTTCACCTGCGAGCTCGGCGGCGGCATGATGCCGTCCTACCACCGCCGCATCCGGATCGATCCCGCCGACATCGAAAGCGTCCTGCTCGCCCGGCTCGGCTCCGGCGGCAACCTGCCCGGCTATTACATGTATCACGGCGGCACCAACCCCGACGGCCGCACGCCGCTGATGGAGGCGCAATCGACGGCGATCACCAACTGGAACGACCTGCCGGTGAAAACCTACGACTTCCAGGCCCCACTCGGCGAATACGGCCAGGTGCGAGCGCACTACCACCTGCTCCGCCGCGTCCACCTGTTCCTCGGCGATTTCGGCCCCGTCCTCGCCGGCATGCCCGTCAACCTGCCCGACCGGCTTCCCGGCGGGCGCGACGACACGACGACCCTGCGCTGGTCCGTGCGCTCCGACGGCGCCGCGGGTTTCGTATTCGTAAATAATTACGAGCGCCTGACGTCGATGCCGCCCCACACCGGCGTCCAGTTTACACTGCGGCTCGGCGGGGAAACGCTCACCTTCCCCGACGCGCCGGTGACCATCCCCGGCGGAGCGCGTTTCTTCTGGCCGTTTCACTTCGACCTCGGCCACGGGCAACGCCTCACCTACGCCACCGCCCAGCCGCTCTGCGCGATCGACGACGGCGACACGCGCACGGTGTTCTTCGCCGAGACGCCAGGCGTGCCGGCCGTGTTCGCCTTCGCCGACGGCACCCGGACGCTTCGCCCGGGGTTGGAGCCAGCCCTGGAGCGCGCGGCGCCCAACGGCAAACGCGTGCGGATCGTCCTCTTCGACGAGCCGACCTCGCTGCGACTCTGGAAGGGACGCTGGCTGGGCCGGGAACGCGTCGTCCTCACGCCCGCTGAACTCGTATTCGATGGCGACGCGCTCCGGCTGACGTCCGCCGACCGTTCGGCCCTCACCGCCGCGGTGTATCCGGCGCCGGCCGGCGTCGCCCAGGACAATGCGCGTCTCACCGGCAGCGCCGACGGTCTTTTCACGCGCTTCACTCCGGTCACGCCCGCGGAATTCACCGCCACGGCCACCGCCGAGCTTGTCCGCCCCGCCGGACCCGCCCGCGAGATTCCCCTGGGCCGGAGCAAATCGCCTGTGGCCGCCGCGCCGGAGGATGCCGCGTTCGCCGACGCAGCCGAGTGGCGTATCCAGTTTTCAAGACAGATCGACCTCTCCGCCGATCCCCTTGTCCGCATCCACTACACGGGCGACGTCGCCCGCGCGCTCGACGGCGACACGCTGTTGACCGACGATTTCCATCACGGCCGGCCCTTCGAGCTCGGCCTGAAACGGCATCCGGGCGTCGTCGCCGCAGGCGGGTTCCGGCTGGCGATTCTGCCGCTGCGCGCGGACGCGCCGATCCACTTCACGCCCGGCGGGCAGCCCGACTTCGCCGGCAAACCCGCCGTGGGCGCGATCGAGCGCGTGGAGCTCGTCCCCCGCTACTCCGTCGAACTCACGCGGCCGCCCGAGTGACGATCCACCCGGGAGCTCGTCGCCGGCGCCTCGTTACGGCCGGCCGGGTCCCCCCGTATCCGCGGCGTGCGCGGCGGGCCGCGCGTCCCGGGTTTCCCCGCCACACCCGGAGGGCGCCTCCACCACCCGGACCACGCGGCAGCGGACAGGGACGTCGGTTCGTCACCACGATTCAACTACACCCCGGCAGCCCCTGTCGTCACGAATCTCGACATCACTCCACCGGCTCCGCAAAAAGTCCGGAGAGGTTGGCCCACATGGAAGCAGCTGCATCCGACAGATCGAATGGCTACGAGGGGGCGGCACGGAGGTTCATGGCCGCACGCTCGAACATCGGAGAGGACCGGGTGCGCGCGTGGGCGCGCGGTTTGCCGCGTCATGCCACGGTGCTCGATCTTGGCTGCGGACACGGCGTTCCGCTGGCGCGCGCGCTCCTCGAGGACGGCGTGGTGCTTTACGGCATCGACGCGTCGCCGAGCATGATCGCAGCGTTCCGGGAACGCTTCCCAAATGTCTCCGCCGAGTGCAATGCGGTCGAAGCGTCCGATCTCTTCCGTCGCACCTTCGACGGCGTAATGGCGTGGGGCCTGATGTTCCTGCTCGCCCCCGAGAGCCAGGAGCTCGTGGTGCGGAAAGTTTCGCAGGCGCTCGGTCCGCGGGGACGCTTCCTCTTCACTGCACCGGCTCAGGCGTGCGAGTGGCAGGATGCGTTGACCGGACTCAAGTCGGTTTCACTCGGGGCCGAAGCCTACAGCCACCTGCTGTCCGCCGCCGGCTTGATGGTCACAGCCCAGGAGCAGGATGACGGCGAGAACCACTACTATCTGGCGACGAAGAACGCCTGACCCAGAACGGATCCGCGGCCCGCTTCGTCATGAGTTTTCGGTGAAGAGCTCCCAGGAAGGTAGGGCCCGATCTCCGCGCCGGCCGCCGTGGAGATGCGCAGGCCAAAAGTCAGAGGCACCAAGCCGTGGCGACGCGTCGCCACGGTCGCGGCCGGCACCGAAAATTGAATGGGAACTCCTAGGCCAAGTTGTTGTCGTCAAGGCCATTCCTAGCTGAGCCGAGACTATTGGCATCGCAAGGACCAACGCCGATTCAATCTCCTTAGGTGCCGAGCACTCCATTGTCCCAATGTTGCGCAGCATCCACCGGATCCTCCTCATCGACGACGATTTTGACGCACGCCTGCTGTCGGAGCGCGCGTTGAAGAAATCCCTCACCGCGCACAGCACCGTCCATCTCGTGCACAGTGGCAACCAAGCCATCCGCTACATGATTGGCGAGGGGCAATACGCCGACCGAAGAAAATACCCGTTTCCGACGCTCGTCATCACTGACATCAACATGCCGGATGGCGACGGCTTCGACGTGCTGGAGTTTCTCCAGACCAACCCCGAATGGGGAGTCGTGCCGCGCATCGTCGTCTCCTCCTCCAATGACGACGACGACGTGCGCACCGCCTTCCTGCTCGGAGCGAGCGCGTATCACCTCAAGCCGATCGGCTACCAGGAACTCTCCGAATTCATGAGGACCCTGCTTGGCTACTGGACGTTGTCCGAGGTGCCGCCGGTGGATGAGACCGGCCGGCTCCTGACGACGAATAGCTCCGGCCGCCGGGGAGCGCGGTTCCCGCAGCCAAAGGGAGGAGCCGCAATGAAACGGCCACGGCCTCGGTCGGCCTCCGCACTGTCCGCATCAAAAGCCTCCGATGCAGGATAGGGTCAGGTGACATGAACGGACCAAGTCGAAGTCGGGATGGAACCCGGGCTAAACTCGGAACGCGCATGTTACCTGACTTTCGTTCCCCCTGCAGGAGCGTGCTTGCGCGCCATGAGGCGGCCCAACCCCATCAGCTCGCCCGCTGCCAAAGCAGGGCCAAACCAATGGGGTCGGCCAAACCAATGGGGTCGGGCCGCTAGTTGTTAATTTCTCCGCGCCGCCGATAAATACACCCGGACGGAGCTCGGGCTGCCCATGTTGAGCGCCGTCGCGATCCAAGGATAGGGTGCACCAACTTCCAACCTTAGCCGCGAGGCTGCAGCAATTTTCCACGGTGCCCCATGTGCGTCCGCTTGAAGCTCAGCCGGGGTCTTTCCCGCCTCCAGCAGAATGCGCTCGAGCATCTCCACATACCGCACAGCTTTGATTTCGCGCAGCTCGTCGCTCTCGATCCCGGCAGATAATGCCAAGTGGGCGTGGTCCCTAGCGATCGCCCTACGCCACCCAGCAGTCCCGATTGCCCAGCCACGACTCATCTCCCCAAACCCCTGCCGCTCCTGCTCTGCCGGGTCGCCGGAAACCGTGATCAGATAGTCCACATAACTTCTCCACCCCTCTGGAGTGTCAGTCAGGCAGAGTTGCTCCAGCAGATCCTTCGCCACCAGCCATGATGGCCGCCCGGCTTTGACCAGCCTCGGCAGACTACTCCACCGGAACGCCGCGACGTGCTCTGTAGGCACGACCTTCGCACGCACCGGATTGAGATGAATATAGTTCGTCACCCGCAGTACCGCCGCTGCATTCTCTACAAGCAGTGCTTGATACCGCCCCTGGAACAGGTGTCCACGTTCGTTGCGGAACCGATTAAACCTCGTCGCAAACGTACTCTGCAGCCAGTGCATTCCTTCGATCAAGTTCGGCTCAGGCGTCTCGACGGCCAGGTGGTAATGATTCCGCATCACGACATAGGCATGCAGTTTCCAGCGATGCTGCGTGCACGCCTCCCCCAATACCTCCAGGAACGCCTGCGCGGCCCCAACCGACTCGAACACGTCTCGCCGATAGTTCCCTCGATTGATCACGTGATAGATCGCGCCTTCGTACTGGATCCGCAACTTGCGCGCCATGGGTGACTTCCTTACCAGAACCCACCCTCCCTGCAACTGGGAAATTTAACAACTAGCGGCCCGACCCCATCGGCTCGACCGACCCCATCGGCTCGACCCCCACTGACGCCCCCTGCTCGACCGCCAGCGCCCGGTACTGCCCCTGAAACAAATGCCCACGCTGATCGCG
>DASWVO010000329.1:0-2274 GCA_036406235.1 Opitutaceae bacterium
TCGCGCAACTCGGCCCACCCGCTTTTCGAGGGTTCGGGCTGCCGCGCGAGGTTGGGCAGTTGCACATAGATGAAGGGCAGCTCGGATTGCCACGTCTCGCGCCAGGCGCCGATCAAGGCAGGGAAAAGCTGGCGATAGAGCACGGGCGCGCCGGCATTGGCCTCCCCTTGATACCAGATCACTCCGCGCAGGGCGAAGGGCGCGAGCGGCGCGATCATCGCGTTGTAAAGACCGCACGGCGCATATTGCGTGTTGGGTCCGGTGCGCAGGCGAGGCGCGGAAGGCGGCATGCGGCCGGCTGCTTTGGCTTTCTCCGCGGCGATCTTCCAATCGGCCGTGAGTTGCTCGCGATTGGTTTCAAACTCCGCCTTCAGTCGCGGGAAGTCGGCCATCTCGCGCGCCCAGCGGTCGAGGATCGGACGAAACGCCTCGTCGGCCTCGAGCGTGGGCCGCGGCGTCCAAGCTTCCGCCTTCGTGCCGCCCCAGGAGCTGTGGATCAAGCCCACCGGTCGCTTGAGGTTTTGATGGAGTTCCCGTCCGAAAAAATAGCCCGCGGCCGAGAAGGTGCCGACGGTCTTCGGGCTGCACTCGACCCAGCTGCCTTCGCAATTGCTGCGGGGCCCGCGTTCATCCGCCGTACGTTTCACGGTGAACAGGCGAATGCTCGGAAACGCGGCGCCGGCGATTTCTTTGGCGGCATCGTCGGCCTGGTCCACCCGGAACGTCATGTTCGACTGACCCGAGCAGAGCCACACCTCGCCCACCAGCACGTTGGTCAGCGTGAGCGTGTTGCGGCCGCGCACTTTCATCGTATGCGGCCCGCCGGCGGGAGAGGCTGCGAGCTTCACCTGCCAGCGGCCATCCGCGCCCGTGGTGGCGGCGGCTTCTTTGTCGGCGAACGTGACGGTGACGGCTTCGCCGGGGGCAGCCCAGCCCCAGACCGGGATCTCCTGGCCGACTTGTACGACCATGTTGGAACCGATGATTGCGGGAAGCTTCACATCGGCCCGCAGCGAGGCGCCCAGGGCAAGGAGCGCAACAACGAGGGAGCGAGAGGGCATTGGAATGCGGGGCATGGGGCGCGGTATTGATAATTATCAGAAAAACGCAAGACCCAAGTCAAGGCGAGGACCCGCGCCCCGCGCCGGCCAGGAGCGGCGAAACTCCTCCTCGATCGAGGGCGGTGTCTGCGGCGGGTTTTGAACCCTGGAGGTCGCGACCGCACTCCGAAACCGGCCTCTCCGCGCCGGCGAGACCATCGTTGAGCGCTTCCCGGCCGGAGGGTCGAATGGTGCCGCTTAATTTCATTAATAATTATGATTTGTGCTTGAGTCGAAAAAGGGCGCCGGACAGCGTGCGCACGTTGGCTCGTGCCGCCTGCGTGCTCGCCACGCGGCACCTCTTCATTGCGAGCCGTGACCCTAACCCCTCAAGCATGTGAAATCCCCGATCTCTTCTTTTGGTCCACACGTCCGTCGCCTCCTCGGCGGCGCGGGCGTGGCGACCTCCCTTGCTGTCCTGGCGGGCGCGAACCTGTCCGCGCAGTCATCCCCCGAGGAGGGCGCGGCCGACGATGTCGTGACCTTGCAGGAGTTCAGCGTCACGACGAGTGCGACGAGCGAATACGTCGCCGCCGAATCGATCACCGGCACGCGCGTGGCGACCAAGCTGCGCGACCTCCCGTTTACGGTGAACGTGGTCACGAGCGACTTTCTCGATGACTTTGCCGCGTTCGAGTTTCGCGAGCAGCTGAGCTACACGAGTAGCGTCGTCGGTTACGAAACCATCTCCACCGGTTACATGGTCCGGGGCGTCGATGCGAACGTTCAGTTGCGCAACGGCTTTCGCCGCATCGGTCTGATCGACAAGGTGAGCGTCGAGCGCATCGAGGTGATCAAGGGCGCCGCGGCGTCGATCTACGGCACGGTGATGCCGGGCGGCACGGTCAACATCATCACGAAGAAGCCGAAGACCAAACCCGAGAACCGCATCGGCTTTTCGGTGGGCAGCAACAATCTCCTCCGCGGCCAGGCCTCCTCCACCGGCCCGGTCGGCTCGAGTGACAAGGTGTTCTATCGCGTCGACGTCGCGGCCGACACGACCGAGTACGACCTGGAATATAAAAAGAAGGACCAGCAAACGATCGTGGGCAGCATGCTCTGGAAGCTGAAACCCACGACGAGCCTGCTGGTCGAATACGAATACCTGAAGCGCGACGAGATCGGCAACGCGAGCATCCCGTTCATCCGCAGCCGTGCCGTCGATCCGTATCGT
>DASWVO010000330.1:0-25707 GCA_036406235.1 Opitutaceae bacterium
AGCCCGGCCGGCCGGCGTTCCCCCGATGGGCCTGTCGAAGACCGGCTCGTCTCCCACAACTTCATGAATCCTCCCCTCACTCTCGAAACCCTCTGGCAGACGCTCGGCACGATCCTCGACCCGGAGTTCGGACTGAGCATCGTCGATCTCGGTCTCGTCTATGATGTCGTGCTCGACGGCGACCGCGTGAGCGTCGCGATGACGCTCACCTCGCCCGCGTGTCCCGCCGGCGGCATGATCGTCGACGGCACGCGGGCCGCCCTCGCCGCGCTGCCGGGCGTCAGCCACGTCGACGTGGCGCTCGTCTGGGAGCCGCCGTGGACGCCGGCACGACTCACCCAAGGCGGGCGCGACCAGCTCGGCTGGCAGGAAATCGACATGTAGGCGGAACCTGCTCCCGCTCGGCGGCGGTCCGTCGCGAGCCGGGGCGCCGCCGCATTTCGGTTTGCCGGACCGGCGGGAATGCCGCATGCGAACCGAGATGCGGAACGCACCCACACCCGAAGTCCTTTTCGTCTGCACCGGCAATTACTACCGCAGCCGGTTCGCCGAGGCGGTTTTCAACCACCTCGCGCGCGAGCGCCAGTCGCCCTGGCGCGCCTTCTCCCGCGGCGTCGCGATCCATCTCGCGCCGCCGGGCTTGTCGCCGCACACCGCGGCGGCGCTCGCCAAACGGGGGATTTCGCTCGACCTGACCGCCCGCGAACGCTGTCAGCTCGCCGAGGCCGACCTCCAACGCGCCGCGCGCCGCATCGCGCTCAAGGAAGCCGAGCACCGTCCGTATCTGCGCCAGCTGTTTCCCGCCTGGGAGGACCGCGTCGAGTATTGGCATTTCCACGACCTGGACTTCTCCACCGCCGAACTGGTCCTGCCGGAGATCGAGCAGCGGGTCGCGGCGCTGCTGGAGGCGCTGGCGGCGACCGCCGGCTGACGCGCAACGACAGGTTGAGAGCGCGGGACCATCTCTTCGGTTGCCGCGGAGCGACACGCGCTTCATTCGTCGATGGTTAACCCAACGAATCGCGACCGCAGTTCGCCAACCCTCAACCTGCCTCCGGATGTTACCCGCCCACACGCTGTCCAGGTTTAGCCACGTCTTCTCCTCGCTCGCGCCCAGCGCGATCCTTTTCTCGGCTGCCTGGTGCAGCGCCGCCTCGCCGGGCGCAAACGCTGTGCCGCAACCGGCCGCGCAACCCGCGTCGCCGGCGCCCCGCCCGCCCGACGTCCTGCTCATCCTCGCCGACGACATGGGCTTCTCCGACATCGGCTGCTACGGCGGGGAGATTCGCACGCCCAACCTCGACCGGCTCGGCCGCGAGGGCGTGCGCTTCAGCCAGGCTTACAACGCCGCGCGTTGCTGCCCGACCCGCGCCTCGCTGCTCACGGGCCAGTATCCGCACCGGGCCGGGATCGGCCATATGGTCAGCAACTACGGGACGCCCGCCTACCAGGGCTACCTGCGCGAGGACTGCGTGACCATCGCCGAAGCGCTGCGCGCGGCCGGTTACCACACGTGGATGACCGGCAAGTGGCACGTGGGCGGCAACCAGGCGCCCAACGTGCCCGCCACCTGGCGGCCCGGCACGCCCGAGCAGCCCGGTCCCCTCGACCGGGGTTTCCAGCGTTTCTTCGGCACGCTCGGCGGCGCGGGCAGTTATTTTCGCCCGCCGATGCTGATGGACCAGCGCCAGTTCGTCGTCCCCGGCGGCGAGCCCTTCTATTACACCGACGAGATCGGCCGCCACGCCTGCGATTTCATCCGCGACGCCGCGCGCCAGGACGATCCGTTCTTTGGATACGTCGCGTTCACCGCGCCGCACTGGCCGCTCCACGCCCTGCCCGAGGACATCGAACGCTACCGCACGCGTTACCGCGACGGCTGGGACGCCTTGCGCGCCGAGCGTTTCGCCGCCTTGCAGCGCGAGGGGCTGCTGCCGCCCGGTCAAACGCTTCCGCCCCGCGACGAGAAAGCCCCCGCCTGGGAAACGCTCGACCCGGCGCGCCGCGACTGGGAAAGCCAGCGCATGGCCGTCTACGCCGCCATGCTCGACCGGCTCGACCAGAATGTCGGCCGCATCCTCGACTGTCTCGAGGCCACCGGACGCCGCGACAACACCCTGGTCATCTTTCTGGCGGACAACGGCGGTTGCGCGGAGGCCGCGCTCCCGGACGGCAGCAACATGGAGCGCTACCGCGTGCCGACCTCGAGCGGCAAGCTGCCGCGCATGGGCAACAATCCCGGGATCGAGCCCGGACCGGAGGATACGTTTCAGACCTACGACCTGCCCTGGGCGAACGTCTCGAACACGCCGTTCCGGCGCTTCAAGTCCTGGGTGCATGAGGGCGGCATCGCGACCCCGCTCATCCTCAACCATCCGGCGCTCAACTCGCGCAGCGGCCGCATCGTCCACACGCCCTGCCACATCATCGATCTGATGCCCACGATCCTCGATCTCGCCGGTGCGACGTATCCAACGACTCGCGACGATCACACCGTCCCCACGCTGCCCGGTCGCAGTCTCGTCGCAACCGCGAAGGCCGAGACGGAGCCCGGCGAGCGCACCTTGTTCTGGGAGCACGAGGGCAACCGCGCCGTGCGCGCCGGCAACCTCAAGCTCGTGTCCGAATACGGCAGCGCGTGGGAACTCTACGATCTCACGCAGGATCGCTCCGAAACGCACAATCTCGCCGCGGAAAACCCCGGCGAGGTCGCCGCGCTCGCCGGCAAGTGGGAAGCCTGGGCGAAGGAGGCCGGCGTGCGCGACTGGAGCCAACTGAAGCGGAGCCGTGCAGTCGAAAGTAGCAGCCGAGCACGGTAACGGTGCCGCTGCGCTGCGCGTCGGAGACCCAAGAAACAGGATTGGTTTTTACGGAGCGGCGACCTCCTCGTCGCCGCTCCGGGGCATGCCCGCACCCACGCGACATGGTTCTTGGGAGGTAACGAGGCTGGCGAACGGTGAACGACGGTCGCCAGCCTCCTTACGTCGGCTGCCACCTCCATTCGGAGCTGATAGCCTTTGCAGCCTTTGAAACCGCGCGGTCCTCCAACTTCGCTGTAACTTTCCGCCCGCCTGCGGGGTTTTCTTGAGCGCATGCCCTCGATCGAATCCCTGCTCGGCGACTTCCGTCTCGCGGTCCGGAGCCTTGGCCGCGACAAAGGTTTTGCCGTCACCGCACTGCTCACGTTCGCGATCTGTCTCGGCGCAAACGTCGCCTTGTTCGCCGTCGTCAACGCCGTCCTGCTCCGCCCCCTGCCTTTTCCGGACGCCGAACGGCTCGTCATGGTGGGCAACTCCTATCCGAAGGCCGGGGTGCCCGACGCCATCGGCGTCTCCATCCCGCATTATCTCGAGCGGCGCGACGGGGTGGCGGCGTTTGCCGAGTCCGCGGCCTGGCGCGGCGGCGGCGAGACGATCGGCGAGGCCGGCGCGACCGACCGGGTGGCGTCGATGAGCGTGACGCCGTCGTTCTTCCGCGTGTTGCAGGCGCAGCCGGCGCTCGGACGCACGTTCACCGATGAAGAAGGGTTTTATGACAAGAACAGCGTCGTCGTGCTCAGCGACGCCCTCTGGCGCTCGAAATTCGCCGCCGACCCGAACGTCGTCGGTCGCACGGTGCGCCTCGGCGGCGGGTGGATGTGCACCGTGATCGGCGTGATGCCGCCGAATTTCCGCTTTCTCTCCGAAAAGGCGCAGCTCTGGGTGCCGCTCTGCTTCAGCGACGACGATCGCAAGCCCATGCAGAGGCACAGCAACAACATGGCCATGATCGCGCGGCTCAAGCCGGACGCCTCCCGCACCGAGGCGCAGGCCCAGATCGACGCGCTGAACCAGGCCGCGCTCGCTGGCGATCCGTTGGCGAAGCTCGCCACGGACGCCGGCTTCCGCACCGAGGTGAAGGACTTGCACGAAAACTACGTGGCGGCGATGCGGCCCGCGCTGCTGCTGCTGCAGGCGGGCGTGTTGTTCCTGCTCCTCATCGGCGTCGTCAATCTCACCAATCTCCTCCTCGTCCGCGCGAGCGGTCGCACCAAGGAGCTCTCCGTGCGCCAGGTGCTCGGCGCCGGCCGCGTGCGCGTCGCCCGTCAGCTCCTCACCGAGACGCTCGTGCTCGCGCTCGGCGGCGGCGCGCTCGGGCTGGCGTTTGGCTGGGTGGCGCTGCACAGCCTGAATCTCATGGGAGTCGACCAGCTGCCGCGCTCGGGCGAGCTGCGGCTCGACGGCTTCGTCTGCGCCGTGGCGCTCGCCGCGGCGCTGGTCGTGGGGGTGCTGCTCGCGTTGCCGGTGATCTGGCACAGCCTGCGTGGCAATCTCGCCGCAGCGCTCTCCGTGGAGTCGCGCGGCGGCACGACGTCGCGGGCGACGCACCGGCTGCGCCACGCGCTTATCGTCGCGCAGTTCGCGCTGGCCTTCGTGCTGCTCGCGGGGGCCGGCCTGCTCGGGCTCAGTTTCTCGCGGGTGTTGTCGGTGCATCCTGGTTTTCAGCCCGATCATGTGCTCACCGCGTCGATCCCGCTGCCATGGGGCAACTATAAGGACGAGAAGCCGCGCATCGCGTTCATCGAGCGGCTGGCGCAGGAGCTCAAGTCCGCCCCGGGCATCACGGCGGCAGGCTTCAGCAGCAGCGTGCCGTTTGGCGGCAACACGAGCGTCAACGCCATCACCGTGCTCGGACACGAGCCGAAACCCGGCGAGTCCCTGCAGGCCCATCACACCAGCGGCGCGACCGGCGATTACTTCACCGCCATGGGCATCCCGCTGCGCGAGGGGCGGTTCATCAACGCCGACGACACCGCGCGCGGTGACCGCGTGTGCGTGGTCGATGAGGTGTTCGCCCGCTATTACTGGCCCGATGCGAGCGCCCTCGGCCACCAGCTCCTCAACGGCGTGCGCGAGGACGACGAGAAGCCGTTTACGATCGTGGGCGTCGTCGGGACGGTGAAACAAAACGACCTTGCCGACGAGAAACCGAGAGGCGCCGTCTATCTCCCTTACGCCCACTACGCCACCAACCATTTCAGTGTCACGCTGCGCACCGCGCTCCCGCCGGAGACCGCCGGCCCGGCCTTGCGCGCCGCGGTGTTGAGAGTCGACCCCGACGTGCCGGTCGCGGACATGAAGACGCTCGCGAGCCGGATCGACGAAAGCCTGCTCAACCGCCGCTCGCCGGTATTGCTCGCAGGGATCTTCGCCGGCGTGGCGCTCGTCCTGGCCGGCGTCGGTCTGTATGGCGTGCTCGCCTACACCGTCGCGCAACGCCGTCGCGAGATCGGCGTGCGCATGGCGCTCGGCGCGCAACCGGAGCAGATCCGCACGCAATTCCTCGGCCTTGGCGCGCGTCTGGTCGCGGCCGGCGCGGCGCTCGGCGGCATCGGCTCGTGGCTGAGCGGCCGGGCGATGAACACGCTGCTCTACGGGGTGGGCCCGGCCCATCCCTTGGTGATCGGCTCGACCGTGGCCATCCTCACCGGGCTCGCGCTCCTCGCGTGCTGGCTGCCTGCCGCGCGGGCCACGCGCGTGCCCCCGATGGAAGCGCTGCGGAGCGATTGAGCGTTGGGGATTTTGACACAGGCCTGCCCACTGCGCCGCCCCGGCGGGATTTTTGCCCCTAAGGATTCACAGGAGCACCCACCGCAGCGACGTGTTCCTCAGCCAGGAATGCAGCCCGCAACACACGAGGATCGTGACGGCGGTGGCGGTGAGCGCCCCGACGACCTGCAGCGTGACACCCGGCAGCAACGACGCCGTGATCAGCAGGGTGCCCTGCAAAAACGGACTGTGATAGGCAAAGATCGTCCCCGACGCGTCGCCAATCCGATGAAGGGGCGTCCAAACCTCCAGGCGCAGCGCGCCGGCGAACGTGACGAGAGCGATCGGCACGAGTTTCAACAACGCGGCGGGGCCGATCCATATCAGCAGCAGGGCCGCGCATACCAATAACCCGCGGGTGCGCTGGCGCGGGTTGCGATAAAGAAAAAGCAGGTAGCCCGCCGCGTAGCTGAAAACGCCCCAGACAAACACGCCCGGGTTCATGCCCGTGCCGGCCGTGTGCGGAAAGAATGCCACGCCGGTCGCAAACGCGAGCATCGCCAGGACAACGACCCCGCGCACCCCCGCCGCACGCAACGCTGCGTGCAACACCGTCGAAATGCCAAAGAGGAGCGGCAGGAAATAGAGCTGGCCTGCAATCTCCGGTCCCATGGGCCAGAGCGCGACCGCGATCTTCCCGCGAAAACTCTCCGGTCGCGACACCCTGAGGTCGCAGACCGCCAGCGCTTCGACCACCTCCCACGCCGCACTGTAGAGCATGACGAGCGCGAAATACGGCACCAGTAACCGGCGCGTTCGCCCCACCACAAAGCCACCCGGCTTCGCTTCCTTTGCCTCCGACCGGGCATGGAGCCAGCCGGACGCGGCGAAGAACGCCAGGACACACCAACGGAAACCCACCATGATCGCGAAGAGGATCTCCCGCGACGAGTCCTCGAAGCGGCGGTTGGCGCTGTGGACCAACACCACTCCGATGATGGCGAGCGCCTTGATGGCAGTGATCGCGTTGTCTCTCAACCGGGCTGGAATTCGGCATCGAGACTATCCTGCCTCGGCGGCGGGTCGAGGCCGCGCCCGTCAGTGATATTACACAAGCATCAATCATCCTCATGCTTACGTATTACTACGTCGCGCCACGCATCGCTTGCCGGGATCTACTCCGTGGGCGGCTCCCCAGCACGGATCGTCGTCCCACCATCGTCCCCGACTCCCTCCGGGCTGCAGTGAACTTGTCCGGCTAAGATTTTCCGCCGCGGGCTCATTTCGCTGAAAGAAACGAGGGATCTCCCCCGTTTACATAGTACGGGACCGCTTGCGCTCCCGTCGCACCACATGTCCAGCTCCCTGCTTCTCCCGCTCCGCACCTGCGTCGTCTTCACCTGCGCCGCGATCCTTTCCAGCCCCGGCGGCGCCGGCGGTGAATCCGCCCCGGGCGCGGTGCTCACGACCTCGTCCGCCGCCCAGGCCCAGACGCGCGCCACCGCGCTCCGCCAGGAAATCGCGCGGCACGACGAGCTCTACTTCCGCCGGGCGGCGCCCGAAATCAGCGACGCGGAGTATGACCGCCTGAAACAGGAGTTGCGTCGGCTCGAGGCGGCGTTTCCCGAGTTGGCGGACGATGCCAGCTCCGCAGCGGTCGGGGACGATCGCACGGGCGCGTTTCCGACGCAGCGGCACCGCGAGCCCATGCTCAGCCTCGACAAAGCTTACTCGGCCGACGAACTGCGCGCGTTTCATGAACGTCTCGTGAAGTCCCTCGGTGGCGAGACGCCGGCCTATGTCATCGAGCCGAAGTTCGACGGGCTCGCCATCAGCGTCACCTATGAACACGGCCGGCTCATTCGCGCCGTCACGCGCGGCAACGGCGTCGAGGGCGACGACGTGACGGCCAACGTGCGCACGATCGTGGGGCTGCCGCACCAGCTCCGCCCCCAGGCTTCCGGCGGCACGCCGGGCGCCATGCCGGCGTTGATCGAATTGCGCGGCGAAATCTACGTGAGCTTCGCCGAGTTTTCCCGGATCAACGCCGAACGCGACGCCGCGGGCGAACCGCTCTTCGCCAACCCGCGCAACCTCGCCGCCGGCACCCTCAAGCAGCGCGACCCGCGCGCGGTCGCGACCCGGCGGCTCGAAATCGTCTTCTACGGCTGCGGCGCGGTGGAACCGGCCGACGCGCTTCCGGCCACCCAGCAGGCTCTGCAGGAACGGATCGCGGCCTGGGGCCTGCCGGGAGTGCCGCGCCGATGGAGCCGGCGGGCCGTCAGTCTCGACGAGCTCTCGGCCGCGGTGCAAGCCGTGCAACAGGCGCGGCGCGCCTTGCCGTTCCCGATCGATGGCGCGGTGGTGAAGCTCGACTCGCTCGCCGCCCAGCGGGCGCTCGGCGCAGCGCGAACCGCCCCGCGCTGGGCGCTCGCCTATAAGTTCACCGCCGATCGGGCCGAGACGCAGGTCGTGGCGATCGAGCTTCAGGTCGGCCGCACGGGCGTGATCACTCCCGTCGCCCGGCTCGCTCCGGTCGAGCTCGGCGGCAGCACGATCTCCCGCGCCACACTGCACAACGCCGCCGAAATCGCTCGGCGCGACATCCGCGTGGGCGACACGGTCGCCATCGAGAAAGCCGGCGAGATCATCCCGTCCATCGTGGGCGTGAACCTTGCGTGCCGGCCGGATGGAAGCGCTCCGTTCACCTTTCCGTCCGCGTGTCCGGAGTGCGCCACGCCCCTGCGCCGGAGCGCCGGCGAGGTCGCGATCCGCTGCCCCAACTCCGCCTGCCCCGCGCAACTGCAGCGACGGCTCGCGCACTTCGCCTCGCGCGAGTGTGTCGACATCAAGGGCCTCGGAACGGCGACGATCGACGCCCTCGTCACCAGCGGACAACTACGCAGCCTCGCGGATCTGTATCGACTGCGTCGCGACGACCTGCTGGCGACGGGCCGCGGCGGCGAAAAAACGGCCGACGCGCTGCTCGCCGCCATCGACGCGAGCCGGCACGCCGAACTGTGGCGCTTCATCCACGGCCTCGGTATCCCCGGCGTGGGTGCCGCTGGCGCGCAGGCGCTGGCGAAACGCTACGCGACGCTCGACGCCCTCGTGAGCGCCTCCCCGCAGAACGACGCCGAGATCGCCGCCTATTTCGCCGAACCGGCCAACCGCGCCCTGATCGCCGATCTCGCCGCGCTCGGAGTGCAACCGCGCACGCCCGAAACCGTGACGAGGGGACATCTTGCGGGAAGGACCTTCGTGCTCACCGGCACCCTGCCTTCGCTGACGCGCACGGAGGCCACCGCCCGGATCGAAGCCGCTGGTGGCCAGGTGAGCGGGCGCGTGAACGAACGCACCGATTACGTCGTCGTCGGCGCAGAGCCGGGCGCGAAACGGCAACAAGCAGTCAAAGCCGGCATTCCCATCCTCGACGAAGCCGGCCTGCTGCGCCTGCTGGAGGACGGTCCGCCGGAGCCGTGAAGGCGACCAGGATAGGACGCGCTTGCGCGCGATCGGGAGCGCGGGCGTACCGCCCGCATTTTCCAGATGCGGGCCAGAGGCCCGCTCTCCCAAAAATCGCGCGCAAGCGCGCTCCTGCCACCGCACCGTGAGCCTCACGCCGCCGCGCTCGCGCGGGCGAGTTCGTCGCGCACTTGCGCCACGAGTTCGAACGAGTGCAACCGCGCCGTGTGGTCGTGGATCATCGCCGTGACCATGAACTCATCGACCCGGGTGCGCTGGAGAAACGACCCGATCCCGCGGCGAACGGTCTCCGGCGCCCCGACGATCGCCTCGCGAAACGCGTGATCGACGCCCGCACGCTCGGCGGACGACCAGAGCCCGTCCATCGAGTCGACGGGCGGCGGCAGCTGCCCCGGCGTGCCACGATGCAGGTTGACGAAGGACTGCTGCAACGAGGTGAAAAGACGGGCCGCCTCCGCATCGGTGTCGGCCGCAAACACCGGCGCCGCCGCCATCGCGTAGGGCCGCTCGAGCTCTCGCGACGCCCGGAACTCCGCCCGGTAGATCTCGAGCGCCTGCATCAACAGGTCGGGCGCGAAGTGCGACGCAAACGCGAAGGGCAGGCCGAGCGCCGCGGCGAGCTGCGCACTATACAGGCTGGAGCCGAGCAGCCAGACCGGCACACGCAGGCCTGCGCCCGGCACGGCGCGCACGCGTTGATCGGGCTCCTCGGGATTGAAGTACGCCTGGAGCTCGATCACGTCCTGCGGAAACGTATCGACCGACTCCCTACGCTCGCGGCGCAGCGCGATCATCGTGCGCCGGTCGGTGCCGGGGGCGCGGCCGAGGCCGAGGTCGATGCGGCCGGGAAACAGCGCTTCGAGCGTGCCGAACTGCTCGGCGATCACGAGCGGCGCGTGATTGGGCAGCATGATGCCGCCGGAGCCGACGCGGATGGTCGCGGTGCCGGCCGCCACGTGCCCGATCACGACCGCCGTCGCGGCGCTGGCAATGCCGGGCATGTTGTGGTGTTCCGCGACCCAGAACCGCCGGTAGCCCCAGCGCTCGGCATGCCGGGCGAGATCGAGCGTGTTCTGCAGGGCCTGCGCGGCGGACGCTCCCTGCACAATCGGCGAAAGGTCGAGGACGGAAAACGGAATCATGCCGCACGATGCGCGGGGTTCCCGTTTTCGCCAGTACGGCAAAAGGCGCAGGGGCGGCCGACGAGGGACGATACAGACGACGCCAGGGGCCTTTTGTGGTTCGGGCTTTATGCCCGACATCGAGGGCCAGGTCGCGGCGCAATCGTCATTCCACGTGCAGCGCCTCCAGCGGACTGATGCGGGTCGCGCGCAGCGCCGGCAAAAGGCACGCCAGCAACGCCACCCCGGCCAGCACGGCGCCGACGAGCGCAAACGTCCACGGATCAAACGGGCTCGTCTCGTAAAGCATACGCTGCAGCACGCGCGTCAGCGCGAGCGAGCCGCCGAGCCCGATCACGACGCCGAGCAGCACGACCCGCATGCCCTGCCCGATCACCAGCCGCAGCACGTCCCGGCGCGTCGCCCCGAGCGCCGCCCGGATGCCGATCTCGCGCGTGCGCTGCGTGACGTTCCACGCGACGACGCCGTAGATGCCGACCACCGCGAGCATCGCGGCGACCGCGGCAAACAGGCCGAGCAACACGGTGCTGAAACGCGACTGACGGAGACTGTCGGCGATCGTCGTCTCCATCGTGTTGATACGCCCGACCGGCTGGTCGCGGTCGAGGCCCGCCACCGACGCGCGCGCCGCCGCTGCGATCAGCAGGGGATCGCCCTCGGTGCGAATCAGCACGACCATGTTGTTGCGCATGAACGCCGTTTCCCAGCTCTGGTCGACGGGCAGGTAGGCCGCCGGCACGGGATTGCTCTGCAGGCCGAAATGCCGGGCGCTCTCCACCACGCCGACGACGCGCGTCCACTCGAAATGATCGAGCCCGGGCGGGAGCAGTCCCGGCGTGATGAGATTCTCGGGCAGGCCGAGCATCACGCGCTGGCCAAGCGGATCGGCGCCTTCGGGCAGGAATTTTTTCACCGCGGCCTCGTTGAGAATGATCACCGGCTCGGTGCCGGCCCGGTCGGCATCGGTGAACGTGCGGCCTTTCACGAGCCGCAGGCCTTGGGCCGGGAAATAGTCGCCCAGCACGGCGGCGAATTGCACGCTCTCGAGTTCGTTGAGGTTCGTGTAGGTGCGCTCGGGCGTCAGGAGCGGCACGCCGCTGCCGCCCATGAAGGGCATGTTGTGCGTCGCCGCCACGGCTTTCACCCCCGGCAACCGGCGCACGCGCTCGAGGAGGTCGCGATAAAACTGCGTGGCCTGCGTCGTGCGCGGATACCGCGCCTCGGGCAGCTGGATCGAGAGCGTGAGCAGGTTGTGCGGATTAAAACCGGGATCGACCGACTGCAGCCGCGCAAAGCTGCGGATGAGCAGGCCCGCGCCCACGAGCAGCACGAGCGAGAGACTGACCTCGGCGACAATCAGCGCCGCGCGCATTCGGGCGCTGCGCGGACCGACCGAGCCGCGCCCGCCTTCCTGCAGCGCACGGGTGAACTGCGTGCGCGCCAGTTCGAAGGCGGGCAGCAGCGCGAACAGCATCATCGTGCCGACACACACGCCGAGCGACAGCAGCATCACCGGCACATTCACCTTCACCTCCGCCTCGGCGGGAATCGCGTTGGGCGGCAGGAACGCGAGCAACGCATCGAGGCCCCACGTGCCCGCGAGAACGCCCGCCGCTGCCCCCGCCACCGCGAGGGGCAGCACCTCGAGCAGCACCTGGCCGACCAGCCGGGCGCGTCCGGCGCCGAGCGCGGCGCGAATCGCGAACTCCCGCTGGCGCACCGCCGAGCGCGCGAGGAGGAGATTGGCGACATTGGCGCAGGCGATGAAAAGAACGAACGCCACCGCCCCAAGGAGCATCAACAGCGGCTCGCGCACGGGGCCGGTGACCGAATCGGAAAGAAGCCGCGCCTCCGCGCCGGTGCCTTTGTTGGAGTCGGGATACTGATCGGCGATGCGTTTCGCGATCACGTTGAGCTCGGCCTCGGCTTCCTTGAGCGAGACCCCGGGCTTCAGTTTTCCCAGCGCCCAGGAGTTCATCCGAATGATCCGGCTGCGCATCAGCTCGGTGTCGGCTTCGAGACCGGCCGGCACCCACACGTCTGCACCCCAGAACTTGAAACGCGGCGGCATCACGCCGACCACCGTGTGCGCGCGACCGTTGAGCATGAGGGTGCGGCCGAGCACGTGAGAGTCTCCGCCCAGCCGTCCCATCCACGCCGCGCTGCTCAACACACACACCGGGTCCGCGCCGGGCCGGTCCTCCGCTTCGGTGAAGGTGCGCCCCAGCATCGCCGGCAGCCCGAGCATCTTCCAGACGGACGCCGTCACCGCGGCCCCGTCGAGCGTGGCCGGCTCGGTAACCTGCGTCAGGGTCATGCTGCGATTGCTCGCCCACGTCAGGTGCTCGAGTTTCTGCACCTGCCCCGCCAGATCGAGGTAGTCGGGGTAAACCACCGGCATGCCGCCCTCCTCGCCCTCGCGCGTGGAGCCGATGAAGAGGAGGCGCTCGGCGTCGCGGTAAGGAAAGGGATGCAGCAACACCGCGTGGATCACGCTGAAGATGGCGGTATTCGCGCCGACGCCGAGGGCGAGCACGGCGATGACGGTGGCAGCAAAGCCAGGCGACTTGCGCAGGAGGCGGAACGCAAGCGCCAGGTCGGAAAACAGGGAGTGCATGGCGGGGAAGCCGGGGCAGGACGAGCGCGACGCGCGACCGGATAACAAACAGAAAACCCACAACAGGTCTCCAAGGTTACAGCAGAACTGCGCCGAAAATGCGATCCGCGACGGGTCGGCAGCAAAAGGTAGGGGCGGCTATCCCTTGCCGCCCTCGTGACGGTCAGGGACTTTAAGGCCCATGGCAGGGCCCAACCTGAATTGATGCTGTCCGACCGGCGCCCGGCACCGAGGCCGCAAGGCCGACAGCCCGCCAATCGCCGTCCACCCAAAGAAAAAGGGCGCCGGCGAGCGGCGCCCCTACAGGCAATTTCAGGTTTTCGTGCAGCGAAAACCTACTGGCAGGCCTCGCATTCGCCGCCGTTGCGCATCGCTTCGATGCTGCAGGCGAGCTTCTGCTCGGCCGTGTATTCCTTCTTCGGCTTGGCCTCGGCGGCGGCAGCCGGAGCGAGCGGCTCGGCGGCGAAACCGCGAACTTCCTTCTTCGACGCGATCGTCGCCTTCTCGATGTTGGAGGCGCCGAGCGTGCGGAGATAGTACGTCGTCTTCAGACCCACGTGCCACGCCTGGCGGTACATGTGTGACAGCGTCTTCAGGTCGGGCGTCGCGAGCCAGAGGTTCACCGACTGCGACTGGTCGATCCACTTCTGGCGGCGCGCGGCGGCGTCGATCACCCACTTCGGATCGATGCCGAAGGCGGTGAGGTAGCGCTGCTTCAGGTCCGCCGGGACGCGATCGACGTCCTTCAGCTCGCCGTCGAAGTACTTCAGGTTGTCGATCATGTCCTGATCCCACAGGCCGCGGGCCTTGAGGTCCTTCACGAGGTAGGGATTCAGGACGATGAACTCGCCCGAGAGGTTCGATTTGACGAAGAGGTTCTTGTACGTCGGCTCGATGCAGGGCGAGGTCGCCGTGATGTTCGAGATCGTCGCCGTCGGCGCGATCGCGAGCACGTTGCTGTTACGCATGCCCTGTTTGGCGATCTTCTCGCGGACGGGCGTCCAGTCGAGCTTGCCGCCGCGCGGCACTTCGACGGCGACGCCGCGCTCCTGTTCGAGGAGGTCGATCGTGTCCTGCGGAAGCAGGCCACGATCCCACTTCGAACCCTTGTAGCTCGAATACGTACCACGCTCGGCCGCGAGGTCGGACGACGCTTCGTAGGCGTAGTACGCGATGGCCTCCATGGCTTCGTCGTTGAACTCGACGCCCTCGGGCGAGGCGAACGCGATGCCCTTCATGTAGAGCGCATTCGCGAGGCCCATCACGCCCATGCCGATCGGACGGTGGCGGAGATTCGACGTCTTCGCCGCGACTGTCGGGTAGAAGTTGATGTCGATGACGTTGTCCAGCGCGCGCACCGCCATGCGGATCGTCTCGCGCAGCTTCTTGTGGTCGAGCGAGCCATCGGGCAGGAGGTGCGTCTCGAGGATGACCGAGCCGAGATTGCAGACCGCGGTCTCGTCGTTCGACGTGTTGAGCGTGATCTCGGTGCAGAGATTCGACGAGTGGATGACGCCCACGTGATCCTGCGGGGAGCGGAGATTGCACGCATCCTTGAACGTGATCCACGGGTGGCCCGTCTCGAAGAGCATCGAGAGCATCTTCTTCCAGAGCTCGAGCGCCTCGATCTTCTGGCCAAAGATCTTGCCCTCCTCGGCGAGCTTCTCGTAGGCGAGATACTTTTCCTCGAAGGTCTTGCCGTACGTCTCGTGCAGGTCGGCGACTTCGTTGGAGCGGAAGAGCGTCCACGTGCCGCGGGCCTCCATGCGCTTCATGAACAGGTCGGGAATCCAGTTCGCCGTATTCATGTCGTGCGTACGGCGGCGGTCGTCGCCCGTGTTCTTGCGCAGCTCGAGGAACTCGAAGATGTCGTTGTGCCAGGACTCGAGGTAGGCGCAGCCGGAGCCCTTGCGCTTGCCGCCCTGGTTGACGGCCACGAGCTGGTCGTTGTGGAGCTTCAGGAACGGGATGACGCCCTGCGACTCGCCGTTCGTGCCGCCGATGTAGGCGCCGGTGCCGCGCACCGCGGTCCACGAGCCGCCGAGACCGCCCGCCCACTTCGAGAGCTGGGCGTTTTCGGCGATGCCGCGGTACATGATGCCCTCGAGCGAGTCGTCGACGTAGTAGAGATAGCACGACGACAGCTGCGAGTGCAGCGTGCCCGAGTTGAAGAGCGTGGGCGTGGAGCTGCAGAACCGGCGGCTCTTGTAGAGCTCGTAGAGACCGACGACCTTGGCCTCGCGATCCTCACCGGGCTCGCCGAGGAAGAGCCCCATCGACACGCGCATCCAGAAGAACTGCGGCGTCTCGAGGCGGCGCGCGGGTTTCTTGGTCTTGTCGATGATGAGGTAACGATCGTAAAGCGTCTGGACGCCGAGGAAGTCGAGCTCGAGGTCGGCCGAGGGATCGAGCGCGGCGGCAAGGCGCGTCGTGTCGTAGTCGGAGAGCTTCGGGTTGAGGCGCTTGATGGCGGCGCCGTGCTCGAGGTACTTCTTGAAGGCGGCGCGGTGGAACTCCTTCAGCTTGCCGATGCCGTCGCGGACGATGTCCCAGCCGAGGACTTCCTCGTAAATGTAGGTGAGCTGGATGCGGCCGGCGAACTTCGCGAAATCGGCGTCCTTCTCGATCAGCGTTTTCGAATTGAGGATGATCGTCTGATCGAGGTCTTTTTGCGCGATCTGGTCGTAGACCGAGCGGAGCAGCTCCTGCTCGATTTCCTCGTTGCTGAGACAGAGGTCCAGGCCGATGCGGGCGAATTCGATGCGGCGCTGCAGGTCGGCGCGGTCCCAGAGATACGTCGAGCCGTCGGCCTTCTTGACGACGATCATCGTCGGCTGCGGCGCGGGCGCCGCGGCGGCCGGAGTGGCTTCGTCGGCGCCGCCGCGCTGTTCATTGCGGAGGGCGCGGTAGAGGATGTAGGCCTCGGCGACCTTGAAGTGGCCGGCCTTCATCAGCTCCTCCTGCACCATGTCCTGAATCTCCTCGATGTGGACGAAGGACTGGCGCGAGCCGCGCACGCGAGCGCCGACCGCGCGGGTGATCTCGACCGCGGGCGAGCTGTCGCGCTGCAGCGAGAGGAACGCCTTGCGGACGGCGATCTCGACCTTCTGCTCGATGAACGGCACGACGTGATTGTTGCGGCGGATCACGCGCACGCCCGTCGTGGCCGACGGGCCGCTCGTCACGAGCTTGCGGCTGCGGTTGAGGAGGAGGCTCTTGGCGACGTCGTAGGCGTTGTTGTCGACGAGCGTCTTCTCGATGAGCTCGTAGAGGTCGTTGAGCGAGATGCGCAGCGGGGCGCGGCGGAGCGCCTCGGAGGCGAGATTCGCGGCGACCTCCTTCACGATCTGGCCGACGAACGTCCGCGTGGTATCCGTGTAGATGTTACCCGTCTCGCCGCGCGCGAGGTGAACGTTCGTGACGGCCTTGCCAATCGTGTCGGCAATCTCGGCGAGGTCGAAGCGCGTCTCTCCCTGCGGGGCGAGGAGCACGATCTCGGGGAGCAGCGGGGTGTCGGTCGGCACGCAGTCGCGCCAGGCGAAGTTGGGCTTGTTTTCGACGGGCGTGTGCGTGGCGCGCTTGAGCGCGAGATCGTGCAGGAGGGACGGATTCATCGAGGAGCGAAGGGTGGCGGTGCGTTGCAGGTGGTGTGACCAGACAGGAATGACGGCGGAATGGCGGGAGAGCGTCAGCGGGTATTCGAAACAGCGCTACGCGGCAGAAGGGGGCGTGATAAAGACAACACGTCCGGCGCGGTGCGACACGCCGGACAGCGGTGGGTGAAGGAAAGCTGGGCTGGAGAAACAGCGTGCGACGCCGGCGCTCAGAGATCGTCGTCGCTGGTGTGCTGGAGCGCGGAGGCTTTCTGGTATTCGGTAACGCGGCCCTCGAAAAAGTTCTGCTCCTTCTTGATGTCCATCATCTCGGCGAGCCAGGGCAGCGGGTTCTTGATGCCGCCCGAGAGCGGCGCCAGGCCGCAGCCTTCGAGGCGACGGTCCGCGATGTAGTCGATGTAGGTGAGAAACTCGTCCGCCGCGAGGCCCACGGCATTCACCGGCAGGCAGTCGCGAATAAACTCCTTCTCCAGCGTGATCGCCTCCTTCATCGTCTCACGCAGCTCTTCCTTGAACTCGGCCGTCCAGATGTCGCGGTTCTCCTCCACGAGGTCCATGAAAAGGTTGCGGAACACCTCGATGTGGTTCGACTCGTCGCGCAACGTGTAGCGGAACATCTGGCCGATGCCGGGAAACTTGTTCTGGCGATACAGCGAAAGGATCATGCCGAACAGGCCGTAGAACTGCGTGCCCTCCATGCACTGCCCGAAGACAAAGATGTTCTTCGCGAGCAGCTTCTTGTTCTCCGGCTGCGTCAGATCGAGGTCGCGGCGCAGGTGCTTCGAAATGCGCGTCACGAATTCGTTCTTCTTCACGATCGTCTGCACGTCCTCGAACATCGCTTCGCACTCGTGCGGATTGATGCCGAGCGAGGAAATCATGTAGAGGAGCGAGTCCGCGTGGATGTTCTCCTCGTGCGCGTGGCGGCCGAGCACGAGCTTCAGCTCCGGCGCGGTGACCAGTTCGCGCACGACGTGCTGGATGTTGTCGCCCACGATGCCCTCGGCCGCGGAAAAATAGCCGATACCCATCCGGATGATCCAGCGCTCGACGTCGCTCACCAGCTTCGGATCACGCCACTGCTCGATGTCCTTGCCCATCGGGATGTCCTCCGGCTCCCAATGATTGGCCTTCATCGTGCGGTACAGATCGTAGGCCCACTGGTACTTCAGCGGCAGCAGATTGAAGGTCATGGTCTCGCGACCGTTGATGACCTTTTTCGCAGCAAACGCCGCTTCGGCTTTGGCTTGGTCGAGGACGAACGTCTTGGCACCGACTTGGAAGGTTTTCTGCATGAGACTTCGGGATGAGGAAGAGTGACCGCAATTCAGGACAAAAAGTGGGAATCAGGTGAGCTGACCGGGCGTTTTCCAACGGCCCCCCGTTCCTGGCGAAGCAAAACTGCTGGAATTTATTAACGCGTTACTGACCACAACGGGTTGTGGTCGTCCATCAAACAGGACACAACCTATGGGAATCACGCAAAAGTCAGTCAATAGGTTTGTCGTCAAAATTCGGGTAATTTTTCGCCGATTTTCCGGCCGGAATTTGAAGGGCCGAAACCCCTGCGGGGAACGCCGCGCGGCGTCCAGAACGGAATGAGCGGCTCCGCATTTTTTGGGATTTCAGTCCGGTGAGGGCATGCTCGCAGGGGCGGCGGCGACACTCGCTTCGCGGCGGCGCTCTTCCTGCCCGGCGCAAACGCCGCCCCGCGCGGGGACGGTGCTCCGGACTGTCCATCCGCCACCCGTTTGCAGCCAGCGTCCGATCCTGTGTTCGTCAGCGCGCTTCCTCCGCATCCCGCCCCGCATCCACGTTTACGCTACCGCCCGCTCTTTTCCCTGCCCCGCCCCGCCGCTCATCCGCCGCGTCCGCCTCGTCACCCCGACGCGTTTTCGCCTGCCCGTCCGCCTCGTCGTCCCCCCCCGGCGACGCCAGCCGAGCCGCGCCCGCCCTCACGCCGTCGCGACTTCCGCCGATTCCGTCCGCCCCTGCCGCTTTCTCGCTCCATGAAACCGCTCCACACCGCCCTCGCTCTGCTCCTGAGCCTGCCCGGCCTCGCGCTGCCGCACCTCACCGCCCAACCGTCGCTGCTGGAAAACCTCGACCGCGGCGTCGTCGCCGTGCGCGCGAGCGGCACCGACGTATTCATTAGTTGGCGACTGCTCGGCACCGATCCCGGCGGCGTAGCCTTCAACCTCTATCGCGAGACCGGCGGCGGCGCGCCGGTGCTCCTGAACCCCTCGCCGCTCACCGCCGTTACCCAGTTCACCGACACGACCGCTGACCTGGCTCAGGCCAGCGCCTACACCGTGCGCGCCGTCGTCAACGGCAGCGAACAAGCCGCGAGCCCGGCCTTCACCCTTCCCGCCAACGCCCCCGCGCAATCCTATCTCGGCGTGCCGCTGCAGATCCCCGCCGGCGGCACCACACCCGACGGCGTTAGCTACACCTACTCCGCCAACGACTGCTCCGTCGGCGACCTCGATGGCGACGGCCGCTACGAGCTGATCGTGAAGTGGGACCCGTCCAATGCGAAGGACAACTCCCAGTCCGGCCACACCGGCAACGTGTTTCTCGACGCGTACCAACTCGACGGCACGCGCCTCTGGCGGATCGACCTCGGCAAAAACATCCGTGCCGGCGCGCACTACACGCAGTTCCTGGTGTATGACTTCGACGGCGACGGCCGGGCCGAGCTCGCCTGCCGCACCGCCCCCGGCGGCAAGGACGCCTCGGGAGCCTTCGTCGCCACCACCGCCGCACGGTTCACCGGGGCGCTGCCCGCGTTCGACCCCAACGCCGATCTGCGCAACGCCAACGGCTACATCCTCAAGGGTCACGAGTTCTTCACGATCTTCGACGGCCTGACGGGCGGCGAACTCGCGTCGACCTTCTACGTGCCGCCGCGCAACAACGACGTCGCGAGCGAGGACGTCTCAGCGTGGGGCGACAACTACGGCAACCGCGTCGACCGCTTCCTCGCCTGCGTCGCCTATCTCGACGGTCAACGCCCCAGTCTCGTGTTCTGCCGCGGCTACTACACGCGCGCGGTCCTCGCCGCGTGGGACTGGCGTGACGGGCAGCTCCGCCAGCGCTGGGTGTTCGACACCGGCCACACCGGCACCGCTTCGCCGTTCTCCGGCTGGCGCGGCCAGGGCGCCCATTCACTCACCGTCGGCGATGTCGACGCCGACGGCCGCGACGAGATCACCTACGGCGCCGCCGCGATCGACGACGACGGCTCCGGCCTCTACACCACGCTCCTCGGCCACGGCGACGCGTTGCACCTGAGCGCGATGGATCCGGCGCGCGGCGGCCAGCAGGTCTGGATGGTGCATGAGGATCCGGGCAGCTACGGCTCGAACGGACTCGAGTTTCGCGATGCGCGCACCGGCGCGTTGATCTTCGGCGTGAGCGGACAAGGCGCCGATGTGGGCCGCGGCGTCGCCGGCGACATCGATCCGCGCTTCGTCGGCTACGAGATGTGGGGCTCGCGCGGCGGACTGATGACCGCCAACGGCACGCAGATCACGACGACCCGCCCCGGTCAGATGAACTTCATGGCCTGGTGGGACGGCGACCTGCTCCGCGAAATCCTCGACGGCACCACGATCTCGAAATGGGACTGGAACACCAACGCCTCCAGCGCGTTGCTCGCCCCGACCGGCGTGTCTTCGAACAACGGCACCAAGGCGACGCCTGCGCTTTCCGCCGACATCCTCGGTGACTGGCGCGAGGAGGTCGTCTGGCGCGCAAGCGACAGCTCCGAGCTGCGCGTCTACACGACGACGATCCCGACGAGTCACCGCTTCGTCACGCTGATGCACGACCGCCAGTATCGCCTCGCGATCGCCTGGCAGAACGTCGGATACAACCAGCCCCCGCATCCCGGGTTTTATCTCGGCGAGGGCATGAGCGCTCCACCGCCGCCAAACATCGTGACCTCGCTCGCCGCGTTGCCCGCCCAGGCCCCGGCCGCCACGTCGATCCAGCGCTACGATCCGGCCCTGGCCAGCATCGCCGCAACCTCGGTGGTGTTCCGCGTGACGTTCAACACGCCGGTGACCGGCGTCGACGCAAGCGACTTCACGCTGACCACCACCGGCTCGCTCACCGGCGCGATCACAAGCGTCACCGCACCGAGTGCCCTCGCCTATAACGTCACCGTCTCGTCGCTCCTCGGCACCGGCACCCTGCGGCTCGACCTGAAGGCCGGCGGCACCGGCATCACCGACTTGAGCGGCGCGCCGCTCTCCGGTGGCTTCACCGCGGGCCAGCTCTACGACCGCGCCACCCTCGCCTGGATCGACCCGACGAGCGGCGGTCTGTGGAGCGATTCCGCCAACTGGGATGGGGGCGTGATCGGCGACGGCGTCGGCGCCGTGCCGACTTTCGGCAACTTCGACGTCGTCACCGACAACACCGTCGTGCTCGACACCCCGCGCACCATCGGCGGCCTGACCTTCGGCGATGCCGATACGGACTCCGCCGCGAACTGGACGCTCAGCGACGCCGGCAATCGCGCCAACGTCCTCACGCTCGATGTTGCCAGCGGCACGCCCACCGTGACGGTCAACGCCCTCGGCACTGGCGCCGTCGCGACCATCGGCGCGACGCTCGCCGGCACGAAAGGCCTCGCCAAGGCCGGCGCCGGCACGCTCGCCCTCAGCAGCCCGAACACACTCGACGGCACGCTTTCGGTCAGCGGCGGTATCCTGCGCGTCACTACCGGCGGCGCGCTCGACTCCGGCTCCGGCACGGCCAACGTGAGCGCCCAGCTCAACGTCGCCGGCGGCACCCTCAGGACCGGCGGACTCGTCAGCGCCTCTGGCGGCGCCGTCGTCGTCGATGACGGAACCGCCGCGCTCGACGGCGGCTTCCGCACCAACTCCGACGCCAACGGCACGCTGCGCATCAACGGCGGCACGCTCACCACCCCCGACGTCAACATCCGCCGCAACGCCGCCGCCACCATCACCTACTCGAGCGGCTTCATCGTCGCCGGCGGCACCGCAAGCGTCGGCACCGTGTGGCTCGGCAATTCCAACTCCACCGGCGCCATGTCGGTCGAGGGCGGCGCCGTCACCGCCACCGGCGCGATCACCATCGGCAACAACGCCGGCTCCGGCCGCGGCGGCGGGTTGCGGGTGACCGGCGGATCGCTGACTGCCACCGACAGCGCCCACGGCATCGTGCTCACGCGCGCCTCCGGCAATCCGAGCGTCGCCACCTTCAGCGGCGGCACGAGCACCGTCGAAAAATTCACCTTCGGCTACGACGCCGCCGTCACCGCCGGCTCCGGCACGCTCACGCTCGCCGGCGGCTCACTCTATGTCGGCGCGGGCGGCCTCGTCCGCAACGCCACCGGGGCCTACACCGCCACGATCGTGCTCAACAGCGGCACGCTCGGCGCGGCCGCCGACTGGTCGACGCCCCTGCCCGTCACGCTGGGCGGCGCCGCCACCATCAAGGCCGCCGATGCCAGCGACGCCCCTCATGCGCTCACCCTCGGCGGCGCGCTCGGCGGCTCGGGCGGCTTTACCAAGACCGGCGCCGGCACACTCACGCTCGCCGCCGCCAACACCTACGCGGGCCCGACTCAACTCGCCGCCGGCACGCTCAACGTCACCGGCAGCCTCGCCGCCGCGAGCAGCGTCACGGTCGGCTCCGGCGCGACCCTTGCCGGCACTGGCACGATCCACGGTCCCGTTGCGCTCAACGCCGGCGGTATCGTTGCTCCGGATACAACGACTCTGCACGCCGGCCAGCTCACCTGGCACGGAGGCGGCCTGGTGCGCCTCACTCTCGGCGAGGGGCAGCTTGCCTTGACCGGTGCGCTCACCAAAGGCCCCGCCGGCGCCTACGCATTCGCGCTCACCGCACCGGCCCCGCTCGCCGTCGGCACCGCCTACCCACTCGTCAGCTTCGCCTCGACTGATTTTGCCGCCGCGGACTTCACCGCGTCCGGCCTGCCGCCCGATTACCGCACGCTGTTCGTCGTCAACAGTGACCGCGTGGACCTCCTCGTCACCGGCTTCGGCGCCACCGCCGAGTTCACCCACTGGACCTACGTGAACGGCCTGCCCGACGGACAGCGCGGGCCCGAAGACGACCCGGACGGAGACGGCGTAGAAAACCTGCTCGAATTCGCGCTCGGGCTGGCGCCGCTGGACGCCGGGGCCGGCGACGACGTGCAAAGCCACACCGTCACCGTTTCGGGGGTGATCTATCCCGCGATCACCTTCACCCGCCGGCAAAACCTCGCCGGCGTGACGACCGCGGTGCAGGCCTGCACGGACCTCCGGTTCACGAACCTGCTCAACGTCGTGATCGTCTCGACGACGTCAAATGGCGATGGCACCGAAACGGTCGTCGCCCGCACCACCACCGCGCTCAGCCAACAGCCGCGGCAATTCTTCCGCGTGATCGCCACACTGCCCGAGTAGGACCGGTTGCAGGAGCGCACTTGCGCGCGATTCTCTGGGGCGCGGGCGGCTCGCCCGCATTTTCCGAATTGCGGCCCGCGGCCCGGTCTCCCGGGGAGACTCGCGTGCAAGTCTAGCTGCCAGCGATGCCCCTGTACGCGTCTGCTTCAGTTAAGTCGTTCCTTTCGTGTTTTGCCGGGCTGTCGCTTCGCTCGGTACGTGTGTTGCCAGGCTTCTCGCTCCGCTCGGAACGTGGTTAACTCCGGCTGGGATCCTCCGGCCTGGAGAACACCTTGGACCAAAGGACCTGCACGTTTCCTGCTGCACGCCGTCACCACTCCCACTCCACGCATGCCTCCCACCCCGCCTCTGTTTCTCTCCCGTTTCCGTCTGGCTCTCGCCGTCTGGCTCGCGGTCGTCCTCGGCGCGGCCGGCGCGTGGGCGCACAACCCTATGGCCAGCTGGGCGGTGGCACGGCTGACGCCGGATTCGATCGAGCTCGACGTGGAGCTCTCGCTCGAGGCCGCGATGGCCCTGCTCGGCACGCCAATGGGCACCGCCCCGGCCCCGGCCGACGCGACGTCCCTGCTCGGGCCCCTGAAAAAGGAAGCGGACGCGGGCGGCGTCTACCGCGTGCGCGCTGCCGGTCGGCCGCTCGCGGCCACCAGCACCATCGTCGAACTGCGCGAGGAGGACGGCGTCGGATTCAAATTCCGCTACCGCCCGGCCGCTGAGTCCGCCGTGCTCTTCGACGCCGCGTTTCTCGCCCAGCTGAAGCCGGAACACCGCAGCGCCTTCACTGTGCTCGGCAGCGGCGAAACCGTACTGCAAAGCACCGTCCTCGCCCAGGCGTCACCAACGATTGAATACAAGTCCCCGTCCGGCGCTCCGGGCCCCAACGACACTCCGACTCAACCCGCCACGGCCGAGACGGAAGTTCGAGATGCCGGCGAACCGCCGTCCCATTTCCAGATCTTCCTGAAGCTCGGCATCGAGCACATCCTGCTCGGTTACGACCACCTGCTCTTCCTTGGTGGACTCCTGCTCGCGTGCCGTCGGCTCAAGACGATGGCCGCCATCATCACCTGCTTCACCGTGGCCCACTCAATCACGCTCGCCCTCGCCGCGCTCGACGTCGCCACGCTCCCGAGCCGCATCGTCGAACCGCTCATCGCCGCGAGCATCGTCTTTGTCGGCGTCGAAAACATCCTGCGCCGCAACGAGGAGCCAAAGGGTCGCTGGGTCCTCACATTCGTGTTCGGCCTCGTGCATGGCTTCGGGTTTGCGAGCGTGCTGCGCGAGATTGGTTTCGGCACGGCCGGCGAGGTGATCGTGCCACTCTTCGCTTTCAACCTCGGCGTCGAGCTCGGTCAGCTCGCGGTGATGCTGGTCGCCGTCGCCTTCCTGTGGCCGTTCCGGGAACGCCCCGCGTTCGCCCGCTATGCGCGCCCCGCACTCTCCGTGATCGTCGCCGCCGCCGGCGCCGTCTGGCTCACCCAGCGCTTGCTGCACGCCTGACGCACCCAAATTCCGCCCGGCGCCCCCCTTGGGCGCACGTCGCTGAGCGGGCGGTAACCGCACTCGCTCAGCGAAACCCAGAGTATGCCGCGCACCGCGACGCCGATGTTGCGCTCGCGCTCCCTCAGCCCTCCGCCGACATGGCCTGCGCGATCCACAGCCCAGCATCGGGATGACACGATCCATTTTTATAGGGCAGTCTCCAGCATGCGCTTGATTGCCAACACGACGACATCGGCCGCCTGATGCGAAATATCACGGCCCGCGTCCGCGACGACCTCGAGCGAGGCCCTTGGACCAAGTGCGCAGTACTCCGACAACATCTGGTGGCGACTGTGCATCAACCGACCCTTGATCCCTTCGGGCAATTCTTCAACCAGATCGAATCGCCCGGCAGCCAGCACTCGAAGATGAAGAGAACCCAGCCACCTAATACCCGTTACGTCACGGCAGGACTGCTCCCAAACCGGGCCGAATCCAGCCAGGAACGCGCGCAGTTTTTCGACGTGTGGACCGGGTGGCGCATCGGCGAGGATCCGCAACGCCTCCGCTCCCTGGCGCGGGTGCGAAGGATCCAAGAGCAACAGTCCGACGAGAGCGCCCGCGTAGTTGCTGCCCACGAGCAATCCCGTGAAGCCCGCGAACGAAGGAGCGACGTAGACCGCCCGCCCCCACAGCGACTCGTCGACCAGCAACTGCCGCAGTTCCGCCGCCGCCACGCCCCGCCGCGCACCCCGGATAACAGCTTAAGCCCGGCCGCCTCGCGCCCGGGATCGCCTTCTCCCGTCCGCCATCGAGTCCGCATTCCCTCCCAACCTGCAGGGAGTTTTGGGGTAAACCTAAGAAAGCAACCAAACCAATCCTCTTTTATGTAAGCCTTCCGCCAATACGCTTGACTATACTTTTCTCATAACAGCCATGCGCGCCGGTGGCGCGACGCGTGCGTCAGCACGTGGCGTGACAGCGGTGCGCATTGGCTCTGGCGCCTTGTTCGGCCTTTTCATCTCCGGACAGCTGGAAATGAATGACTCAGATTTTCGAACGTCCAACTCCGCGATTCTGATGAGATTCCTTCGGACAGGTGCCAATCGAGCCCATGACCATCTACTCGAAAGACCGAAAGCTCAGGCACCACCTTTCCCGAACGTAATCCGACTAAGCCAGCGTGGATCTCAGCCGCGCTTTTCACCGACATGATGATCCACAGTCCGGGCGCGATTTCGCGAAAACGTCCATAGCTTTTCAGGTGTGTGATCCACCTTTGATCTCCGTCGTTCTCTTCGGACCTGAATATGACCGCAAATGCCTTCATTTTTGCCGAACGTCACAGATGAGCCACGCCGGCAGCTGGCACCAAAGGCTGCTCCGCAGCCG
>DASWVO010000331.1:0-18673 GCA_036406235.1 Opitutaceae bacterium
CGGCGATGCGCCTCCATCAGGATGTCGAGCGACTTGGTGTCGCCTTGAAACGTGTAAGGGTTGGTGCGCGGCTTCCACACGCCGCCACGCAGGGCCTGCGCGCCGGCCTCCTTCACGGCCTGGGCCGTCTCGTAGAAGAAATTCGGATTCTTGGGATCGAGCGTGCACTGGCCCGCAACGACGAGCAGTTCCTCACCGAGCGTCACGCCGCCGAGCGTGATCCGATGGGTGGCGAGGTCGGAACGCCGGTCCATCAACTTGTGCGGCGACTGGATGCGGTCAACGCGCTCGATGAACTCCAGACCCTCGATCCGGTTGATCATGAGCTCGTCGCGCTCATCGCCGACGATCGCGTAGATCGTTCGCACGGCGCCGACGATCGGCTGTAGCCGGCACCCAAACGACTCGACGATGCTGGTAATTTCGGCGAGCTGTTCGGGCGTGAGGCGGTTGGATTTCGGGAGGATCATGGGAATGCTGTGAGGGGCTGAGACTTGGCCAGAAAGGGCAAATTGGACAGAGGAAAGTGCAGGAGCACCCTCTGGTCGACTCTGGCGCCGCCGGAGGCGGGTAAACCGTCACCGTCCCGGTGAGTCGCGGCTCGGCGGGACGCTTCGCCCCACCTGTCTGCTCGTCGAAGTCAAAACGAGGTTTCGGGGGCGGCGCTCCTACTTCACGGCCTCGACGAACTCAGCGGGGAGCGGCGCCTGCGCCGCGAAATGATGCTGGCGGCCACCAAAATCGTAGTCGAATCTCGTCTCGAGCGAATGCAGGAAGAGCCGCTTCTCGCCGGTCGCTTTGGCGTGGGCACGGTTGGCGGCGAAATCGCCATAGGTCGCGTCGCCCACGATCGGCAGGCCGCGTTTGGCGCATTGCACGCGGAGCTGGTGGCTGCGACCGGTGCGCGGCTCGAGCTTGATCAACGCGAGCGGCGTCGCGGCGCCCCGGCGCTGACGCAGCACCGTCATCTGCGCCTCCGCCGGAATGTTGCCGGCGCCGGTGGTGCGGACCACCCCACCCTTCTTCTGCACGGCGAGGAAGTCGCGCCAAGTCTGCGAGGATTGCGAGGGCACGCCGAACACCAGTGCGTTGTAGACCTTGCGCACGTGCTTGCGTTGAAACATCGCACGAATCTCGCGCGCCAAGGCCTCGCCCGCCGCGACGAGGATCACGCCCGACGTCGCACTATCGAGCCGGTTGAGAAGCCAGAGACGATGGGGAGTGCGGACTGCGGATTGTGGAATGCGGAGTTCAGACGGGCCACTCCATTCGAAGTATTCTCCGTCGGGCGCGTAGTGACACGTGAGCAGCGAGCGCGGCTGATCGGCGGCGGTATTGGGGTGCGAGAGTACTCCGGCGGGCTTCGCGAGTGCGGCGAGGCCGTTGGAATCATGCGTGATGAGCTCCACGCCGCGGCCCAACGGCAGCGTGGCCCAGAAACTCTCCGCCACCCGGCTCACTGATAGAAGAACGTGAACGTGATATCCGTCGACTCGCCGAGGATCGCGATCATGTCGTCCGTCCACGCGCCGTAGGGCGCAGGCGCCGCGATGGCGTCCACCGCCACGCGGTTCCACAAGTCGCCCGCGGTGGGCTCATTGAGCTTGGTGATCGTGATGCTGCCGTCCTTGTGCAGCTTGAACGTCACCGGGACGCGGCTGCCCGCGAGCGGATAGCTGACGCCTGCCTGCAACTTGCTGAGGATGTTCTTCTCCCACTGCGTATCCACCGTCTCGATGATACGCGCGAGGTATTCCCCGTAGGCAGTCTTGAGGGCGCTGTGGGCGATCACGCCGATGTTCGATGTGCCGTCGACGCGTTCGGAGAGGATCGCGGGCCGGATCTGGCTGCGCGTCAGCGTCTGGCGGGGCTGGGGCCGAGTCGGGTCGATCTTGAAATAGGCGCCGCTGGCGGCGTTGCCCTCGGCTCCGTCCTTGGTGCCTTCGATTTTCTCAGGGCCGATGGGAGCGACCGGCGCTTCCTTGGAAAGGTTGGAGCCGACCCCATCAGGGTTGTCGCCCTCGATCTTATCATCGCCCGCCAGTAGATCCTGCGCGCGCCGGGCGGCTTCCTGCTGCGCTTCCTGAGTCTGTTGATTCACCTCCGGCATCGGCGGCGGGGCCGGCGGCGTGGGCGGCAAGGTCTCACCGCGCGTGCCGCTCACGATGGACGTGGAATCGATGTCCTTCTCGCCTTCCGTGGACGGCGACTCGCTCTTGCCGTCGGGATCGGGCTTTTCCTGGGCAACCTGCTGGCTTTGCGACGAGAAATTCTGGGTTTTGTCCGGCGTGTTCTCGGGCGCATCCGGATTGGCCTCCACGAAGTTCATCGGCGGCGGCGGCGACTTCGGAATGACAAAATCGTCCGACGCGAGCTCCACGTCGTAAGTGGGCGGCTCTCCCTCGCCCACCGGCAGGACAAGCGCGCCGCCGCCGAACTGGCTCTCGAGCTTGGGAGCGATGAGCAGCAGCAATGCGTGAATCAGGATCGTGCCGATCACGCCGATCTGCACCGACCGCGTATCCGGATTCGACGACAAGCGCAGCAGGGGGCGGCGTCTCCGGGAGGGCGGCGGAGCAGGTTTTTCGGAAAGGGACGGCATGCGCGTTGAGCAGGAAACTCAGCGCAGGAGACCCGCAGTAGTCAAAATTTGTTTCGTCGTTTCCAAGGGCAGGCCGATGATATTGCTCAGCGACCCGGTGTAGCGCGCGACGATCAGCTCGCCGTGCTCCTGAATTCCGTAACCCCCTGCCTTGTCGAGCGTGTGGACGCGCGACAGGTAGGTTTCAATGAGTTCGTCGGAGAGGGCCTTGAACGTCACCTCGCTCGTCTCCCCGGCATCGATGCGCGTGCCGCTGGCCAGCCGGCGCACGGCGAGCCCGGTGAACACGGTGTGCGTGCGTCCGCTGAGCCGGCGCAGCATGGCCCGCGCTTCGGCGAGGTCGGCCGGCTTGTTCAACGCGTGTCCGTCTAGAAACACGGTCGTATCGGCGCCGAGCACGAAGGCATCGGGATGCCGCGCCGCCACCCAGTCGGCTTTGAGCGCGGCATTGTGGGCCACCATCACACACGGATCGGTGGTCGACTCCTCGTGCTCGGTCACCTGGGCCGTCACAACCTCGAACGGCACGCCGAGCGAAGTGAGCAACTCGCGGCGGCGCGGCGAGGCGGACGCGAGGATGAGACGGGGCGGCGCGCCGGTTCCGCCTATCTTGGAGTGAACGTCGGGCAGAGGACCGAAGGGCCCTTCACCCTCAATGCATGCGTTCATTCCACTTCCTCGATGATCGCGCGGACGGAACCCTGCACACGCGCCAGTTCGACGCGGGCGATATTGTACTGGTAGATCGCCTCGACGAAATTGTCGCTGGCGATGGCGAGGTTGTTCTGCGCGTCGACGATCTCGCGGTTGTCGGCCACGCCTTGCTCGAAGCGCTTTTGCGCGAGCGAGAGTTCGTCCTCGGCCAGGCGGAGGCTGCGCTCGGCCACGGCGATCTGCGCGAAGCGGGAGCGCGCATCCTGGGCCGCCAGGCGCACCTCGGCGCCGATGCGCAGCCTGAGGTCCTGCACGCGCAGCTCCTGCGCGCGGCGCCGTGACAGCGCGAGGCGGGTGAGCGAACGCGTGCGCAGGCCGTCGAAGACGGGCATGCTGAGATTGACCCCGCCCGACCAGACCTTGGCCTCCTCGCCGTTGAACGCCTCGGCCGAGGCGTAGCCGTAGCTCCCGGTGAAAGCCAGCGAGGGCAACCGGCCAAACTTCGCCGCGCGCACTTCAAGTTCGTTCTGCTCGAGCAACCGCGTGGCCTGCAGAAAATCGGCGCGCCGTTCGAAAGCGACTTCCTCGAGGCTCGCGGCGAAGGCAGGCGCCTCCACCCGGCGGGCGTTGAACACCGTCAACTCGACCGGGGTCGCGAGTTCGAGCGCGAGCAGGCGTTTGAGCGTGAGCTCGCTCGTCTGGACGACGGTGTCCTGCTGCAAGCGGGCCTGCTCGGCCGCGGCGAGCTGCGCCTCGGCGCGGGTGACGTCGATCTGCGTGGCCACACCGGCGTCGGTCTGCCGCCGGGCGAGGTCGAGCAGCGCCCGGGCGCGGGCGATGTTCGCATCCAAAACGTCGATACGACTGAGATTGCGCAGATGCTGAAAATACGTGTCGGCGACCGATGCGAGGATGCTTTCGCGGGTGGCGGCGAGATCGAGTTCGGAGACCTTGATGCCGAGGCGCGCGGCCTGGTAGTTCGCGATGTTCTGTGGATTCAGCACCTCGAGCTGTCCGCTGAGATTGGCGTCGAAACGATTGTTGATGCCGCTGCTCACGAGCGCCCCGCCGACGGAGGCGGTCCGGCGCCGCACCTGCGTGGCGTTGAGCGAGATGTCGGGAAGCAGCGCCGCCCGCTCCTGGTTGGCCTGTTCGATCGTCTGGCGCACGGCCTCGCGCGCGAGCAACACGTCGAGGCTGGTGCGCTCCACCTGATCAAGCGCATCGGCAAGGGTGAGTCGCAGGGTGTCGGCTCCGCGCACCGGGGCGAGGAGGCCGAAGACGGCCAGACAGGGTAACAAGACCGGAAGGCGTAAACGTGACATGAGCAGGAGCGGAGACGCAGGCAGAAAGCGTGCCGTTGCACGAAAAAGACGGAAAGATGCACAGGCAAGGCCCGGATGTCGGTGTAATCCCCGAAGGTCGCGCCGGGCTTGCGAGTTGTCAGCGGGGCAAAAGCATGCACGGTGGCGTATCCAATTCGTTCATGCGCACCGGCCTCGCTCAGATCAACACCACGGTGGGAGACCTCGCTGGCAACCGGCGGAAAATCATCGACGCTTACCGCGAACTCGTCGCGCAGGGCGCCGAGCTCGTCGTCTTCCCGGAGCTCGCGATCTGCGGCTACCCGCCCCGCGACTTGTTGTTCAAGCGACGGTTCGTGCCCGACGTGGAGGAGTCGCTCCTGGAAATCGCCGCCGCCACCGGCGCGGTGCCCGCCTTGGTAGGCGCGGTTGAAACGAATCCCGCGGCCGACGGCCGGCCGTTCTTCAACGCCGCCGCGCTCTGCCAGCACGGCGCCGTGCAGGTCATGGCGCGCAAGTGCCTGCTGCCCACCTACGATGTCTTCGATGAGGACCGCTATTTCGAGCCCGCCCCGGCGCCCGCCGTTGTGCAGGTCGGCCGCTACTCGATCGGCGTCACGATCTGCGAGGACATCTGGACCCATCCGCTTGTCGCCCCCCGCAGCCTCTATCACTTCGACCCGGTCAAGTGGCTCGCCGGCCGGAAGCTCGACTTGATGGTCAATCTGTCCGCTAGCCCCTGGCACCACGGCAAGGGCCACCTGCGCCAGCAACTCGTGACCGACGCCGCGGCGCTGCTGGCCTGCCCGGTCGTTTATGTGAACGCGGTCGGCGGCAACGACGAACTCGTCTTCGACGGCCGTTCGCTCGTGGCCGATGCCGGCGGCCGCATCATTGCCGGTCTGGCCGCGTTTCAGGAGGAGTTGCGCGTCGTCGATACCGGCCCCTCCGCTTCCGCCCCCTCTACCGAGCGAAGCGACATTCCGGAAAATTCAACGCCGCGCGAGCGGCAAGTCCCAGCGTCGAACACTCTCAACTCTCAACTCTCAAGATCCGCCTCGGTCGCGTTCCACCCCACCTTCGCTCAGGAGGAGATGGCCGACATCCACGACGCGCTCGTACTCGGACTGCACGATTACGCCTTCAAGAGCGGCTTCAAACGTGCGCTCGTTGCGCTTTCCGGCGGCATCGATTCCGCCGTCGTCGCGGTGATCGCCGCCCGCGCGTTCGGGCCGGAAAATGTCATTGGTGTGTCACTACCGTCGGCGATCTCCTCGCAGCATTCCCGCGACGATGCGCGCCTGCTCGCGCAGAACCTCGACATCCGCTTCGAGACGATCGCGATCGCCGACGCGGTCGCTGCGAGCGAGAGCGCGCTCGGCCCGATTTTCGCCGGGCGCCCGCGCGACGTGACCGAAGAGAACATCCAAGCCCGCATTCGCGGCGTGTTGATGATGGCGCTTTCCAACAAATTCGGCGCGCTCCTGCTCACGACGGGCAACAAGAGCGAGGTCGCAGTGGGCTATTGCACGCTCTACGGCGACATGTGCGGGGGGCTCGCGGTGATCAGCGACGTGTTTAAAACCCAGGTCTACGACCTCGCCCGCTGGATCAACCGCAAGCACGAGATCATCCCGGTCAACTCGATCGAAAAGCCGCCGAGCGCCGAGCTGCGCCCCGGCCAGCTCGACCAGGACAGCCTGCCGCCCTACGAGATGCTCGACGCGATCCTCCGCGGCTACGTCGAAGAGGGGCTCTCGCGCCGCGAACTCGCCAGCCGCGGGTTTCCGGAAGCCGTGGTCAACGACATCGCCCGCAAGGTCGATCTCAACGAATACAAGCGCAAGCAGGCCGCCCCCGGCGTGAAGATCACCCCCCTGGCCTTCGGCGTCGGCCGCCGCATCCCGATCGTGCAGAAATACGTGAGCTGAACCGAACGGCGATCGGGATCTCCATTTTCTGCAGGCAATCCCCACTCCTCCGCCGCGAGGGTCCATTCCTCCGCCGCCAGGGTTCATTCTCGCAGCGCCAGCGCGCGTTCCGCTGGCGCGCACCCGCATTCTTTGCGGCCCGCCGGGGACGCCTCGCCCTATCGTTCCAGCAAGGACACGCGTCGGCCACCTTGGGCAAAAGTCCCTTGCGGGAGCGCGGCAGCGATACGGCCAAGAAATCGCACGCAGGATTTGCCTCCTCGGGCAGTCGTTTTCTTCATGGACGGGTTGTCTCCGCCGCTTTCCGCGTGAGACAGTGCCTTCCTCTCCATGTCCGCCTCCTCCGATCTCTTCGCCCGGGCTCAAAAACTCATCCCCGGCGGCGTCAATTCACCCGTTCGCGCTTTCCGCTCCGTCGGCGGCGCCCCGTTTTTCGTGAAGGCGGCGCGCGGCGCGACGCTCGTCACCGCGGATGACCGCGAGTTGATCGACTTCGTCTGCACGTGGGGGCCGGCGATCCACGGTCACAATCACCCGCGCATCAAGGCCGCCATCGCCGCCGCCTTGGAAGCCGGCACGTCCTTCGGCACGCCCAACCCCTACGAGGTCGAGATGGCCGAGTTGATCGTGCGGTTTGTCCCGTCGATCCAGAGAGTGCGCATGTGCAACAGCGGCACCGAAGCCACGATGTCCGCCATCCGGCTGGCCCGCGGGTTCACGCGCCGCGACAAGATCATCAAGTTTGCCGGCTGCTATCATGGACACTCCGACTCGCTGTTGATCAAGGCCGGCTCCGGCGCCCTCACCCACGGCAATCCTGACAGCGCCGGCGTGCCTGCCTCGTTCGCCCAGGAGACTGTCGTGTTGCCCTACAACGACCGGGCAGCCCTCGCCGCCGCGTTCGCCGCCAATCCGGATCAGATCGCGTGCGTGATCGTCGAGCCCTACCCGGCCAACGTCGGTTTGATCCTGCCTGAGCCCGGGTATCTCAACTATCTGCGCGAAATCACCGCCCAACACGGCACGGTGCTGATCTTCGACGAGGTGATGACGGGCTTCCGACTCGCGAAGGGCGGCGTGCAGGAAATCGAAGGCATCACCCCAGATCTGACGACCCTGGGCAAGATCATCGGCGGCGGTTTGCCCGTCGGGGCCTTCGGCGGTCGCGCCGACATCATGGATTACCTCGCGCCGGTCGGCCCGGTTTACCAGGCCGGTACCCTCAGCGGCAATCCGCTCGCCATGGCGGCCGGCATCGCGGCGCTCCGGCTGCTCGAGGAACTCAATCCCTACCCGAGGCTTGCGGCGCTCGGCGCCCAGGTGCGCGACGCCGTTCTCGCCGCCGCCCGGAACAAAGGCCTCGCCGTACAAGTCCCGCAGACAGGCTCGATGTTTTGCGTATATTTTTCCGAAAACCAGGTCCGCGACTACGCAACTGCCCTCCAAGCGGATGCGAAAATCTTCGGGAAATATTTTCATGGATGCCTGCAAAAAGGTGTCTACCTTCCGCCCAGCGCGTATGAAGCTTGCTTCATCAGTACTGCCCATGAGGGACCGGCGATCGACCGCGCCTGCGAAGTCATGAGTCAAGCCATCCAAGAAATCTAGATTTGAGCCGTTATACATCCGTCAGGACCCCAATGCAGTCTCTCCGTTTTCTCCTTTCAGTCGCGGCCCTGACTTTCTCTTTCCGCGTCTTTGCCCAACCTGCTGACGCCCCCCTCCTCCCCCTCTCCGAGCTCAAGGCCGGAATGAAAGGTGAGGTCTGGACCGTCTTCCAAGGCGCCAAGTCGGAGTCGTTTGCCGTCGAGGTCACGGGCGTCATCCAGAACGCGCTCGGCCCGGGCAAGTCGATGATTCTGTGCCGGCTCACCGACGAACGCGTGCAGAACATGGGCGCGGTCGCCGGCATGAGCGGCAGCCCTCTCTATATCGACGGACGCCTCGCCGGCGCGCTGTCGTACCAAGTCCAGCGTTTCGAGACCGTGCGCTATGCCGGCTTCACGCCGATCGAAGACCTTCTCGAGGTGCGCAAAATCGCCCTCAATACGGTGCCGCGGCGCGGCCATGGCGGGCAGGAGCGTCATCCGACGCTGCCCGCCTCCAGCCAGCCGGCTGACCCCGCACCGGCGCCTGCCGGGGACGTCCCCTCGGGCGTGAGCACCGCTCAGCAAAGCCCCTCGGCTCGAGCGGGCGTGTTTTCCCCGTCGGCGGACCCGCTCGCGGCCGGCCTCCAGCCGCTGACTCCGGTATTTGCGCTGGGCGGCATTTCGCCGCAGGTGGCCTCGCTCTTCTCCGATCGCTTCCAGGCGGTCGGCCTCAACGTCACCGCCCTCGGCGGCAACACCCTGGCCGGGACCGAAGCGGCGGCGACCGCCGTGCGCGACGTCGAGCTGAAGCCCGGCGATGCCGTCGCCGCCGCGCTCTCCGTGGGCGACATCACCCTCGCCGGCACCGGCACGGTATCGCACGTCGACGGCGACCGCGTGCTGGCGTTTGGCCATCCGCTCATGGGCCTCGGCGCAGTCGCCGTGCCCATGGCCGCGGCCGACATCGTGGCCATCCTCCCGTCCAATCTCAACTCCTTCAAAATCTCCAACACCGGCCGCGTGATCGGCACCGTGCGCCAGGACCGGCTCTCGGCGATCTACGGCGAGTTGGGCGAGGGGCCCGAGCTCGTGCCGGTCACGGTGAAAACGCCGACGCGCACGCTGCACTTCTCGACGGTGCGCCACCCGCGCCTCACCCCCGTGATCGCCGCCGCAGGCCTCACGCAGGCCGTGCTCGGCTCCAACGACGCCGGTCTCACCGAGGGCTTCCGCGTGGCCAGCGAGGTGACCTTCCCCGACGGGAAGAAGCTCGCCAACACGTCCGTCTATCCGGGCCCGCAAGGATTCAACAGCGGCCTCGACTCCTTTATCCGCCGGCTCGGCACTTGGGTGGACAATCCAGTCGAGGAGGTTTTCCCGAGCGAAATCGTGTTCAGCGTCGAGCCGCTCGATGAGAACCCGATGAGCAGCCTCGACAATGTCCAGGTCTCACGCCGCACCGCCCTGCCCGGCGAACCGGTGACGATCACCCTCACGGTGCGCGACTACCAAGGCGCCCCCGTGCGTGAGACGCTGACGCTCGACATCCCGGCCAACTGGGCCGGCAAGTCGCTCGACATCGTGGTCACGACCGGCGCGTCGCTCGACAAACTCACGGGCCTGCCCGACAGCTTTCCGGTCGCGCAGATTCGCAGCTTCGACGCCTATCTCGATGCGCTGCGCCACGAGCGCCTGACCGACGGCCTCTACGTCGCCGTGTTGGAGCGCACCTCGTCCTTCACCGACCAGACGACCGCGACGCTCGACCTCCCCGGTTCACTCGAGCGCGTGGCGCGCACCGCCGACGAAGCGCGTTTCCAGCGCCGCGATGTTTCCGTGCCGCTGTGGGAACGCCATGTCTTTCCCGGGCGGATACTTCCCGCCGGCGTCCGGCGTCCGCTCACGATCGCAGAATGATGTGCTTGTGATCTGGGTCGGGGTTTAGCCCCGACATCCGTCGCGCCTCGGGCGGGCAATGTCGGCGTAAAGCCCGCCCCATAAAAAGCCGGATCCCCAGCCGCCGTGACGCGGTCCATCCGACCGCGCCGCGCCACGAAAGCGGCCGTCCGCCCGCGCTGTCTATCTTCGTCTGGGCGGTTGTCTTCCGCCAAAAACTCGACGCACTTTAGCCTCATGTTGTTTTTGCATCGTCTCCCGCCCTTGCTCGCGCTTCTCAGTCTGTTCGCCATCGAGCTTGCGGCCGACCCGCTCTCGAAGAAACAGGAGATCGATTTCTTTCGCGACGTGCCGAGTCGCAGCCTGCGCGGCCTCGGCGCCCGCTCCGACGGCCGGCTGATCGCGGGGCCGGTGGTGAAAGCGCTGCCCGGTTCGCCTGGCGCCGATCTGCTCTGGGCGCTGGACCGCGCCGACACCCGCGGCGAGGCGTGGTTCGTCGGTACCGGCCCCGATGGCAAAATCCTTCGCGTCAACACCGCCGCCCGTCCCGACATTGCCGTCGAAACCGTGCTCGATCTCGACGAGACGAACATCCTCGCCCTGCGCGCCCTCTCCGGCGGCCGGCTGCTGGCCGGCACCTCGCCGCAGGGCACGCTCGTGCTCGCCGAAAACGGGAAGGTCGTCGCGCGCGTGTCGCTGCCGGTCGACTCGATCTTCGACCTCGATCTTTCGCCCGACGGCAAGACCGCGCTCGTCGCGACCGGCAACCCCGGGCGTATTTACAAAGTGGATGTCGCCACCCTCGCGAAGGCGGGCGACAGCACCGAGAAAGTCACGAGCAAGGAGGGCCTCGCCGCAAAAGGCATCACGCTCTTCGGCGAGATCCGCGATCGCAATGTCCGCCGCATCCACCGCCTGCCCGACGGCTCGCTCGTCGCCGGCTCCGCCCCGCGCGGGAACGTCTACCGCTTTCCCGCCGCCGGCGGCGCGCCCCGCACGCTGCTCGAGAATCGCGACGCCGAGGCCTCGGATTTCCTCGTGCTGCCCGACGGCTCCTTCTACGCGGCGATCACATTTTCCAGCGCCCCGAGCGAACGGCGGATCATCCGCACCCCGAGCGCGACCACCGCCCCGTCGCCCTCGCCCAGCGGCGACGAAGCGCTCTCGCTTCTCGACACGTCGCGGACGGAACGCTTCAGCGGGCGCGGCCAGCTCGTCTGGTTTCCGGCCGACGGCTTTCCCGAGACGGTGGCGACCCGCACCGGCGTGGCGTTTTATCGACTCGCCCGCCACGGCGACCTGATCGTCATCGCCGGCGGCGAACAGGGGGAGTTGCTCGCTTACGATCCGGTGGCCCGCCGCAGCCTGACGCTCGAGGCCACGCCGGCCGCCCAACTGCTTGCACTGACTCCGGCCGGTCCGGAGTCGAAGGGCGTCTTTCTCGCGCTGGGCAACAACCCCGCCGAGCTCTACGAATTGAGCTTCGCCGCCGCGGCGCAGGAACGGCGCGTGGAGACGCGGCGGCTCGATCTCGGCGCGCCCGCCGAACTCGGCCAGTTGCGCTTCGCGCGCCTGCGCAATCTGACGCCCGAGGCCCTGCGCGTCGAAGCCCGCGTCAGCTACGCCGCCGACGAGGTCGAAGGCTGGAGCGAATGGACCGCGCTCGCGCCCAAGGACGGCGGCTGGTTCAGCCCCGGCCTGCGCGGCCGCTATGTGCAGCTGCGCCTGACGTTTTTGAAGCCGGACACGGCCGGCGTCGAACTCGACAAGGCCAGTCTCGCTTACCTGCCGCAAAATCACCGGCCTTCGCTTCAGGACTTCCGCGTGATCCCGCCTAACTTCGCTCTGCTCGCGCGCGAGGAGACCTCCGTCTCCCCGCCGCTCACGACCCTCGGTCAACTTGTCGGTGCGAGTCGTGACGAGGAGAAACGCGCTGGCGGCAGCGGCAGTTTTCTCAGCAGCCCGATCGTGCCCTCCCCCGGCACGCAGGTCGTGTATTGGAGTCTCAGTGACGTCGACGGCGACACCATCACCGCCACCTTCTCGATGCGGAGGGACGAGGAGAAGGAGTGGACCGACATGGTCGTCGACACGACTGACAGCTACGCACAATTCGACACCACGCACCTGGCCGACGGCACCTATCTCACGCGGCTGACCGCGCGCGAACAGGCGCCCCGCGCTGCTGCCGACCGACTCACGGTGGTGTTCGAAGCCGACGATCTGGTGATCGATCACACGCCGCCGGAGATTCAAGAGGCGACCGCCGTTCGGAAGGGCGAGCGCCTGGCCGTGACCGTGCGCGGCCGAGACGCCCGCTCGCTGCTCGTCGGCGTCGAGTTCGTTTTCAACAACGGCTTCAAGACCGAAGTGGAACAGCCGCTCGACGGCATTCTCGACGGCCATGAGGAAACCTTTGTTCTCGACGCCCCGGCCAGCAAGACCGCCGGCGCCACCTCGGTGGAGGTCATCCTCTACGACGAAAAGACCAACAGCGCCGCCCGGCGCATCGCGTTGCCGAAGTGATCATCCAGGATAGGGTTAGGGACAGGGCATTGAGTTGCCCTGCCCCTCCCTCCGAACCGGACGGGCGGATTTCCCGCATCCGGCTCTCCAGTTGGTGAGTGCCCTTCATTCAGGGACTGGTTGAGCCCGCAACCAGAGCTGCTAGTCCGAGGATGCGCCGGTCCACCACTTTCGCCTTCACCCGCTCGAGCAAGGCTTCGTGCGGGATTGTGTCGAAATAGCTCTTCAGATCCGCATCCACGATGTGGATACTTCCCTCGGCCAGCAACTGCTCCACCCGGTCCAGCGCATCCGGGCAGCCGCGGCCGGGCCGGAAGCCGTGGCTTTCGCGCGCGAAGTCGCGCTCGAAGACCGGCTCCAGCACCATCCGCAGCGCCGTCTGCACGATCCGGTCTCGCACCGCCGGGATACCCAGCGGCCGTTGCTCCCGGCTGCCGGGTTTGGCGATCCACACCCAGGCCGCCTGCAACGTGCGGGGGGCGTACACCTTGTCGATCAGGCTGTGCCACACTCCGTTTTTCGGCCCTCTTTCGAGGGTCTCCAGCATGCGTTCCGTCCACACCGTCCGTTCGACCCACGGCCAGCGGCCATGGATCTTTCCGCCGGGTTTATCCCCCGTGGGAACTTCCGTCGGGATTGGTTCGTTCGGGTTGGCTTTCACGCTCTTCACCTTCCTGCGCCCCTTCTCTCCACGGTCGTTACCCGCTTCCTCGCCACTATGGGCGCTCTGACTGCTGCCGGCCGGCTCTTCGGGTTCGCGACCGAACCATGAACTCCGTCCTGTCCCGGCAGCTCTCTCATCGTCCCCATGTTACCACGCACTGGCTGCAGGCCTCCGTGCCTGCCGTGGCCAGTTATTCCGCCCCGCCCGCGTCCTTTCCACCAATCCGGCCGGCAGAGACGCCTGCCTCCACGTCACCGTCTGTCCCTGACGAGGCAGGCATCACGGCCTCTTCCCACGCTGCCAGAAAGTTTGGCCCGCCGTGTCGGATTTTGCCGCGAAAAGGCGCATGTAGGGGATGAGGCCGGTCCTCTTTGGGCCCGGCTTCGCGGACCGCCCACGTTGTTACCCCAATGAAACCCACCCGATCCCATACCCCGGACCAACCGCCGGCCATTCTCGGCCGTTCCTTCGCCATTCTGCGAACCACGCTCGCCTGTGCGCTTCTGGCCGCCGCCGCCAGCGCGCAGGAAACCACCAACCCCACCACCCGTCCGCCCGGCGCCGACGATGAGACGATCGGCCTCGGCGAATTTGTCGTCAGCGGCTTGCGCGGCAGCTTGATGACTGCGCAGGAGTTCAAGCAGAACGCCGTGCCGTTCATCGATTCGATCGCCGCCCAGGACATCGGCAAGTTTCCCGACAATACCGTCGCCGATGCGCTGCAGCGCGTGCCAGGCATCCAGGTCGCGCGCGACAACGGCGAGGTGAACTCGGTCGTGATCCGCGGCCTTCCCAATCTCGGCACCACGCTCAACGGCCACGAGATCTTCACCGGCACCGGGCGCGGCGTGGCCCTGCAGGACATCCCGGCCGAGCTCGTCGCCGGCGTCGACGTGTACAAAACCAGCACGCCGGACCAGATCGAGGGCGGCATCGCCGGCGTGATCGATATCCGGCTGCGCCGGCCGTTCGACTTCGCCGGCCTCGAGCTCTCCGCCGGCGGCCGCGTCATCGAGGGTAAGGAGGCGGACGGCACGAGCTGGGTCGCCAGCGGCCTCGTGAGCGACCGCTGGAAACTGCCCAACGGCGGCGAGGTCGGCGCGCTCGTTTCCGTCTCCGGCAACCGCTATCACTTCAAGGATCAGCGCGTCTTCAACTTCCTGTGGGAGCCCGTGCCGATCGATCCGGCGCTCGCCGGCGGACAGTCGACGGTCATGCTGCCCGTCACCGCCGGCTCGCTGCTGACGCCCGGCGACCGCCGCCGCACCGGCACCAACGTCTCACTGCAATGGCGGCCCAACCAGCAACTCGAGTTCTACGCCGACGTGCTCTACACGCAGTATCGAAACGAGCACGACGTGAACTTTTTCATCGGGTTTCCGCGTTTCGGCGAGTTTCAGGAGGTCACGCTCGTTCCCGGCACCAACATCGTCGCGCGCGAGGTCACGGCCAATAACTTCCACCTCAACAGCACGCAGGCATTCGACGACAAGACCGACGGCTACCAGACGGTTGTCGGCGCGAAGTGGACTCGCGACAACGTCAAGGCGTCCACCGAGGCCATCTACAACTGGAGCCGCATCAAAAACCGCGGCGTGATCGTGGACGTGCAATATGTCGAGCCCTCGACGTTCACCTTCGACCTCATCAACGGCGGCGGCACGAATATCGACATCACCGGCGGCGACATCCGCGACGAAAACAACTACCGTCTCTGGGGCCTGTTCGACAACCGCAGCCACGCCAAAAGCGAGCAGATCGCCTGGAAAGCCGACGTCGAGTACCAGCTCGGCTCGGGCCTGCTGACACACCTCAAGGGCGGCGTGCGCGTCGCCGAGCGGGATGCCACGTCGCGGCAGTCGAGCCGCAACGACATCGCCCCCGCGGCCGGTCGCGGCGTCGTCCCCACGACTTCAATACAGGGCTTCGGCAGCCTCGCGCCCGACGGCCTGTTCGACCGGGGTGAGTTCGGCGCGTCGAACTGGTACGCCGGCGACGCCGATTTCCAGCGCGACAATCCGGAGATCATCCGCCAGGCCTTCGGTCTCGGCACCGCCGCGCCGGACTTCAACCCGACGCTGGCCTTCAGCGACACCGAGACCACCTACGCGGCGTACCTCCAGGCAGGCTATAAATTCGACGCCGGCGCCTTTCCCGTCGAAGGCCTCATCGGCGCCCGTGTCATCAACACGCAGGAAAAGCTCGAAGGCTACCTCGCCTCGGGCGAGCCGATCTCGAGCGACAAGGACGATTGGGACGTGCTGCCGACGCTCGTCGGTCGCGTGAGGCTCCGGCCCAACCTTTATCTCCGCTACTCCGCGGGCCGCACGATCACCCGGCCGAACTTCGTCGACCTGAACCCGGTTGTCACTCTCTTCGCGCCGACGACCACCGGCGGCGCGCTCGGCACCGGCAGCGGCGGCAACCCGGAGCTGAAGAACGTCGAGTCCACCAACTACGACCTCTCGCTCGAATACTATTTCGCCAAGGCCAGTTATGTCTCGCTCGCCGGCTTCTACCGCGAGATCGACGGCTACGTGCAGACCTTCGCGTCGATCGAGACCATCGGCGACACCGACTACATCGTCACCCGCCCGCGCAACTCCGACAAGGGCCATCTCGACGGCGTCGAATTCACCTACCAGCACTTTCCGGAGTTTCTCCCCTCGTTTCTGCAGGGTTTCGGCTGGCAGACGAACTTCACCTACATCGAGGGCCAGAACCGTGCTCCCGATCCCACCTCGACCGCAAATCCCGCCCCGCTCGTCGAACTGCCTTACGCCCAGGTATCCAAATACTCGTACAACATCGTCGCCATCTACGAGCGCGGACGCTTCTCGGCCCGCCTCGCCTACAACTGGCGTGACAAGTACGTGGATACGTTCAACGGGCCAAACTCCCCGACCAGCGGCCTGCGCACCATCCGCGTAAAAGACACCGACTGGTTGAACTTCTCGGCGAGCTTCGCGCTGCGCGAGAATCTCACGATCACCTTCGACGCCACGAATCTGCTGGACCAGAAATTCCAGGACTACTTCGGCGACAACGCGGACCTGTATCCGCGTGACACCCGGCACTTCGACCGGACCTACGAGGTGGGGGTGCGATATCGTTACTGAGCCCGAGCGCAGATCCGGTCTGCGGCCGGACCGGGGCCAGGCACAGACTGGCCCCGCCCGGGTCGCGTCGTCGGCCGAATCATCCGAAAGGCCTCTTTCCCATTCATGCTCCCGCCTCTTCATCGAGTCTTCCTGCGATTAGCGCCAGCCCTGCTCCTGCTCGCATGCACTGCCCCCCTCGCCTCCGCGCGACAGGTGAGCATTCACGACCCGGTCGTCGCGAAGGAGGGCGACACCTACTATCTCTTCAGCACGGGCCCCGGCATCACGCTCTACAGCAGCGCCGATCTGAAAACCTGGCGGCCGCGCGGTCGCGTGTTTCCCGGCGAGCCGTCGTGGGCCAGAAGCATCGCGCCGGCGTTCAACGGCCACCTCTGGGCGCCCGACATCGTGCAACGCGACGGAAGGTTTTACCTCTACTACTCCGTCTCTTCGTTCGGTGTGAACACTTCCGCCATCGGTCTCACGATCAACCGCACGCTCGATCCGGACTCGCCCGATTATCAATGGGAGGACCAGGGCATCGTCCTGCAATCGGTGCCCAATCGGGATCTTTGGAACGCCATCGATCCGGCCGTCGTCGTCAGTGAAACCGGCACCGCCTGGATGAGTTTCGGCTCGTTCTGGGGCGGACTCAAGCTGGTGAGGCTCGACGCGAATTGGGCCCGGCCCGCCGAGCCGCAGGAGTGGTATTCGCTCGCGAAGCGCGAGCGCTCCGTCCTCGTCGACGATCGCGATCCCGAGCCCGCGGAGCTCGAGGGCCCGTTCATCTTCCGCAAACACGGCTACTACTATCTGTTCGTTTCGTGGGACAAGTGCTGCCGCGGCAAGGACAGCGACTACAAGATGGTCGTCGGCCGCTCGAAACAGCTCACCGGTCCGTACCTCGACCGCAACGGTGTCGACCTCGCCAAAGGCGGCGGCACGCTGCTCCTCGCGGGCAACCAGGAATGGGCGGGCGTCGGCCACAACAGCGCCTACACGTTCGACGGGAAGGACTACCTCGTCTTCCACGCCTACGAGATCGCGGACAACGGTCTTCAGAAACTGAAGATCGCCGAGATCCTGTGGGATGAGGAGCACTGGCCGCACATCGATGAGAGCGTCCTGCGCGATTACGTGAGCGTTCTCCAACCTTGATCCCCTGGCAGCGCGTATCCGATAATCCATGACGAATCCCACCCCGTCCGCTTCCACCAAACTCTCCGTCCTGGAGAAGGTCGGCTTCGGCGCCGGCGACATGGCCGTGAATGTCGTCTGGTCGTCGATGGCGCTCATCATCACGTTCTTTTATACGGACGTTTTCGGACTGCGCCCCGCCGACCTCGCGGCGCTCTTTCTCGTCGTGCGCCTGATCGACGCGATCACCGACCCTCTGATGGGCCTGATCACCGACAAGTTCACCACGCGCTGGGGCCGCTACCGTCACTACTTCCTGTTCCTCGCGGTGCCGTTCGGCATCTCGGTCTTCCTGACCTTTACGACTCCGGAACTTGGATACGGCGGCAAGTTGATGTGGGCCTATGCAACTTACATCCTGGTGACGCTGATCTTCACCGCGGTGACAATCCCGTACATCTCGCTGATCGGCGTCCTTACCGATTCGCCGGCGGAGCGACTGTCGGCCAACGGCTACCGCCTGTTCTTCGCCAAGGTCGCCGCGTTCCTGGTGACGATCGTCGTGCCGGTGCTCGCGGCGAATTGGGGCGCGGGGACCCTCGCCCGCGGCTACCAGGCCGCCATGGGCGTGATGGCGGTCGCCGCAACGCTGTTGTTTCTATTCTGCTTCTTCACGACGACGGAGCGACTGCAGCACGTGGCGGAAAAAAAGCCCCTCCTGCAGCAGGCCGCGCTGCTCTTCCGCAACGACCAGTGGTTCGTGCTCTGCGGCGTGTGCGTGATCGGCACGATCGGCTATGTGATCCGCGGCGCGGTCGCCGCCTACTACGCGAAGTATTACCTCGGCGGTGACGCCGTGATCCTCTCGCGCTTCCTGGCCACGGGCGTCGTCGCAGCGATCCTCGCGATGGTCGCGTCGACCTGGATCACGAAGCGTTGGTGCAAGATTCAAATGTTCCGCTGGAGTCAGCTCGCCGTGGGAGCGCTCAGCGTGGTGCTGTTCTTCGCGGTGAAGCCCGGCGATACGCTCCTGGCGTTCGTCCTGTATTTTCTCCTGTCGTTCGTGGTGGACCTGCACGCCCCCGTCTTCTGGTCGGCGATCGCGGAGGCGATCGATTACGGCGAGAACAAGCTCGGCGAGCGCGTCTCCGGGCTGGCTTGGGGCGGAATCTCATTCTGCCAGAAAGCCGGCATGGGGCTCGGTGGCGCGGTCGTGGGGTGGCTGCTGACCTACTACAGCTACGTGCCGGATCAGGTGCAGAGCGAACA
>DASWVO010000332.1:0-16034 GCA_036406235.1 Opitutaceae bacterium
CGAGCCGTCGTCGATGGCGATCAGTTCCCAATCGGCCAGCGTCTGCGCGCGGATGCTCGCGATGGCGCGCGCCACCGTCGCGGCGGCGTTTCGCACGGGCAGGAGCACGGTGACGAGAGGGATGCGCGGAACTCTGATGAACATCTACAAACGGAACTGGCCCATCGAGGGCCAAGCCGCCGGCATAAACTCCGCCTCACCTGCCGCAACCGCCATTTGAAAATCAAAACGCCCCGGCGGTGCGGCCGGGGCGTCTGACTGGTTCGTAGTTTGTCGTGTTGTGTTGCGGCGGATGACCGGCGCCGCTCAGCGCTTCGTGTGCACGCGCTTGAGCGCGGGGCGCGGCGCGAGCGAGCCGGTCACCATGATCTTTTCGAGCGCCACCGGCGCGTCCGCCGGATCGGCGAGCGAGCCGGTCACCATGATTTTCTCCAACGCGACCGGTGCCTCGGTCGGATCCTGCAGCGAGCCCGTCACCATGATTTTCTCGAGCGCCACGGTGTCGTCGCCGGCAGCCGGATCGGCCAGCGAGCCAGTAACCATGATTTTTTCGAGGGCGACGGGAGCGTTGGCCGAAGCCAGCGCAGGCGTAATCGTGGGTTCAGCGGCAAAGGCAGCAGCGGCACCGAGGGCGGCGGCGAGGAGGGACAATGCGTGGTTCATGATGCGATTGGGTGGAAAGGTGTGATTCGGGTGAAAAGCGCGGGCCGACGCGCAACGGGCGGCTCAGTGAAACGAAATGAACTGGATGTTGTCGCGGTTGGCGTAGCGTTCGAGCGGGGTGAGGCGGACCGCGTTCTGCGGCTCGAGGACGAACCAGCCGCGCTCGGTGAGGAACAGGCCGACGCTGTGCCGTTCGTGGGTGGGCCCCACGCCGGAGAACGCACGGTCTTGAAAGACGATCACCTGCGCTGCCGCCGGCTCCGCCGTGCGGCCGACGATCCCGGCGAGGCTGACGAGGTGGCGCAGAAACATGCCGTAGTTATCGCAGTCCGACGCTTCGTGCTCGCGCGAGGCGATGTGTTTCAGGGACTCCGCGCTGCGGCGGTAATACGGCAGAAACTCCTTTTCGAGCCAGCGATGGTCGATCACCGCGTAGCGGCCGTCGAGCAGCGGGCCCAGATAGGCACCCTTGGGCAGGAGTTTCTGCGCCTCGGTCAACAGCTCACGCACCGGAATCTCGCGTTCGCAGGTCAGGCCCGGCGGGATCGGCAGGGAACCATTTTCGGAGGACCGTCCCGCGAAGGCCGAGGGAGCCGCCAGCAGGGCGGCCGTGAGACCAATCGCAGTCAGCGCGCGGCGAATGAACACGAAGCCACGATGAGCGGATCGCGTGCCAAGTCAACGGCAGATGCCACACTACTTACTGAATAGTAACAACTAGCGCGGTTTAACCGGTCGAACCGGTGCCGGAGCCCCGCGCTACGCGAGGGCGTTCGGGCATTCGCTAACTCTTGCCCGCCTTCACCGCCGGCGATTTCTTGAGCTTGTCGATCTTCGGCTTGATCACGACGCGGCAGTATCCGGCGTTTGGATTCTTCTTAAAGTAATCCTGGTGGTACGCCTCGGCCGGATAAAACGTATCCAGGGGCTTGATCTCGGTGACGATGCGTCCGCCCCAGCCGGGGTTGGCCTTCGCGAGCGAGGCGGCGGCGGCGCGCTTCTGGGCTTCGTCGGCGTAAAGGATGATCGAGCGATACTGCGTGCCTTCGTCCGCCCCCTGGCGGTTGAGCGTTGTCGGATCGTGCACCTGCCAGAAATAGTCGAGCAGCGTCTCCAGCGACGTCACCGCCGGATCGAATTCGATCCGGATGACCTCGGCGTGTCCGGTCGCGCCCGAACACACCTCTTCGTAGCTCGGGTGCGCGTTTTTGCCGCCGGCGTAGCCGCTCACGACGGCGTTCACGCCCGGCAGCAGTTCGTAGGCCGCTTCGGTGCACCAGAAGCAGCCGCCCCCAAGCACGAGAAATTCGGATTTGGTTTCAGCGGCGGACATGCGCGACAGGAAGGCCCCGAGGACCAGCAATGAAAGTAATGGTTTCATGGGAAAAAGACGTCACGGCAGGGAAGATCGAAGATACGATACCGCAAACGGGTAAATAATTCCTGAAAGCCCGCGGATTCCGCGATCCATGCCGAAGATTTGCTGTCAGGCGGCTACCTTCCAGGACCTCCATGTCCACATCCACACACCCGAAACCCGGCTCGCGCTCGCTCCTGCTCTCACGCCCCGTCGTGCTGGGCGGACTGGTCGCAGCTTTCGCGCTGGTGGTGACCACTGCGCTCCTGTCGACGGTGGCTACCCGCGGCGTGACGGCCGCCAACGAGAGCATCGCTCGCGTCCAGACGACGCTGATCGCCATCAACCAGTTGCGCACGGCGCTCGCCGACGCCGAGGCGGGGCAACGTGGCTACATCCTCACCGGCGCGCCCGAGCACCTTGAGGCCTACCAGCAGGCGGCCTGGCGTTTCCGGCAGGAGACGGCCGGGTTGGGAAACCGTTTCAAAGGCGACTCTGTGCAACAGGCCGCCCTCGCCGAGCTGCAGCACGTCGCCACGGAAAAGTTTGCCGAGATGACCCGCACGACGGAGTTGCGGCGCGAAGGCGGCATCGGCGCGGCGATCAATATCGTAGACAGCGACCGCAGCATTGCGGCGATGCACCGACTGCGGCTGCAGCTGCGCGAAGTGGAGAAGCGCGAATTCGCCGAACTCGCCGAGCGCAGCGATCACGCCTCCGATCGCGCCCAGTTGTTTCAGAACATCAACGTCGGGATGATCGGGGTCGCGCTCGCCCTCGCCGGGATCGGCGCGACCCTGCTCCTGCGCCGCATGCGCGAACTCGAGCGGCTGATCCCGGTCTGCGCCTGGACGCACCGCGTGCGCGATGGCGGCAAATGGCTGACGTTCGAGGAATATCTCGGCAAACGTTTCCATCTGCGTTTCACCCACGGGATCTCCGAAGAGGCCGCCCAGAAAATGCGGGCCGATGCCGTCGAGCTGAGCCAGGCCTTCAATAACGCGCACCACACCAGCGCCGACAGCGCCTCCCCCTTCCCGATGAACAGCGCGGTGCCCTTTCCCTTGCACAGCGCGCCGCCGTTTCCCGCGGACAGCCGGCCGCAAATACTGATCGAGAGCGACAGCCCCCCTCCGATCGACCTCCGCCGGATCGGTCGCGGCACGTCCGCCGTCGTGTCCAGCCGTTGAGCCGCCGCGCGCGGGCTGAAACCCCGCGCTACGGCAGGGCGTTCGTCGAGGCGCGCGAACTGTCGCTGATGGCCGTCCCCACCCTCGTTACCCGGCGGCTGCGGCAACACTCCCGGCGGCTCAGGCGCGCGTCAGCTTGCGGTATTTGATGCGGTGCGGCTGCTCGGCGTCCTTGCCGCGGCGGCGGCGGTAATCTTCGAGGTAGGCCGAGTAGTTGCCGCTAAACCAGTGCACAGTGCTCTCGCCCTCGAAGGCGAGGATGTGCGTCGCCACACGATCGAGGAACCACCGGTCGTGCGACACGACCACGGCGCAACCGGCGAACGTCTCCAGTCCCTCCTCGAGGGCACGGATCGAGTTCACGTCGAGGTCGTTGGTCGGCTCGTCGAGCAGGATCAGGTTGGCGCCGCTCTTGAGCAGGCGCGCGAGGTGCACGCGGTTGCGTTCGCCGCCGGAAAGGATGCCGACCTTCTTCTGCTGGTCGGCGCCGGTGAAGCCGAACTGCGCGCAGTAGGCCCGCGCGTTTACGTCGCGCCCGCCGAGCTTGAGGATCTCCTCGCCGCCGCTGATCGCCTCGAAAATCGTCTGCGCGTCGGGCAGCGAATCGCGCGACTGGTCGACGTGCGCGATCTTCACCGTCGGACCGACCCGCAGCTCGCCCGTATCCGGTTTCTCCACACCGGTGACGAGCCGGAACATCGTCGTCTTACCGGCGCCGTTCGGGCCGATGACCCCGACGATGCCGCCTGGCGGGAGCGAGAACGTCAGGTTTTCGAACAGCAGCCTCTCGCCGTAAGCCTTCGACACGCCGGACGCCTCGACCACGAGCGTGCCGAGCCGCGGGCCGGGCGGAATGATGAGCTCGAACTCCCGCTCCTTCTCGACGGTGTTTTCCTTGAGCATCGCCTCGTAGGCATTGATGCGGGCCTGCGACTTCGCCTGCCGGGCCTTGGCGGATTTGCGGATCCACTCGAGTTCGCGGGCCATGGCCTTCTGGCGGCGATCCTCGGTGCGCTGCTCGATCGCGAGGCGGCGCTGCTTCTGCTCGAGCCAGGAGGAGTAGTTGCCCTTCCACGGCACGCCCTGCCCGCGGTCGAGCTCGAGGATCCACTGGGCAACGTTATCCAAAAAATAGCGGTCGTGCGTGACGGCGATGATCGTGCCCTCATAGCGCGCGAGGTGCTGCTCGAGCCACTGCACGCTCTCGGCGTCGAGGTGGTTGGTCGGCTCGTCGAGGAGCAGGATGTCGGGCTTTTGGAGGAGCAGGCGCGCGAGGGCCACGCGGCGGCGCTCGCCGCCGGAAAGATTGTCGACGATCTGGTCACCCGGCGGGCAGCGCAGCGCGTCCATCGCCATCTCGACATGCGAGGCGACGTCCCACGCGCCGGCGGCGTCGATTTTTTCCTGCAGGTCGCCCTGGAGGGTCGTGATCCGGTCGCGCTCGGCGTCGTCGGCCGCGGCGGAGATCTCGTCCCACGTCGCATCGTAGGCGGCGACGAGGTCGCTGAGGTGTTTCACGCCCTCCTCGACGCAGGCGCGCACCGTCGCGCCGGCCGTGAGCTGCGGCTCCTGCTCGAGAAGCCCGACGGAGTAGCCCGGTTCGAAGTGCAGGTGCCCGTCGAACTCGGTGTCGCGCCCGGCGAGGATGCGCATGAGGGAGGATTTGCCGGAGCCGTTGAGGCCGAGCACACCGATTTTCGCGCCGTAGAAGAACGACAGCGAGATGTCGCGGAGGATTTCCTTGCGCTCGATCTTCTTCGAGACGCCGATCATCGAAAAAATGACCTTGGGCTCTTCGGGTTTGGCCATGGGAAAGGAGTAGCGCACTGTGCGGGCCGGCCGCGCGCGCGCAAGATCGGGTTGCACGCGTCGCCAGGCACCCGCGGCCTTGCCTGAAGTCCGCTGCACTCTGCCAACGCGTTGGCGAGGTTGATCAACGCACAGGACAGGCCGTCGGAGCGCTGGGAAAGGCTTCCCTGCCCCGGGACACGCGCTCACGCCGGCGTCGGCGTGGCGGCAAACGAGAGCGCTTTTCCTCCGGCAGAGAGGCGTTTCCAGCGGCTGACTTTGGGGTGAAAAAATCCGCATTCGCCAAACGCGCGCTCGATCCGGCCTTCCTGCCGCAGGGCCGCGATCCCGCGGTCGAGCGCTTGCAGGATCTCGGCTGCGTGCGGCGCGTGTTTCGAGACGATCCACGAGCGGCTGCCGGGCAGCGCAACCTTGCACTGCGGCACGGGGATGAGTTTCACCCCGCCGTGTTCGAGGCTCATGTCGGGCGTGGCGGCAAACTCCAGCAGCGTGAAATCGGCGCGGCCGTCGCGGAGGAGCTGGAAGACGTTTTCGATCCGGCTCGCCTTCTCGATCCGCTTCAGGCCGAGGGCTTCGAGGAGCTGCAGGTCGACCGCCCAGTTGAAGACGGTCGCGCCGATGCAGTCGGACAACGCTTCGGGCAGTCTCGCTTCGAGCAGCCGCGGGTGGTCCGGGCGCACATACAGGCCCTTCTCGAACTGGCCGTTCAAGATGACTGGCTGCGACGAGAGCAGGTTGTCGGCGTTGCGCGTGATCTCGCTGTCCCAAACCGTCTCAGCGGTGAGGTGATTGTAACCTTGCTGGACCTCGACCACGGCGCGCCCGTGGTTTTGATGCACCGACAACTCGTAGTCGAAATCGAGCCCGCCGGCCGCGAGCGCCTGCAGTTGCAGCACCAGATCGACCGTCGGGCGGTTCGCGTGCGGGCTGTCAAAGCGCGTGATTTCGCCGACCGGCGTCTGCTGCGTCCACTTCGCCAGCGACTCGGCCACGAGCGAACTCACCGCAATCCGCACCTGCAGTTTTCCGCCGGCGCCCGCCGCCGCGGTCCGGCTCGCGCCGCGCTTCACCCGCAACAGCTCGCGCAACTCGCCGAGCAGCGTGTCGATCGCCTGCGACTCCTCGGTCAACTGCTGCGCCGCGGTGGCGGAGTGATCGGCGTTGGCGACGGTGTGCTGCACGACTTTCTCGATCTCGATGATCGCGCCGTTGAGCTGGTCGAGGCCGCGCGCCTGCTCGGCCGAGGCCTGCGCGATCTGCGTCACGAGCCCGCTCGATTGCGTCACGCGGCTGTTGACGCTCTCGAACTGGCGACTCGTCTCGTCGACCACCGCGGTCGCTTGCGCCACCTGACGGCCCGTTTCCTCGAGCAACGCCGCCGTATCGCGCGCCGCTTCGCCAGCATGACGCGCGAGGCTGCGGACCTCTTCCGCCACGACCGCGAAACTCGCGCCGTGCTCGCCCGCACGCGCGGCTTCGACTGCGGCGTTCAGCGCGAGGATGTTGGTCTGGAACGCAATTTCGTCGATCGTCTTGATGATCTTGGAGGTCGCCGCGCTCTGCCGGTGGATCGCCTGGATCGCGACCGTGAGGCTGCGCATCGAGGCATCCGCCTGCGAAACGGTGGCGCGCGCCTCCTGCATAAGCGCGTCGGTCTCGCGGGTGTGATCGGCGTTGCGCTGCGTCATCGACGCGAGTTCCTCGACCGTCGATGCAATTTCCTCGATGCCGGCCGCCTCGCGCGAGGTCACCGTGGCGAGGGCGCCGGCGTCGCGCGCGACCTGCGCCGCGTGCGCGGCAATGCGCTCGGAGCGATCCGTGAGCGCATCGAGTTTCCCGGCGAGGGCGCCGGCCGGGCGGGCTCGCACGACCTTGCGCGCCATCAGCAGCCCGGCGGCGCCCGCCGCGCTCGCCGCCGCGACCAGCAATCCCACCCGGAGGCCGCCCGGCCGGGTCAGCACGGTCCCCGCACCCAACAACGCGGCGCCAGCGCCGGCGGCGCTCATCCATCCGTTGCGCTTCAGAAACGAGAAGACTGGGGCTTTCATGCCGACGGGGCTCGAGGGTTTACGTAGAATCACCCACATCGACTCCCGGCGGTTCTTCTTAATGACGAATGGCCTGCGCCAGGCCGAGTTCGTGGAAAAAATCCGTAAAATCCACGCCGACGCGGCCGGCGCCGCCATCCGACCTGCTCAGGGGCCTCTGAGGACGGTCACGCCGGAGGGTTCCGTCGCCGGGGTGTCGCGGGGTTCGACCGTGACCACGATCTCGGCCGGCGCCGACGATTCGGGCAGCGCATACTGCACGGTGCCGCTGCTGCCGTAGAACCGGGACGGCACCTCGGCCACCCGTTGAAACTCCGCCGCGTCGGCCGGCCGCACCCACACCTGGATCGTCTCGCTTTCGGTGACGGCAGGCAGGTTGTAGAGATTGAGCGTCCCTTGGCGTTCGGACTCGTCGAACACCGACCACGCGTAGGCCGCCGGGGACGACTGGGTCGTGGTCGTGCCCACCGTGGGCAGCGCGCCCGCATCGGGCAGGGTCACCACGCCCGGCTCGCTGAGAATGTTGCGGCCCACCGTGACCAAACCCCGGCGCTCGCCGCGGGCGTAGGTCGCCGCGTCGACCAGCTCCATGGTCGCGAGCCGGTTGACGCTGCGGTCGGCGACGCGTTGCTCCTCGTGCAGCCGGATCACGGCGCTGTATTCGGCGCGCAGCCGATCCTGCTCCCGACGCAGCGCGGCGATGTTGGCCCGGAGGTGTTCGAGTTCGCGCTGGGCCTCGCGCGCAGCCGCCGCGTCGGCGGCCCTGACAGCACCGGGCGCAGGCGGCGCGTCGTCACCAGCGTCTTCCGCGCCCTCGACTTCCGGCGTCGGCACGGCCGCAGTGCGCCGGTCCTGGCCCACGCTCTCCGTCCGGCCGGCCCGCTCGGCCGCGGTGGAGGCGCTCCGGCCGGCCGACGGCGTGAGCGGTCGTTGAAACTCGATCAGATTGAGCAAAACCAGGAATGCCGCCGCCACCGGCCAGGCCAGCCGCCGCCACTCGACCCGCGTCGGCCGCACGATCCGTCGCACCGCCTGGGGGGTGCGCGTGGCGCGGGCAAGCGCGGCGACGACCGCCTGATGATCCGCCGCGCTGAGGGTTTCCGGTCCGGCCACGTCGCACGCAAAGCCCGCCATGGAGTCGGCGTAGCGCTTCAAGGCGGCGGACGCCGCCGGGTTGCGCTGCAGCTCCTGCTCAAACGCGGTGCGACGCCCCGTCTCCATCTGGTTGAGCAGGTAATCGTGAGCGTCGTTCTCGAAGGGTTCAGTCATGGCTGCGCGCGAGTTGCCGGAGCTTCTGCAGGCCGCGGCGGAGATAATTTTTCACGTTGCCGATCGGCGTCTGCATCGCGGCGGCGATCTGCGCCTGCGTGAAGCCGCCGAAGAAAGCCAGTTCGAGCGCCCGCCGCTGGGCCGCGGAAAGCGTGTCGAGCCGCCGCGATACATCCTCCTGCACGTCGAAGCGATAAACAGGCGGAAAGAAAGGCTCGGCGGCCTCCCGCTGGAGCGCCTCGTAAAGAACGCGCTGGCGGGCGCCTTTCCGCACGCGGCTGACGGCGGCGTTGCGGGCGATGAAGATGATCCACGCCACGACTTCGCCGCGCTCGGCGCGGAACGTTCCCGCACTCCGCCAGACGCGGATGAAGGTGTCCTGCACCGTCTCGCGTGCATCTTCGGGATTTTCCAGGATCCGGCGGACGATGCCGTTCACCACCGGCCCGAGTTCGAGATAGAGCAACTGCAGCGCCTCCGCATCCCCCGCCGCGACACGCACGATCAGGTCGCGATGCCGGGCGAGCGCGGCCGCATCGAAGGGCAGAAAGGAACCGGACTGGCCGTTGGCTTCGACCACAGGTGCTAGGACGAAAATATCATGGGCGCGCCCCGCCGTTGGAGCCGTCCGATCTCCGGGCAGCTTCCGCCGGACGACTCGATCCTCAAAACGTCCATAGCAGCCCTCCCGAAAGCACCTGCGCCGTGCGGCCGAAGCTCGGGTCGAAGTCGATGTAGTGATATCCCAACGAGACCGCGGCGCGTTCGCCCAGGGCCCAGATCAGCCGCGTCGAGCCGGCAAGCGTGAAGCCGTCAGCGTCGCGCTCGCGCGGACCGACCAGCAGGACGGAGGGATCGTTGGTTGCATAACTCACCACGCCCCTGCTTGCCACCCAGTTCACCTGCGGGGCAATGGCAAACTTGAGCCGGGGCGTGAGGTTCCAGTTGAACTCCGGGGCGAGGCTGACCACGTGCACGTCGTCGCGGAAGCGGCCCAAGACCACGACCTGGGGGACGACTTCACCCGGGGGATGACCGAACTCCGCCGCGGTCTCGACGTTGTCCAGGTAGTGATAGCTCAGCCGGAGGCCGAAGCGCTGGTTGAAGGCGTAGGTCGCCGCCACGAAGGGCGCTGTCTTCGTCGGTTCGTCGACGCGGAGAGGGTCGACGTTGTCTTCCCCATGGGTGTTGCGCAGCCAGAAATGGCTCGCGCCCAGCTCAACCTGGATCGTCGGAGTGGCGCCGGCCGAGGCGGCCAGGGCCAGGCTGAGGGAAAGAATGGAACGTGTTCTCATCGGCGACGGGTGGGTTCACCGGTCATTACGCCGCTCGGCGCCTCGCGGAGTCGCCTCGCGGCGGATTTTTCGTTTCGCCGCCCAAAGCGTCGCCGCCCTCCTGTCCTCCCCGGGTCCGTCCGTTCGTTGAGAACGTGGAAACCGAACACGAACCCTCCCCGCAACCGAGCCATGAAAACCATCGGAAAACTCCACGTCGCTCCCCTCGCCGACCGCGAGATCGTGATCACCCGCGTCTTCGACGCGCCCCGTGACGCCGTTTTCAAAGCCTACACCGAGCCCGAGTCGATCAAGCGCTGGCTCGGACCGCACGACTGGCCGGTCGTGCTCGCCGTCAACGAGCGGAAGCCGGGCGGCGCCTACCGTTTCGTCATGCAGTCCGTCGGCGGCGGCCCCGAAATGGCCTTCGGCGGCGTGTATCGCGAATTCGTGCCGGGGGAGCGTTTCGTGGCCACCGAGCGCTTCGATCAGCCGTGGTACCCGGGCGAAGCGCTGATCACGGCAGTCTTCACCGAACAGGAGGGGCGGACGGCGCTCCTGCTCATCGAACGCCACGAATCACGGGACGCGCGCGACGGCGTTCTCGCCTCGCCCATGGCGGAGGGCGTGGCCGAAAGCTACGACCGGCTCGAGGCGCTGCTGAGCGCGAGCGCAAGCATGCCTTCGAGGCCGGTGATCGCGGCCCCTGCGCCGGCTGCCACCGGCGACCGGAAGTGTAACTGAGAATCGAATACACCCGAACGCCGCCGCCTTCGATCACGCCGGCGGCGCCGTCGCGACTTCGAGGGCCGCGAGGAAGCGCAGCGCCTCGTCGCGACTCCCGCCGCACATGCTCTCGCTCGGGCGCAACCCGGAGCACACGGCCGGCCGCTCGGGTTTTCCGAACAGCGCGCAGCGCAGATCGGGGAGCAACTGCACGCAGGGAATCCCCGCCGGCTTGCCGTGGGGCATGCCGGGAATCGGGGAGCTGATCGAGGGCGCGATGCAACACGCGCCGCAGTGGGAACGGCAGTCCATCACGCGGCGCTCACTTGAGATGCAAGTTGACCCGCGGGCCGGCCGGCGTCGGCGCGACGAGAAACACGCGGTCGGCCGGAACCTTGCCTTGCTGCAGCAGGTGATCCTTCACGCGCTGCACGCGCGCACCCGCCAGTTCACGCAGCGCCTCGTCGTCGATCGGGATGCGCTGGGCGAGTTGCGTCTCCATCTCCTCGAGCGACGGACCGGTTTCTCCCGGCGCCGCCGCGCCTTCCGGCGTAGTCGCACCGGGCTGGGCAGCGGGCGCTTCGGCCGGCGGAGTTTCCCCGCGCGGCGCAAGGCCGACAACCCGCCGCAGCCACGCAATGAAACCGCGTCCCTGCTCCTCGGGGGGACGGGTCGGCCCGCCGGTGGGCGGCTTCCCCTGCCCGGGCGGCGTGGCGGTCGAAGTGCCGGGCTGGCCGGTGAGCGGGCCGCCTCCCGTCGTCGTCGCAACCCACTGATCGGGGAACGCGGTCGCAAACATGCGCGCGATCGCCGCCGCGCGATCCTCGGGAGAAAGCGTGATCTCGGCCGGCGGCGGCGTGGCGGGATCAGTGCGTCTCCGTTCTTCCCATACGAAGGCCCGCACCTGGCGCTCGAGCTCGCGGCGTTGCAGCGCGGCGGCGTCGGCCGCAGGGTCATAGCCGCCCTCGAGGTCGAGCCGCAGCGCGGGGCGCTCGATCAGCGCCTTGGCGACCGTATCCAGTTTCTTGATCTCTTCGGGCTGCAGGTCGCTGCCGCCCGCGGTGAAGAGCTGGAAGCCGAGTTCCTCACCGCCCCCGCCAAACATCGCGCCGAGCAGCGCAAAGGGCGACGTGGCGGCCTTGGCGAGGAGGTTCGTGATCACGCGCATCACCACGCGGCCGATGCGGAAGCTGGGGTCGTCCAAGCTGCCCTGCACCGGCAGGTCGATGACGATGCGGCCCTGCCGGTCCTTGAGGAGCGCGATGGCCAGCGTGACCGGCAGCTTCGTCGCATCAGGACTGTTGGTGCGCGCGCCGAGCGTGAACTGCTCGAGCGTGGCGATGTTCGCGCTGCTGATCTTGCGCTGCTCGAGGTCGAAATTGACGTCGAGCGTGAGCGAGCCGCGCGACAACTCGTAGCCGGCGTATTTCGCGACATAGGGGCCGACGGGCTGCAGTTCGATGTTGCGGAAGTCGATCTTGAGATCGGTGTACGCCGGGTCGCCGAGCGGGTTGAGCCGTCCGGTGATCATGACGGGGGCCGAGCCGTCGACGGTGCCGCGCAGGTCGACGTCGGCGCGCGCCAGCTCGGCCGAGGAAAGTCCAGTGATCGTGCCCGAGAGCGCGGTGAGCGCGAGGCGCGCGTTGGGTCTGACCGAGCGATCGGCAAACTGAAACCCGGCGTTCTGCAGCGTCACCTTGCCGACGGTGATCGGCGGCGGCGGTGTCTTCGGACCTGCGGCGGGCGCGGCCGGTGCCGGGGGCGCGGCTTTTTCATCGGGGGCGGCCTTCTGATCGGGCTGAGGCCGGCGCAACACGGTGTTGAGGTTGAGCGAGCCATCGGGGTGCACAAACACGCGCCCCGTCGGATCGGTCCACGCGATCTCGCCGATCTCGACCGACAGCGGTTCCGAGGAGAGGGTCATCTGATTCACCGCCAGCGAGGACCAGCTCACGAAATCCTCCGCGCGATCGCCGTCCACCGCAAGCAGCTCGTCGACGGAGGCATCGCCTTTGAAGGTGAGTTTGTTCTCCGCGAACTGCGCGCCCCCGGCGACCGACGCATGACCTTTGGCGAGGCGGATGTTGAGAAACGGCTCGATGTAGGGCTCCGCCTGCGCGAGCGCCACACGCTGCACGTCGACGGCCAGTGTCGCCGCCAGCGGATCGAGCGCCACGGTGCCGTTGGCCTTGATCGCACCACCGCCCGCGAGCGTCGCCTGCAAATCGACCGGCAGTGCGTGCGTCAGATCGGCGAGATTGAATTCGCGCACGGTGAGGTCGAGCCGCTCGACCGTCGTCACCGCGGGCTGCGGCGTCGTCTGGTCGTGTAGTGCCGCGGTGAATTCACGCACCGAGAGCTCCGCCACGCGGACCGCGGGCAGGGCGGCCGCTCCGCCCGCGGCCGCCGGCGGAGGTGCCGCCGGTGCGGTCGCCGTGGCGGCGGGCGGCGTGAGCAGGCGAAGGAGATCGATGCCCTCGGCGTCGCGCTGCACCGTCACCTGACCGCCGGCGAGGGCGATGCGATCGACGCTGGCCTCCTGGCGCGCGACATCCGCGGCGATCCCCTCGACCGCGAGTTCGTTGAGGACCAGCGACGGCTCGCCCGCTCCCGGCGCGCCCAGTTGGAAGGCGTGCAGCTTCACCTCGCCGCCGCTCAGGCGCACCTGGGGTTTTTCGCCGCCGAAATCGGCCTCGTAATGCCCGCGCACGTCGAGCAGGCCGTCGCGCACCTCGAAGCCCACACGATCCGAGTAATACGGCGCATATTTCTTCAGCGCGATGCCGCCAAGGGCGAGTTCGCCGGCGGAGCGCAGCGGCGCGATCGAAAGGGTGCCGCGCCAGGAGAGCGTCTCGCCGGACTCGGTCCGCGCATCGAACGAATACGGCGCGCGCGGGTCGCCCGAGGTGCGAAATCGCATCAGCGTGAACGTGAGCGGGCCCACCTCGGTCGCAAACGGCTGGGCGCGGCTCTCGTCCTTGAAATCGGCGCGCGCCTCGCCGACGACCAGCCGCGCGATGTAGAGCGGCCGTCCCGGCTTTTCGTCCGCCGCAGGGGCCGCGGCATCGGCGGGTTTCGCGGGCAGCAGGTCGGCGAAATTCGGCGTGCCGTCGCGCGCGAGGACCACGCGGCTTGAGAATTCATCGAGCACAATCTCCTGGAAGCGCCACTCGCCCGTGAAGAGCGAGAACGAGTCGAAGTTCACATACAGCCGTCGCCAGCCGACGAAGGGGCCGCCGTCGCGATCCTTGATCGCCAGGCCTTCGACCGTCGTGGAGAGGATGAGCGGATTGATCCGGATGCGCTCGATCGTCACCTCGCGCCCGAGTTGCGCCGAGAGCCGCTTCGTCGCCTGCGACTTCACGATGGGCGGCAGCCCGAAGAAACCGAAGAGCACCAGGAGCACCAACACGACGGCGGTCCAGAGGAGCGCCCGGCGCCAGCGACGCTGGCCGGCCCGGCGCTGCGCCGCCGCCGCGCGAATCTGTTCGATGGAGAAGCGGGGTTTCACGCCCGGCAGCCTAGGAGCTTCCGCCGCAGGCGGCAAGCTGCACGATGGCTCAAAGCGAGGCCAGCACCGCCCGGAGCTGCGCCGCGTGGTCCTTTGTATCCACTTTTTCGATCACGGCGAGCACGGTGCCGTCGCGCTCGAGGACAAACGCCGCCCGCGCCGGCCCGGTGAACGTCCGCCCATACATCGCTTTGGGTATGATCGCGTCGGCCGCCCGCGCAAAGGCGTCGGCGGGGTCGCTCGCGAGGAGATGAGAGATGCCCTTTTTCGCCGCGTAGCGGCGGTGCGAGCCGCACGTGTCGCGGCTGAGGGCGACCAGCGTGTAGCCGAGCCGGTCAAACTCCGCCGCGTGCGCCGCGAGGGCGTCGTTCTGCCGGTCGCACGAGGGGGTGTTGTTCTTCATGTAGACCGACACGATCGTGCGACGCGTGAGAAGCTCGCGAAACGCGACGGTGCGTTCCTCGCCGTCGCGCACCACCTTGAGCCGGAAATCGATGTTGAGCTTTTGACCGGGCGAAATCATCGGCGGGAAGACTGCGCGCCGCGGGCGCGGCGTCAAAACCGCGCGGCCGTCGGACCGGTTTTTGACGAACACCGGAATCGTGCGCAACGTCTGCGCCAATGAAGTCGGTCAAAGTGCCCGCGCTCGAAGTCTTCCTGCACGAGATGATCCCGCTCGCCAAAGCCATGGGCGTGACCGTCGAGCTTAGCGACGAGCAGCGGCTGGTGCTGACCGCGCCGCACGCGCCCAACAAAAACTCCCTCAACACCGCGTTTGGGGGCAGCCTGGTGACCCTCGCCACGCTGGCCGGCTATGGCGTGATGTGGGAATTGATGCGCAACGAGCCGATGCGCTTTGAGCCGGAGCTGAACGGCAGCCGCCTCGCGAGGCCAAAGGCCGGATGGCGCATCGTGGTCAAGGAGAGCCGCGCCGCTTACCGCCACCCAGTGCTGGGCGACCTGCGCGCGATCTGCGAACGGCCGGCGAAGGCCGCAGTCGAGGAGTTCAAGATCGTCCTCGCCCGCTACGGAAAGGCCCGCCTGAACCTCCGGCCCCTCATCATCGAAGGTGGCGTGACTGCGGTCGACGTCACCGCGGCTTACGTCGTGTCGCGCTAGGTCTGTGCTCCGCGAAAACCTCAGATGTGCTTCGAGTCCGCAGCATCCTTCACCGCGTAACCGGCATCCTGCCGCTGATGATTGACGGCGTTCTTCTTGAGGTATGCCTGGTAAACATCGTCGGCAGTCATGCCGAGGGTCTGCGCCAGCGAAACGAGGAAGTGAAACAGGTCCACGACCTCCACCTTGGCGTTCTGCTCGTCGAACTTCTGGTATTTGGCCCACCATTTCCACGGCACGCTGTCGATCAGCTCGGCCGTTTCCTGCTGCAGGGCGCGAGTATAGTTCAGAATCCACCTGGCCTTTTCCTCGTCGGAGGCCGGCGGCAGGTGCACGCCGATGCGCTGGTTCAGGGCGTCCTGCATCCGGAAAATTTCGTCGAGCTTGTCCATGAGCGGCGACGCTGCAATCCGCCCCCTCCCGGCGCAAGAGGCAAAGCACCCCGAAATCGCGTCAGCACGCCCCACGCCCGAACTGCCCGTCTTGTCATGCCACGTAGGGCGAACCGGCCGGGGTCGGCCGCCGGCGCGCCGGGCAAAATAGCAGTTGCCCCGGGGGCGGACTTGCTCGACGGTGCTTTGTTCGTTGCCCGGCGTTGAGTGCGTGTGCGCTCCGCCAACCGGCAACCTCGCGCCGCTCCCGCTTCCCGCGGTGAGCGCGCTTAACCCAAACAAAAACAAAGACATGTCAGATCAACACACGTCCGGCGAACAGCCTGCGGCACCCGCTGCACCGGCTCCCGCCGAGACCGCCAGCGTGCCTCCGGCCGCGCCCGCCGAAGCTTCGGCGCCGGCAGCTCCGGCCGCTGAAGTGCCCGCTGCGTTCGGCACCAGCCGTGGTTCCGGGCTCGCGCGTGGCAAACGCCCCAACACACCCCCCGCCGCGCCGGCGGCCTCCAGCAGCAACGCGCCCGCGGGGGCTTACCAGCCGACCGCCATCCAGGTCGTCACGACCGCGTCGGAATACAAAAACCCGTTCGCCCCCGAGGAGCCGCCTGCGGCCGCCCCGGTGACGCCGGAAGACAAACCCGTCGAGGCGGCGCCCGCCGCCTCCAGCGAGCCCACCGCG
>DASWVO010000333.1:0-2952 GCA_036406235.1 Opitutaceae bacterium
GGGAGATCCTGCCGGGAGGTGGGCGCGTCAACAACCTGATGGATTCCGACCACCTGGTGAAAAACGCGGACTTTCTCTCGTATCTGAGAAGTCGTGACGCCGGTGAGCGGGCAGACGGCATCTGGCGGGAGCTTTTCGGCAAGGCCGACCCGGCGTCGATCAACAACGAGTCGCTGCCGGCGCTCGTTCTCTGGGCGCCCACCGCGGCGGAGCTGGACCAGGCCCGATACCCCGCGGTCGACACCCTGTCCGCTCTCGCTCCGGGCCGCGGGCTGGCTGTTTCGCGCAGTTCGTGGAGCGACGAGGCCGTGATGTTCTCGATCCACGCCCAGGCTTACACGGAGTTCAAACATGACCAGGCCGATAAAGGACAGTTCACGCTCTACGCCTATGGCGCGGACCTCGTGGTCGACTCCGGCTATGGAAACGACGCGAGTCGGGAGCGCAGTTCGAGCGGGTTCGCGCACAATCTCGTGCTCGTGGACGGCGAGCCGCAGCTTCAGGGCGGGGCGCACGCGCGGACCGATGGCTGGATCCGCACCTACCTGCCAGCGGCCGCCGCCGATCTGGTGCGCGTCGATCAGCGCGACGCCTACGAGTTCTTCTATGCGTCAAACTTCCAGAGTGCGACATATCGAAAGGTGCGCGTGCGCGATTTTGTTCGCGCCGAGCGCACCAGCCTTTTCGTGCGGGGTGACTTCCCGTATGTCGTGATGTTCGACGACATCCAGCGCGACGAAACGATGCGGACCTATTCCTGGCTGCTGCACACCGCGACGGGAAACCGGGTTGCAAGCGAGGGTCGCGTCGTCCGGATCGACGCGGAGAAAGCTCACCTCGAGCTGCACGTGCTGCATCCGGAAATTTTCTCCGTAAAGACTGAGGAGTTTCAGACTACGCGGAGTGGAGTGCATCCGCGTATCCGGGTGGACGCGACGAGCATGAGGCCGCGATTCCTCACGCTTTTGCTGCCGTTTCCGGCTCAGGCCGGTTCACGTACGCGCCCCCGGGTCGAACGCCTGCAATCGAAGTCGGGCGCGCCCGCCGCCCGCATTCTTTGGGCGGACGGGCGGATCGACTGGTTTTCCGCAGGCCCGGCGGCGGCGCCGGATGGCAGCACCGTCGACGCGGATTTCTGCTGGATGCGGTTTACCGCCGACGGCCGGCGTGAACAGGTGAGCGCATCGCGTCTGCGGATGCTGAGCGGCCCGACGGGCCTCGTTCTTGAGGCGGCTGAGCCGGTGGATCTTGCCTGGGCAGGTGAGGAGATCGAGGTCGGTCCTGGGCACGCCGTGCGCCTGCGCGTCGCGGGCGAAGCCGCCCAGATGCACATTGTTGAGCTGCCGCCTCCGATTCTCCCGTTGGGGCTTCCGATCCGCGCGATGCGCTGACGTTGGTCCAGACTCAGCCATGATCTCGCTAGCTACGGTCGGAATATCGGGCTACGCGCGCACGCACCTTCGCGTGCTCGAGACGCTCCATGCAGCCGGAAGGGCGCGTCTTGCCGCAGCGGTGGTGATCAATCCCTCGCAGGAGCCGGAAGCCTGTGCGCGTCTGCAGGCGGAGGGCGTCGCGATCCTGCCCGACTATGAGACCCTGCTGAGGGAGTGGACGAACCGGATCGACGCAGTCTGCCTGCCGACGCCGATCCATTTCCATGCTGGCATGACGGTGGCCGCATTGCGCGCGAGATGGCACGTGCTGGTGGAGAAGCCGCTTGCCGCGACGGTGAGCGAGGTCGATGCGATTATTGCGGCGCGCGACCAATGTGACCGGTTTGTTGGCGTCGGCTTCCAGGACATCTCCCTGCCGCAGGCGCAATGGATCAAGGGCCTTCTGACCTCGGGTGAACTGGGGCGCGTGCGAGCGATCAAGGTCGGTGCATTGTGGCCGCGCCCGGCGGCCTACTTCCGCCGCAACGGCTGGGCCGGACGCGTGGCGGTCAACGGCCGGGTCGTGAACGACTCGCCGCTCTCCAATGCGCTCGCGCATTTCGTCAATCTTGCGCTTTTTTGGGCCGGTCCGCGGCCGGACGCGAGCGGGACGCCGTGCGGCTGCCGGGCCGAGCTTTTTCGCGCGAACGATATTGAGAACTTCGATACGGCGTCGATTCGCTTTGTGCTTCAGGACGGCGTGGAGGTCCTGTTTCTCGGTTCGCATGCGAGTCATGAGGAACGCGAGGCGCGGATCGAGGTGATTGCTGAGCACGGGCGCGTGGAGTGGATAAACGGCGCCTACGTGGTTGTGTCGCGCCATGGCGGCGCCGCGGAAACGCGGCCGCTGCCCCGGCCTGGCCGGTATGTCGAACCGATGTGGGAGGCGTTTCTCACCCGGATTGCCGGTGGCGAGGCGGCGATAGGCACTCCGGAGATCGCTCGAGCCCACGCGATGGCCGTGGAGCTCGCGCAGGCATCCGCACCCGTGCGGACGGTGTCGCCGGCGTGGACGGAGGTCGCGGAGGAGATCACCGGCATTCGCGACATGGCCGGGACGTTTGACGCCGCGTGGCGCGCCGGCGCGTTGCTCTCCGAGGTTGCCGCGCCCTGGGCCGGAGAAGCTGAAAAAGGTGTATCTAATATCTGATGACGATGAGCGTTTGTGCGCAGCGTGAGCGTTTGCGCTGAGCGCGTTTGTCCGAAGTGAGCGAACTTTCACGATTACCTGAAACCGCCGGGCCGGTTGGTCCGGAGGACCGACCGTGACCACGGCACCCTGCTGCGTCACCAACCCCGAAAACTGACATGACACGCCTACGCCCCACGGCCGATTCCGCGGCCCCCCGAAACCGCTTCCGCTGCCGCCTGCTGCTGCCGGCGGCGCTTTGCCTCGCCCTGCCTTGTCTGCTCACCGCGCAGGCGCCCGCTCCGTCCACATCGGAGCCGCAGACCGCCGATGCCGAGGTCGGAAACGAAACGATCACGCTTTCGCTCTTCGAAGTCCGCGCGGACCAGG
>DASWVO010000334.1:0-8806 GCA_036406235.1 Opitutaceae bacterium
TGGAGCGTGGCGCTCGGGCTGAGCTCATAGCGCAATTTCGCGTCCCAGTGCTCGCGGTCGAAGGTGCCGGGTCCTCGCCACTGGTTGCTCGTCTGTTTGGAGCGGCTCACGTAGCCGGAGAGGCCGTTCCATTGTCCAGACTGGACCTTGATGAAGGTGCGCTCGAGGTCGTTGCTGCCGACCGTGGCGGCGATCTGCGCGCCGGGCTGCGCGGAGGGCGCGATCGTCGAGTACGCGACCAGCGGCCCGAGCGAGGCGTAGCTCGGCTGCGAGACGTCGCCGGTGCCCTGCGAGGCGGTCACGCGTCCGAGGTTCTCGTTGTCGACGTAGCGGTAGATCGGGCTGCCGCCGAACTGGTCGCTGCGGCCCATCGGGATGCCGTCGAGCACGAAGCCGATCTGCTGGTAGTTGAAGGCGCGCACCGTGACGGAGTTTCCGAATTCGTAGAGGCCGAGCGCGTCGGAGGTCTGCACGTTGAAGCCGGGTAGCGACTCGAGCATCTTCAGGCCGGAGATGCCGGCGGGCGCGGCCAGCAGGGCTTCGCGCGTAATGGAAATGGTGTTACGCGTGCTGTCGGTGCCGATGGCGAGCGTCGGGTCGGTGATGCGGTCCTCGACGGAGAATTTCTCCAGCGTGATGACCGGTTCGTCGGAAACCGCGCCCGGGCCGGCCGGAGGCGTGGGCATCGTTTGGGCGGCCGCCGGAAACGGCGCATGCAGGAGCACGGCCGCGGCCAGACCTGCCGCGCGGGTCGCGCGGGAAAAGCGGAGGAGCATGATGGAGGGTGGTCGGTGGTTGCTGACTAGACGGCGGCGGTTCGAGCAGACGATATGCCACACGCTTGCACACCTCCCGGTTTCGGCGGCAGTAACAGCGGCGTTACGCTCGCCGCGGCACTTTGCCCTTTTCAGGCATGCTAAGTTGTAGCTCATAGAAGCACCTCCCATGTCATCTCCCTCTGTCGAAAACGTCGTCATCGTCGGCACCGGTTGCGCCGGCCTCACCGCCGCCATCTACACCGGCCGCGCCAACCTCAACCCGCTCGTGCTCGAGGGCAGCCTGCCCGGCGGCCAGCTCACGACGACCAGCGAGGTGGAGAATTTCCCCGGTTTTCCCGAGGGCGTGGACGGTTACCTGTTGATGGACAACCTGCGCAAGCAGGCCGTGAAGTTCGGCACGCGTTTCGAGCAGGCCCTCGTGCAGTCGGTCGATTTTTCCAGCGCGCCCTACAAGCTCGTCTGCGCCGATCGCACGGTGCTGGCCAAGAGCGTGATCATCGCGACCGGCGCCTCGCCGCGCATGACCGGCATCCCCGGGGAAAAGGAACTTTACGGCGGCAAGGGCGTGACGACCTGCGCCACGTGCGACGGCGCGTTTTACCGCAAGATGGAGGTCGCGGTGATCGGCGGCGGCGACAGTGCGGCCGAGGAGGCGCTTTTCCTGACCCGTTTCGCGAGCAAGGTGTATCTCGTGCACCGCCGCGACAGCCTGCGCGCGTCGAAGATCATGGCGGACCGCGCCACGTCGCACCCGAAGATCCAGATGGTGTGGAATCACGTGCCCGTCGCCGTCGAGGGCGTCGAAAAGGGCGCGGTGAGCGGCCTGCGCGTGAAGGACGTGCACACCGGCGCGGAGCAGTCGCTTCCCGTGAAGGGCATTTTCGTCGCCATCGGCCACACCCCCAACACCGGACCGTTCGCCTCCTGGCTCGACCTCGATGAGGGTGGTTACTTCAAGCCTTACAACGGCTCGCAGGTGAAAACGAAGATTCCCGGCGTCTATGTGGCCGGGGACTGCGCCGACCACGTTTACCGTCAGGCCATCACGGCGGCGGGCATGGGCTGCCAGGCGGCGATCGAGTCGGAGCGCTGGCTCGCCGAGCACGGCGGCTGAGGTTTCCGCGCCGCGGAAAAACCTCGCTACGACTTCGCTGCCGCCAGCGCCTCCCGCACCGTTTCGATCAGCACTTCGAAGGGAAACGGCTTCTGCAGGAACGATTCGCCCTTGGCCGGATCGACGTGGCCGAGCACGTCGGCGCTGTAGCCGCTCATGAAGATCACCGGCAGCCGCGGTTGATACACGCGCAATCGATCGGCGAGGTCCCGCCCGCTCACGCCCTCGGGCATGATGACGTCGGTCAGCAGCAGGTCCACGGCCGGCGAGGTCCGGTTCCACCAGGAAAGGGCCGCCGCGCCACTGGCCAGGGCCGTCACCTGGAACCCGCGGCGCACGAGGATCGCGTGGACGAGCGTGCGCACCGCTTCCTCGTCCTCGACCAACAGGATGTGCCTGCGTTCTGCGACCGGAGCGGGCACTGGCGCCGGAGGAGGCACCGCCGGGGCGGGCGCGGGAGCGGCCGGCGCCGGACTGAGAGCGGGCAGCCACACGCGAAAAAGCGCGCCATGCCCGACGGTGGACTCGACGTCGACCCAACCATGGTGCTGCTCCACGATCCCATACACGGTCGCCAGGCCGAGACCGGTGCCTTTGCCGGCGGGCTTCGTGGTGAAGAACGGATCGAAGATCCGCGGCAACACCGCCGGCGCGATGCCCGCCCCCGTATCCGCCACTTCGATGCACGCGAAGGGCCCGGCGGCGGCGCCGGGAGGACGCTGCCGCGCCGCGACCGCCGGATCGGCCGGCCGGACGCGAATCGCCAGGTGGCCGCCCTTCGGCATCGCATCGCGCGAGTTGACGGCGAGATTGAGCAACACCTGCTCCAGCATGCTGCGGTCGGCCTCGACGACTGGCGTGCCGGGCTCCACGACGACGCCCAGTTGAATGTTTTCGCCCAGCGTGCGGCGCAGCAGTCGCGACATGCTCTCAACCACTTCGTCGAGTTGGAGCGGCCCCGGCTGCAGGACCTGACGCCGGCTGAACGCCAGCAGTTGCCGCGTGAGGCCGGCGGCAAATTCAGCCGCCTGCCCGATCTGCGCCAGCGCGGTCTGCACCTTCGCCGGAAGCTGCCCATCGATCGACAGCAGCGATGCATGGCCCTGGATGACGGTGAGGACGTTGTTGAAGTCGTGCGCGACGCCGCCGGCGAGCAGGCCGATCGATTCCATCTTTTGCGAGTGGCGCAGCCCGGCTTCCAGCCGCTCGTGTTCGGTCACGTCGGCCATCGTGCCGAGCATGCGGGTCGCCGCGCCGGACGGGTCGCGGAGGACGATGCCCTTGTCTTCGATAATCACATACGCCCCGTCCTTGCGCTGAAACCGGTAGCGGGCGCGATACGGAGCCGCCGATCGCAGGGAGTCCTCGAGCAGCGCAACCGCCCGCAGGCGATCGTCGGGATGAAGCAGCCCCTCCCACGCGGGCGCGTCGATGCGCATCATCTCCCGCGCCGTCAGGCCGAGGATTTGCTCGCAGGCGCCCGCCCACTTGATGCGGCCGCTGCCGATCTCGCGTTCGTAGACGAGTTGCCCCGTCTGCTCGACCACGATGCGGTAACGTTCCTCGCTCTCCCGCAGCGCCGCGTCGGCCTGCTGGCGGCGGGACAGATCGCGCGCCGTGGCGATGAAACAGCGTTGACCGCCGATCTCCGCCACTTCGGCGGCGATCCAGCAGGAGCGCAACGCACCTGATTTCGTGCGGAAGGGCACTTCGACATCGCGCACGATGCCGTCGCGGTGCAGGCGTGCCAGCAGCGTCTCCCGCACGGTGAGATCGGGCCACAGGTTGAGATCCCGCGAGGAGCGGCCGATCACTTCGTCGCGGTGGTAGCCGGAGAGCTCGACGAAGCCTTCGTTCACGTCGATCAACACGCCGTCGTCCAAGCGACCCAGACAGATCGCGTCGGGGCTCAGGCGGAACGCCTTGGAAAACCGTTCCTCGGAACGCCGCAACGCCTCCTCCGCCTCCAGCCGCGGCGTCAAATCACGCAAGAGCGACAGGACGCCGCGCTCGCCGCCAAGCGTGACCGCCACGGAGATCGTCTCGGCCATCACCGCCGTGCCGTCGAAGCGCTGCAATTGCAGGCGCATCGCCGGCGTCACGAAAGAACCGTCGGCCAGGCTGCGCAACCGCTCCGCCACCAGCGCACGCATGTCCGGGTGCACCAAGTCCAGCGGGTTGCGACCGACGAGATCGCCCGGGTGCGCGGCGCGGATCAGTTCCAGCGCCGCCCGATTGACAAATTCGATCTTTCCGTCGCGGTGCAGCACGATCCCCTCGGGCGAATACTCCACGAGGGTCCGGTAGAGGGCTTCGCTTTCGCGCAATGCCTGTTCGGTGCGCCGCTGCTCGGTCACGTCACGCAACGACGACACGATGCAGGCCCGGCCTTCGATCTGCACCACGTCCGCCGACACCAGACAGATGAGCGGCTGGCCCTGCCGGTTGAACCCGCGGATCTCGCAGTCTCGCACGCGCCCGTCAGAGCGGATCCGCGCCAAGATCCGCAGGCGCTCCTCCGGATCGTGCCACAGACCCGCCTCCACCGACGTACGCCCGATCAAGTCCTCCCGGTTGACTCCGAGCAGCCGGCAGTAGCTGTCGTTGACGTCGAGATAGCGGCCTTCGCTCGCCTCCGAAAGGGCCAGCCCGTAAGGCGCATGCCGGAAGAGCATGGCCAGACGCTGCTCGGAACCGCCCCCGGCCTGCCCCCCTCCTCCTGCAACGATCGAAGCGTCGTCTGGTTCACGCAAAGTCGATGGATCAGGGCGCGAAGAAGGCGGATCAGCTGGCGGCATGGGCAAATCCATGGCCGGCGGCCTTTCGCGGATCAATGCTGGACCGACCGGACGGGGCCACCGTAGACGCACAATCCAGATTAGAATTATTCTAATTCCTTCTTGCGATTTGGAACCATTCCAATTTGGTGCCGCATTCCGAGATCTCATGTCCACCGCCATTCTCCCTCCCGACGTCCTCGCGCAAAAACTCGCCGACAGCGGCTTGCGCAACACGCCGCAGCGCGAGGTCGTCTATCATGCCTTGCTGAAGAAACGCGATCATCCCACTGCCGACGAGGTGTTTGCGCGCGTCAAGGCCGAGCTTCCCACGATCTCCCTCGCCACGGTTTATAACTGCCTCGAAACCCTCACCCAATGCGGTCTTGTCCGCGCAGTAAATTTCGAGCGCGGCCCCACCCGCTACTGCCCCAACCTGCATCCGCACGCGCACTTCCACGACGATGCCACCGGCTCGACCTACGATGTCGACTTGCCGGCCGGGCTGCTGGACCAACTGCGCGCCCTCCTTCCGCCGGGCTACGCGGCCGAGGCGATCGAGATCACTTTCCATGGCAAGGCTCGCTAAGCCGCACTCTTTCCCAATCTCTTAACGTTCAACTCATTTTCTGCATGCACTCCCTCGAAATCCGCGATCTCCACGTCGCTCTCACCGAGAGCCCTGAGAAGTCCATCGTGAAGGGCCTGAACCTCACGATCAAAGCCGGCGAAGTCCACGCGGTCATGGGGCCGAATGGCACCGGCAAGTCGACCTTCTCCAAGGCGATCGCCGGCCATCCCGATTACGTGATCACGAAGGGCGATGTGCTGCTCGATGGTAAATCCGTCCTCGAGATGGAGCCCGACGAGCGCGCCCGCGCCGGCCTGTTCCTCGCCTTCCAATACCCGAGCGAGGTCCCCGGCGTCTCGATCGCCAACTTCCTCCGCGCCGCCTTGCAGGCACGCCTCGCCGAAGGCGAGGAACTCGATGCGACGGCCTATTACAAGCGCCTCTACGAGAAGATGGACATGCTCAAGATCGACCGGAAGTTCACCTCCCGCGCGGTCAACGAGGGCTTCTCCGGCGGCGAGAAGAAGCGCTGTGAAATCCTGCAGATGGCGATGCTCCAGCCCACGTTCGCCATGATGGACGAGACCGACTCCGGCCTCGACATCGATGCGCTCCGCATCGTCGCGGATGGAGTCAACAAGCTGCGCAGCGACCAGCTCGGCATTCTCCTCATCACCCACTATCAGCGCCTCCTCAACTACATCGTGCCCGATTTCGTACACGTCATGTACGACGGCCGCATCGTGAAGAGCGGTGACAAGAACCTCGCCCTCGAGCTCGAAGAAAAGGGCTACGATTGGGTCAAGAAGCAGTTCGCCGCCGCGACGGCCTGAACCCGCCAACACTGAAAACCCGTTTTCAGAACCGGAGGACCCGACATGAAACCACCTACCGAAACTGATACACTCACTCCTCCCGTCGTCGACGAGGGCACCGTCGACAACCCCGTCGTCGGCATCGACCAGACCGTCGGCGACTTCAAGTACGACGTGAAGTACGACTTCGACGCCGGCACCGGCCTTTCCGAAAACACCGTCCGCTACATCAGCGCGGTGAAGAAGGAGGCGCCATGGCTGCTCGAGTTCCGCCTCAATGCGCTCAAGACGTTCCTCGCGAAGCCGCTGCCCACCCACTGGGCGACGAAGGATCTCGAGAACATCGATTTCGCCAAGATCCGCTACTACCTGTCGCAAGGCCAGAAGCCGAAGCGCACGTGGGACGAGGTGCCCGACGACATCAAAAAGACCTTCGAGCGCCTCGGCATCCCCGAGCAGGAGCGCAAATATCTCGCCGGCGTCGAGGCCCAGTTCGATTCCGAGGCTGCGTATTCAAACATCAAGGACATCGTCGCCAAGCAGGGCGTGATCTTCGTCAACTCCACCGAGGGACTCCGCGAGCACCCGGAGCTGTTCCGCAAGTGGTTCGGCAAGGTCATCCCGACCGGCGACAACAAGTTCTCCGCCCTCAACAGCGCCGTGTTCTCCGGCGGTTCGTTCATCTACGTGCCGCCCGGCGTCAAGGTCGCCCAGCCGCTCCAGGCCTACTTCCGCATCAACGCGGAGAACTTCGGCCAGTTCGAGCGCACCCTCATCATCGCCGACGAGGGCTCCGAGGTCACCTACATGGAAGGCTGCACCGCGCCCAAGTTCTCCACGTCGACGCTCCACAGCGCCGTGGTCGAGCTCGTCGCGCTCAAGGGCGCCAAGATCCAGTACATCACCGTCCAGAATTGGGCCCCCAACGTCTACAATCTCGTCACCAAGCGCGGCGTCGCCCACGAGGAAGCCGAGATCAAGTGGATCGACTGCAACATCGGCAGCCGCCTCACGATGAAGTACCCGGGTGTCGTCCTCAAGGGCCGCAAGGCCCGCGGCGAGGTCATCTCGATCGCGCTCGCCAATGACGGCCAGCACCAGGACACCGGCGCCAAGATGATTCACGCCGCCGACGAGACCACCTCGACCATCGTGTCGAAGTCGATCAGCGTCGGCCAGGGCCGCGCCACCTACCGCGGTCAGATCCACATCCCGAAGCACCTCAAGGGTTGCAAAAACAACACCGAGTGCGACGCGCTGTTGATCAATACCAACAGCCGCACCGACACGTATCCCGCGATCACCGTGCGCGGCGACAAGCACGCCACCCAGCACGAGGCGAGTGTGTCGAAGGTCAGCGAAGATATGATCTTCTACATGCAGCAGCGCGGTCTCACCGAGGGCCAGGCGATGAGCCTCGCCGTCAACGGCTTCATCAACGACCTCGCGCGGCAGTTCCCGATGGAATACAGCGTCGAGCTCAAGCGCCTCATCGACCTCGAGATGGAAGGCAGCGTCGGCTGACGTCGACGCAATGACCAATGCCCAATGGCCAATGCCTCATTGGCCCGCGGGCGGCGGTCGCGTCCGTCACATTGGTCATTCGTCATTGGTCATTCCGCGATAACTCAAAATGTCCGTTTCCGCTCTCCCGTCCGACAACGTTGCCGTCCGGTCCGGCCTCACCGCCGACCGCTTCGCGCAGCATCTTTCCCAACGCAGCTACCTGCCGAAGTGGTGGCTCGAGGCCAAGAAGGCCGCCTGGAACCAGTTCAACGCCCTGCCGCTGCCCGCGCGCACCGACGAGCGCTGGCGCTTCTCCAACGTCGCCAGCCTCTCGCTCGAGGGCTTCGACGTGCCCGAGGAGCCTTCCACCGTGGTGCCGCACCTGCCGGCCTTCGCTCACGCCTCGGAGATCATCTACTCGAACCGCCAGGTGGTCGGTCGCACCACCGTGCCGCCCGAGCTCGCCGCGAAGGGCGTGATCTTCACCTCCCTCGATGAGGCCTTGCGCGATCACGGCGATCTCATCCGCGCGTATTTCCAGAAACTCCCGGCCAATCTCGGCTCGGAAAAGTTCGTCGCGCTCAACACCGCCCTCACCGCCAGCGGCGCGTTTCTCTACGTGCCGGCCGGGATCGAGGTCGCCCTGCCGTTCGTCGTGCAGCACACCGTCACCGGCGCGAACAAGGCGATCTTCCCGCACACGATCGTCGTCCTCGGCGACAACGCCAAGGCCACCGTCGTCGAGTTCTTTGTCTCCGGCGACACCGGCGCGCACCTCGCCTCCGGAGTCAACGACCTCCACGCCGGCGCCGGCGCGCAGCTCACCTACATCGGCGCGCAAAACTGGTCGCGCGACACCCTTGCCTTTCAGGCCAACTCGATCGTCGCCGAACGCGACGCCCGCGTCCTCTCGCTCAATGTCCACCTCGGAGGCCGCCAGGCGCGCCACGAGTCGCACAGCCGCCTGCTCGGCCCCGGCGCTCACTCCGAGATGCTCGCGCTCACCGTCGCCAACGGCGCGCAGGAATTCGACCAGCGTACGCTGCAAACGCACGTCGCGCCCCACACCTCCTCGAACTTGCTCTACAAAAACGCGCTGCTCGACCAGGCGAAGACGATCTTCTCCGGCCTGATCGTCGTCGAACCCGACGCGCAGAAGACCGACGCCTACCAGAGCAACCGCAACCTGATGCTCTCCGACGCGGCTGAGGCCAACTCGCTTCCCGGTCTCGAGATTCAGGCCA
>DASWVO010000335.1:0-2433 GCA_036406235.1 Opitutaceae bacterium
GGTCTCGATCGCGAACTGCACGTGCTCGTGCCAGTCGTCGGTACCGTAGCGCACGGGCCCCGCCGGGAGATAAATGCCGGCGTCGAAGAGCTGCACGCCGGCGATGCCGGCCTCCTTCATCGCCGTCAGGTCGGCCTTGATCCCGTCTTTGGTGACGTTGCCGTTGATCCAGTGCCACCATGTCAGTGGCCGGGCGGAGTCGGGCGGGGCGGAGAATCCGTCGACGAGGGCGTCGGCCGCCGGCGCGGCGGGTGATACGCTCAACGCCGCGCAGGCGGCGAGGACGGCAGGAAGGGCGGAGTATCGCAGGGGCATGGCAGAGCGGGGGCCGAGTTGACGAAGGCGTGAGGCGACACGCCCGCGCCGTCGGGGTGCCTCGAGCCAGAGCCGGCCGTGCCGCGGGGGCAAGCGGAGCGACAGTCGACGGTTGACAGGAGTTTTTCGCGGCGTGCACGCGCGGCGCGTGTGGTGCGGGGGGCGCGGGCGGGCGGTCAACTGTCTACCCGCGGAACCGTTGAGTTTTGCCGGTTGGCCGCGTGTCGTCGCGGCACCAACCCCTTTGGAAACCGCAGCGTGTTTTCCCAGCGCGCCGCGATTCGAAACCTCCTGCTGAACATGACCTATCTGACCATACCCCCGTATCGACGTCCGCGTTCCCTGTTCACGGCTTTTGTCGCCACGGGCACCCTCCTCGCCGGCTCCGCCCTGGCCCAGGATGCGGCCGATCAAGGCGAAGACGTGATCACCCTGCCGGAATTCGCCGTCAGCACGGCGGTCGACACCGGCTACATGGCGACGAACACCACTTCGGGCACGCGCGTCGCCACGGAGATCATCAACCTGCCGTATTCGATCCAGGTGCTGACGGAGGACTTTTTCAAGGACTTCAACCTCTACGATCTCGACGAGATGGTCCCGTATGTGTCGAACCTCGCGGCGGGCGATCCCGCGGCCGGCGGCGGCGGCGGCACCCGGTTGCGCGGCTTTTTTGTCCCATATTTCCGCAATGGCTTTTATCGCCGGCAGGCGCCCGATTCCAACAGCATCGCCCGTGTCGAGGTGGTCAAGGGCCCGCAGTCCGCGATCTACGGCCGCGTCTCGCCCGGCGGCGTGATCAACTTCATCTCCAAGAAGCCGCAAACCAAGTTTCACACCGGCCTGACGCAGTCGTTCGGCTCCTACGACTACTCGCGCACCGACGCCTACGTCACCGGTCCGCTCGTCGCGAACAAACTCTACTATCGCGTCGACGCCGCCTACTACGACATGAACCGGCCGACCGACTTCTGGTACAACCGGACGACCAACGCCTCGGGCGGCCTCACCTGGAAGCTCTCGTCCAACACGTCGTTGACTTTCGAATACGAATACACCGGGCGCATCATGAACGACACGCAGACGTTCATGCGCTGGATCGGACCGGACAACCTCATCCAGGCCACCGTCGCCGACCTCCCGGACCGGGCGCTGGCCGAGCGCCTGATGGGGTTCAACTCCGGCGGTGCGCATCGCCGCACCGAGCGCCTCAATGATTCCTATTACGTTCAGTTCGAGCATCGCTTCGACCCCGAGCTGAGCTTGCGCGCCAACGTGGGCTATTCCACGCGCGAGTTTGAGCGCCTCACCCCGACCTCGCTGGGAACGTGGGATTTTCGCAACAACCGTTTCAGCAATGTCGCTGGCACCGCCCGCACGGGCCGTTCGATGAGCTACCAGACGATTGACGACAAGCAATACGGTGCGCAGATCGACTTGACGAAGATGTGGCGCGGCGACCTCAAGCAGCGCAGCCTCTTCACCTTCGACGTCTTCCAGGACGACACGGATCAGGAAACCTGGGGTCTGAGCGGCACCGCGCTGAACAACGCCCTTTCCGCTCTCGGCATGACCACGACGGCGCAACAGGACGTCTGGAAATACCCCGATCCGTTCGATCCCGGTTACGGCTATCTGGTCAACCCGGAGTTTCATGGGGTGCCCGGCTGGACCCGCACGGGCACCGAAGCCGCCAACACCTTCGGCATCGAGCGCTTCTATTATGGCGCACTCTTCAATCACACCGCCGAGTTCCTGCACGGCCGCCTCGCCTTCACCGGTTCGCTGCGTCAGGACTGGGCCGAGTTCACCCGCCGCCAGCCCTACGCGGTCACGCAGGCGCTCAAGAACGCAAAGGGCAGCGCCGAGGAGCTCACCTACAGCAGCGGCGTCAACTACCACGTCATCCCGCGCAAGCTCGTCGGCTTCGTGAGCTACGGCACCGCTTTCGACCCCGCGCCGCAGACGGACCCGAACACCGGCGACGTTCTCGGCAACAAGACCGCCAAGGGGGTGGAGCTGGGCGTCAAGGGTATCCTCATGGACAATACGCTTTCCTACACGCTCTCCGCCTATCGCGTGCAGCAGGAGAACGAAGTGACCGACAACCCCGAGTGG
>DASWVO010000336.1:0-12817 GCA_036406235.1 Opitutaceae bacterium
GGCTCTCCGGCGTGCGCGCGAGTTCGAGTACGGCCTTCTTCTCGAGCGCCAGTCCCTCCTCCAGCGGACGGCCAAGAGCGTGCGTGCAAACTTCGATGGCCTTGAGTGGCGCAGGATAGTGGCCGCGTGTTTTTGCGAGCACGTCGCGCCGGGCTTTCGCCGCAATGATTGCGGTCAGCGGGGCACGGCTCACCAGCTTGCGCGACGCCGGCGGCCGTTTGCCGCGGGCGAGCAGCCGGCGGGCGGCGTCCATTAGGTACTCGTGGTGGGCAAGTTCGTCGACGAGGCCAACTTTGAGCGCCTGCGCGCCGACGAGCTGTTTGCCCGCGAGTATCAGGCCCAGCGCGGCCGGGAGGCCGAGGAGCGCGGGCAGCCGCACCGAACCGCCCCACGCCGGCAGGATGCCGAGCTGTGTCTCGGGCAGGCCGATCTTCGTCGCCTTGTCGGTCGAGGCAACACGCCAGTCGCACGCGAGCGCGAGTTCGCAGCCGCCGCCGAGGCACACGCCGTGGATCGCCGCGACGGTCGGCACCCGAAGGCGTCCCAGTCGTGTGAATACACGGTGGCCCAGGTCGACGATGGCGCCGAGCGCGTCGGGCGAGGTGTCCCTGACGAACGCGTTCAAGTCCGCGCCCGCGATGAAGATCCTCGGTTTCGCGCTGACGAGAATCACGCCTTTGAGACTCGGCTCGGCCTCGAGCGCCGCCAGGTGCGCATCGAGTTCCTCGAGGGCCGGCGGATCAAAGATGTTGGCCGAGGAATCCGGGCGATCGAAGGTAAGGACCGCAACGCCGTCATAGCTGAGCGTGCGCACGATCTTCGCCGCTGCGGCCGGAGCCTGGGAGGAAGGTGGGGGATGGAGCGCGGTCGACATGGTCGTTGATCAGGACGTTTCCAGCCACAGGGCGGCGCCCTGGCCGCCGCCCACGCAAAGCGAGACGAGAGCGCGCCGTTCGTGGCGGCGGTGAAGTTCCTTGAGCGCGGTGAGCACGAGGCGCGCGCCCGTCGCCCCGACGGGATGACCCAGGGCGATGCCGCCGCCATTGACGTTGAGAATGTCGTCGGGGATGTCACCGAGCGCCGTGTCGCGGCCGAGGTGCTCGCGGGCAAACTCCGTCGAGGTTGCCGCGGCGGCGCATGCGAGCACCTGCGCCGCAAAGGCTTCGTTGATCTCGATGAGATCGGCGTCGCACAGCCGCACGCCATTGCGCTCCTCGAGCCGGGCGATCGCATACACCGGCCCCAGTCCCATCCGCGCCGGTTCGCAACCCGCATACGCGTAATCGACGAGCCGCCCGAGCGGGGTGAGACCGGTCCGTTTGAGGCCGGCTTCGCTGGCCACCAGCAGCGCGACCGCGCCGTCGGTCACCTGCGAGGCGTTGCCGGCCGTGACGGTGCCGCCGCGCTTTTCAAAGACCGGCTTCAGCTTTGCCAGCGCCTCCATCGTCTGGCCTTCGCGGACGCCGTTGTCGGTCTCAACCGCCGCCGGTTCGTGTCCGCCCCGCGGATACACGGGCGTGATCTCCTCGGCGAGCCTCGCGCGGGCCGCGGCGGCGCGCTGGTGCGATTCCAGGGCAAACTCGTCCTGCGCGTCGCGCGAGATGCGCCAGTCGCGCGCCAGCAGCTCGGCGGTCTGCCCCATGCCGAGTCCGCACACGGGGTCGGTGAGGCCGAGCATCAGGCTCACGCGCGGGGAAAAATCGGCGGGGCGGAACTGCGCCGAGCCGGCGAGCTTCTGGCCCAGCGTCTTCGCTTTCGCCAGGCCGGCAAACTTGCGCGCAGTCTCCGGTTTGTAGAGCAGAGGATAATTGCTCATGCTCTCCGTGCCGCCGACGAGGAACAAATCGCCGCGCCCGGCCGCGATCTTGTCGGCCGCCTGCGTGATCGCTTCGAAGCCCGATGCGCAGTTGCGGTGGACGGTCAGCGCGGGAACCGTCTCCGGTACGCCCGCGCGCAACGCGATCACGCGGGCGATGTTTGCCGCGTCGGCCGGCTGACCCACGCAGCCAAAAAACACCTCGTCGATCCGCGCCGGATCGATGCCCGTGCGTGCGAGGAGCGCCGCGACTGCGGTGCGACCGAGCTCGACCGCGTCGGCGGCGGCCAGCGTCGTGCCGGCTTTACAGAGCGGCGTGCGCACGCCGTCCACCACATAGAGCGGCGCAGGCAGGCTCATCGCTCGACCTCCTTGGTGCCCGCGGCAGCGGGCGCGGGGCGCGCCACCCCGTCGACTTTCTCCACCACCGGCGCCGTTCTTGAAGCGGACGCCACTGCGCCCGCGGCGGGCGCACCTCCGGCAGCTTTGATCCGGTTGTCGACGACTTTCTGTTCCTTAAGAGCGACGCCGACTTTCTGGAGCCGCCGGAGTTCTTCGGCGGAATGAAACAGGATCTGGTTTGGCCGGATCTCGAAATGCGCGTGCAGGAGCTCGCGCACATGCTCGGCAAGCTGCGCCTCAGGGGTGTCGGCGGTGCGCGACACGTGCAGGATCATCTCGTCGAGGTCGAGAGGGTCGTCATGCGCTTTGCGCAGCTCGATCTGCCAGGTGCCGAGCCCGCGGATATTATCGAGCGCGTGCTCGAGTTCGTTGAAATCGACGATCGTGCCCTTGACCTTCTGGAAGCGCAGTGATCGGAAATCGGATACACGAGAAATTTTCCCCATCAGCCGGGGCAGGCGTCGTCCGCAGCACGGGCAGCGCTCGTAGGTGAGTCCGTTCTCGATGAAATCGCCCGTTCGATAGCGCAGGACGACCGTGCCGCGCTGCTCGAGGGGCGTCCACACGATCTCGCCTCCCTGGCCGTCCGGCACTGGCTCGCCCGTGTCCGGGTTGACGACCTCGATGATGCCGAGGTCGGGGTAGAGGTGGTAACCGGGCGAAGCCTCCCCGGGGTTGAAAGGGCACTCCGTCCACGCGAGCTTGGCCTCGGTGAACCCGTAGGTCGCCATGACCTTCACGCCGGGCGAACCGAGTTGCTCGCACATCTTCGCGAGTTTGCGTCGCGTGCCTTCGGGAACCTTTTCGCCGCCGAGGCAGAGCAGGCGCAGCCCTTCAAAGCGAAGCTGCTCCTCGAGCGCGAGCTGGAGCACGTGGTAGAGGAAGGTCGGCATCGCGACGAGGACCTGCGGCTTGAGCTTCAGGATCGCCCGGATGTTGCCGTCGGTGCCCATGACCTTTCCGCCACCGGTGGAGAGCGAAAATGTGTTTCGCTCGATGCCCGCGTAGAACATGTACCAAAACGCGAGGTGCGGCGCGAAGGGGAACATGTTGAGCATGCGCTCCTCGCGCGTGACGCCGCCGATCTCCGCAATGCGGCCGCTGCCGAGCCCGAGGTTGCGGATATCGTGGTGCGAGTAGAGGAACGGGACCGGCTCGGTCGAACGCCCGGTCGTGCTCGTCATGAAGATCGGCCGCCATTCGCGATCGAGCTCGTCGCGCACGCGCGTCCGCCCGCGCAGGAGCGCGCGTGCGATGACAGACGGGCGGCGCGAGAGCAGCTTTGCGTCGGGGATGAGGGCAAAATCGAGCGTGTGCCGGGGATTGTCGGGCGTGGGCAGCAGATCCTCCTTGCTGGTGAAGGGCAGCTTGCGCAGGTCGTCGACCGAGCGAAAGTCGTCGGCCGTCAGGCCTCGTTCCCGAAAGACGGCTTGGTAGTGTTTGGAAAAGGGCAGGACGCAATCGCGCAGATAACCGTGCAATCTCCCGCCCTGCAGCCGGAGAGCCGTCTCCCGGTCGAGGTCGTGCCAGTGGGTGGTAAGCCGATGGTTGGACATGGCGGCAGCCCCAAGGTGGGCGGATTCAGATGCGCCGGGGCAAAGCGCAGGGGGTTAACAAGGCGGTGAGTTACGACTACCCAGCGAAGGCCGATTAACAAGCGAAATTTCGCTGTTAGCTAAATTTCTCTCGAATTTTCGCTGGGCGCGTGCATGTGTGTCGGACGTCCCCGCCCCGTCCAATGGCTGAATCTTGGCGAATCAAGCGGCTGCGCTGGCGCTTCAACTGGTATCCGGCCTTCCGGCGCACCGGCGCGCGGGTGGTGCACATCGCCGAGGATCTCTCCGAGGCCACCGTTCGCCTGCCGCTCAATGCCGCGACGCGCAACATTCATGGCACGATCTACGGCGGCGCGATGTATGCCGCGGTCGACCCCGTGCATGCCGTGCTCCTCGGCGCCCGGCTCGGTCCGGCTTACGAGGTGTGGATGAAAGCCGCCGCGATCGAGTTCAAGCGCCCCGGCCGCAGCGATCTGTTCGCCCACGCGCACGTTCCCGTCGAAGAGGTCTCCGAGGTGCGCCGGCGTCTCACCAATGAACCGAAGGTGGACCGTGCCTATTCGCTGGCCCTCGCCCATGCCGACGGCGAGGTGGCCGCGGTGTTTCAGCTCACCCTGCACGTACGCCGTCGCGAGACCGCGCCGGCGGTGCCGGAAGGCGATTTTCCCGTATGAACCTTTTCCTCGCGCTCGCTTCCATTCTCCCCCTCGTTCGCGCACCAGCCGGGGCAACGGGGAGCGCTCGCCGGCCGGGGTCGAGCATGAGCAAGCGCCCGAGTCGACCCGCCCGCCGCGGCGCCTGCCCCACGCCATGACCTCCCGCCCCCTCGCCGACCGCGTTGTCCTCATCACCGGCGCCAGCCGCGGGATCGGGCGCGCCGTCGCCCTCGCCTGCGCGCAAGCCGGCGCGCGCATCGTCGTGGCCGCCAAAACCGTCGAGCCCCATCCCAAGCTGCCCGGCACCATCCACACCGTCGCCGACGAGATCCGCGCGCTCGGAGCCGAGGCACTGCCGGTGCCGGTCGACGTGCGCTCGGAGGAGCAGATCGCCGCGCTCTTCAGCACCATCGAGCGCACCTTCGGCCGGCTCGACGCCTTGGTCTGCAACGCCGGCGCGATCAGCCTCACGCCGCTGTCCTCGACGCCGGTCAAGCGCTTCGACCTGATGCACGAGGTCAACGCCCGCGCGTTTTTCCTCTGCGCCCGGGGCGCGCTGCCGCTCCTGCGCCGGTCGACCGCGGGTCACCTCGTGTCGCTCTCGCCCCCGGTCAGCCTCGATCCGCGATGGCTCGCGCCACACGCGCCGTATACATTCTCCAAATACGGCATGACGCTGCTCGCCCTCGGCCTCGCCGGAGAACTCGCTCACGCCAGGGAACGCATTTCCGTCTGCTGCCTATGGCCCCGCACGACGATCGCCACCGCGGCGATCGAGTTCGCCGTCGGCGGGCCGGCGCTGCTGCCGCGCTGCCGCACGCCTCAGATCGTCGCCGACGCGATCCTGGAGATCCTCGCCACGACGGACGGTTCGTGGTCGGGCCGCGCTCTGCTCGACGAGGACGTGCTGCGGGCCCGCGGCAGGTCCGACTTCTCCGCCTACGCCGTCGATCCCGCCCACGCCGGCGATCTCCAGTCCGACCTGTTCGTCGCCGAGGCGGTTGGCACCTTCACCTGATTTCCTCATGTCTCCCGCCGTGTCCACGTCCGCCCCTCCGGTCCCCGTTTCGCCGTCGCCGCCCCCATCGGTCACCGGCACCGGCAGCAGCGGCACGCCCGGCGGCCAGAACCTGCGTTTCATCCTCGGGCTCAAGCTCCATCAGCTCCGGCGCAAACGTGGTCTCTCCCTCACCACCCTCGCGGGTCGCGCCGGCCTCGCCGTCTCGTATCTCAACGAGATCGAGAAGGGAAAAAAATATCCGAAGCCCGAGAAAATCCTCGCGCTCGCGCGCGCGCTCGAAGTGCCGTTCGACGATCTCGTTTCACTCCAGCTCGAGGAACAGCTCCATCCGCTCACCTCGCTGCTCACCTCAGGCATCCTCCAGGAGATTCCCCTGGAGCTTTTCGGCGTCACGCCGACCGGCCTCCTCGAAATGATGGCCGGCGCGCCCGACCGCGTGAGCGCGCTCTTCGACACCTTCGTGAAGATTGCGCGGCGTTTCGACGTGAAGATCGAGCACCTCCTGCTCGCCGCGATGCGCTCCTACGTGGAGCAGAACAAAAACTATTTCGAGGACCTCGAGCAGGCCGTCGAAATGTTCCGCACCAACTCCGGCTGGGCGCGCCGTCCCGCGCCCGATCTCGCCCGCCTGCGCGAGCACCTTATTTCCGCGCACGGTTACGTGATCGAGGACGACGGACTCTCCCGGCACGCGGAACTCGCCGATCTCCGCGCCGTGTCCCTTGACGGCGCCACGCCCCGCCTCCTGCTCAACCCACGCCTCGGCGACTGGCAGCGGGCCTTTATTCTCGCCCGGGAGATCGGCTACCGGCAGCTCGGGCTGCGCGAGCGCATCCACACCTCGCCCCACCTGAAGGTCGAGTCGTTCGACCAGCTCTTGAACAACTTCCGCGCCTCCTACTTCGCCGGCGCGCTGCTGCTCGACCGCACCCTTCTCGTCGAGGACCTGCGCGCGTTCTTCGCGCAAAAGCGCTGGGACGGCGCCGCGCTGGTCGCGATTCTGACCAAATACCAGTCGACGCCCGAGATGTTCTTCCACCGCCTTTCGCAGATCGTGCCGCGATTTTTCGGCCTCGAGCAGATGTATTTCCTGCGCTTCGACCACACGCGCGGCACCGCACAGTTTCGTATTGGAAAAGAACTACACTACCAGCGCATGCACGGCACGCACAGCATCGGCGTCGACGAACACTACTGCCGGCGCTGGGTGTCGCTCCAATCGCTCGCCGAGCTCGATCGCCGCCAGCGCGACGGCGAGACCGTGGCCGTCGTGCCTGGCGCGCAGCGGGCGCAATTCCACCAGACGCGCGATACGTATTTCAGTATGTCGCTCGCGTATCCGCAGGGGCTCACCCCCGGCGAGGACGCGTGCGTGACGATTGGTTTTCTGGTGAACGACGCGCTCCGCGCCGCCGTGAAATTCTGGGATGATCCGGCGCTGCCCAGCCGGCTTGTCGGCGACACCTGCGAACGCTGCGCGCTGACCGATTGCGCCGAGCGGGCCGCTCCGCCGACGCTGCACGAGCGCGAGGAACGCCGCACCCGCCGCCTCGCCGCGGTCACCGCGCTGGCTGAATCGTAGGCCTTTGCGGCCGGGCCTGGGAGCGCGGACGGCTCGCCCGCAAACTACCCGATGCGGGCCGGCGGCCCGCGCTCCCAGCCCATCACTCGATCCCGTTCTCCAGCCACGAGTGATCACCCGCCACGACCTGTTGCGCGAGCGCGTAGCCCGCCGCGTCGGTGTTGTGGCGCAGTCCGCGGAAATTCTGCGCGATGCGCTCGTCGGCAAGCGCGCAAAGATCGTCCACGATCGCGATCAATTTCAACGCGTCTTCGCCGGCCACGATACGTTCCTGCGCATACAGACAAGCCGCTGCCATCGCAAAAAGGTCACCACCGATATCGGCGACGCGGCCGAGCAAGCCTTGCCGCCGCTCGAGCGCCGGGCCGTGCCGCAGCATCAGGTGAAACAACGCGCGCGCCATGCGTCGGCCTCGTCGCGCCACACCGGCGAGATGCCGCGCGAGCCTCGGGTCAAGTCTCGTCACGCCTGCTCCGCGCGCCAGCCAGGTCGCAGGATACCATGACCCGTAAAACCCGGCGGCGCGAACGGCCGCCCGCGTGCGTCGACCCCACGGCAGCTGAGAATGCACCACTTCGCCCGCCGCCTGCAGGTGCGGATCGAGCGCCTCACGCATGATGAAGAGCCGCATGATTTCCGACGAACCCTCGAAGATGCGCGTCACACGCGCATCGCGCATCATCCGCTCGACCGGCGGTGCCTTTTCGCCGCGGGCCCGGAGCGACGCCACGGTCTCGTAACCGCGCCCGCCGCGCAGCTGCATCAAATGGTCGAGCGCGTCCCACGCTTTTTCCGTGCCCCAAAGTTTGCAGTAAGCGGCCTCGAGCCGGATGTCGGCCTGCTTGTCGGCGTCGACGATCCGCGCCGTCAACGCGAGCATCGCTTCGAGCCCAAAAGTGTGCGCCGCGATCCAGCGGACTTTCTGGGCGATCGCATCGTGTTCGCCAATGGGCCGGCCCCACTGCACGCGTTCGCCGCACCACTCGCGGGCAATGTGTAGGGACTTTTTCATGACGCCGAGCGACGACGCGGGGATGGAGAGCCGGCCGGCATTGAGCGTCGTGAGCGCGACCTTCAGCCCGCGCCCCTCCCCGCCCAGGATCGCACTCCGCGGCACGCGCACGCCGGTGAAGCGCAGGACGCCGTTGTGGAGCGCGCGCAGGCCCATGAACTGGCAGCGGTGAGCGACCTCGATCCCCGGCGTGCGCGCCTCGACGACAAAGGCCGTGAGCTGGTCGCGCGACCGGCCGTCCACGAGCTTCGGTGGCGTCTTCGCGACGACGACGAGCAGGCCCGCGCGCGTGCCGTTGCTGCACCAGAGTTTTTCGCCGTTGAGAATGAAGTGCTCGCCATCGGCTGACGGCTCGGCGCGCGTCGTGAGGCGGGCCGGATCGCTGCCCACGCCCGGTTCGGTGAGCGCGAAGGCCGACACCTCGCCGGCCGCGACGCGCGGCAGCCAGGCGCGCTTTTGCTCGTCGGTGCCAAAGAGCATCACCGGCTGCGGGACTCCGACGGACTGGTGCACGCTCAAGTGCGCGAACACATTGGCACAGTGGCTCCCGAGCAGCGTGCACGCGCGCAGGTAGACCTGTTGCGAGAAGCCGAGTCCGCCGTAGGTAGTGGGTATCTTGATACCGTAAGCGCCGAGCCGGGCCAGACCGGCGAGGACGATGTCGGGGATCTCGCCTGTGCGGTCGATCTCGTCGGGGTCGACCTGCGTGCGCAGGAACGTCGCGAGTTCGCCCAGCCAGCGCTCGGCCCGTGCCGACTCGACCGCCTCGCCGTCTCCCGCCGGCGACTGCCGCCCGAGTTTCTGCGGGCTCCAGCGCCCCATGAACAGATCGGCCATGAAGCCCGGCTCGCGGTGGGTGGTGCGGGCAGCCTCGGTAACCTCGAGTGCGGCGCGCTGGCCGGCACTCATGCGCGACGTGTCGATGACGGGGCGCGGCGCATCTTCGGGTGCGTGCGACGGCGGCGGAGGTTTCAGGGAGGCCATGCGCAAACAGGCGCCGGGGGGCGCGGTTGAGGTGACGATTTCAACGCAAAGCAGGCACGAAGCACTGCGGCGTGTCGGGGTAACGAATTGGATCCTGCCCGGAGTGAACGCCTTTCCTGTCTGCGCGTCAACGGGGCCCCCGCTCGCAGGCTGGCCGACCCGGCCAGCGCCAGGCGAGCGCGCGAAGGCGGCCCGGCCTCTTGGCCTCTTCGGGAGCGTCGGTGCTGGCGACGGGCGCGGAAAAGCAGGCGGGGCGCTTGCGTTTTGTCGAACCAGTGGCAGCGTGGGCCCCTTGTTCTTTGATTGCGCTCGTCACCGCTTCGAAGTCCGCAATCCGAAATCATTTTCGGGGGTGTTCTGGATTCGACCCTTGGTTGGAGTGCACCGCTGCCTGTCGAGAGCGAAGGCCTCTCGCTAATCCTCCTTCAAAACCAATAAACGGCACCTACGAAGAAATGCCCCTGGCCGCCTAAGTTTGCGGCCTCGTTCGCCCAGTGACTCCTGCTAACTGAAGCGAACGTCGACAGCAGGAATAGCGCGCGGAGCGACCCGCGGTCTGCGCACCGTATCTTCGACCCGGGGGTTGGCTGGCGCTTAAGCGCGGATCGCCGCGTAACGCCAGCGAGATAAAAACGATCCTATATAGGTAGACGCGGTGTGCGAAGGTCAGGGGGACCGGGGTTCAAATCCCCGCACCTCCACCATTTCCGCAAGCCGGCAGCTCAATCGAGTGTGCCGGCTTGCGCCGTTTCCGGAGATCGATGGCGGGACGTTGCACCCGGCGGGGTTTCACGCCACGCACCACACGCGACGCGACACGCCCAGGCCCGCCTGAGGGGAGCGGCGCGAACTTGATATTAGACGCAGCCGGTCGCGTTTTGGGTTATCGCTTTCGGATAAAATTCGCCCGCCGCACACTTTCCGGGGGTTCCGCTGGACAGCGCGGAAAGGACGCGTCAACTGATCGCCCCACGGCGTGCGCTAGCCCCTCGCGCGCCCCCGACGATGCCCCCGTCTGAACAAACCCGTTGGTTTTCCGAGGAAGTGCAGCCGCACGAACCCGCGCTGCGAGCCTACCTCCTCGCCCGATTTCCGAGCCTGCCCGACTGCGATGATCTGATCCAGGAGACCTACGTGCGCCTCGTGCGTGCGAACGCCAGCGGCAAGGTCCATTATCCGAAGGCGTTTCTGTTCACAACCGCGCGCAACGTTGCGCTCGATTTCTTCCGGCGCCGGCGGAGGGCCCCGCTCGAGGAGATCACCGACTCCAAAGAGCTTTTTGTCCTGGAAGAGCGGCTCAGTGCCGAGGAGCTGATCGATCGCCAAAAAGAGCTGGAGGTGCTCACCGATGCCGTGCGTGCCCTGCCCGAACGATGCCGCGAGGTGCTCATGCTCCGCTACATTGACGGCTTCTCCTACAAGGAAATCGCCGCGCGCCTCGGCATCTCGCCCGAGACCGTGAAGATTCATCTCGTGAAAGGCATGCGGCGCTGTGCCGCCTTTTTCGCCGCCCGCGGCATCCTGCACGCCGCCGCGGCCACGGAGTGCAAGTAAGGCCCCCATGAACCTGCCGCCCGAAGCCGACTTTGACGACGACGCGATCGAGGAACTGGCCGCGTCCTGGCTCGTGCAACGCAGCGAGGGCCTCTCGTTGCAACAGGAGCGTGAGTTCAACGCCTGGCTTCGCGCCGATCCCCGACACGGCGCGGCGATCACCCGGCTCCAGCAGGCGTGTGCACTGCTGGAGAAACTGCCGCAGGTCGAGCCGGCGCTGCGCGCCGCTGCGAAGGTCCGGCGTCGCGAGGCTCCGCGTTGCGCGCGAAACCCGCCGCCGGTCCGCATCCCCTTCGAGCGACCTGCGCTTCAACGCGTCGCCCTGGCCGCGGCGGCGGCGCTGGTGCTCGGATTCGCGGCCTGGTGGCAATGGCAGCCTCGCACGCCGGGGCCAGCCCCCGCCGCGCTTTATGCCACCGCCCACGGCAGCTTCGAGCGCATCGATCTGGCGGACGGTTCGGTGCTGAAGCTCAACTCCGACAGCGCAGTGGAGGTGCGTTTCTCGGAGCGTGAGCGCCGGATCCTCCTCGCGAGCGGCGAAGCGTACTTCACCGTCGCGCATGACGCCGGCCGGCCCTTCATCGTCGAGGCGGGCGGCGTGGCCATTCGCGCGGTCGGCACGGCGTTCAACGTTCGCATCGCCGAGGCGGCCGTCGAACTGCTGGTGACCGACGGAAAGGTGCGCCTCGATGACGCGCGCCCCGGCGTGCGTCCGGAGCAGCCGCATCCGATGACCGCAATGACGGACGCGGATTACTTCACCCTGGTGCGGGCCAACCAGCGCGCGCTCATCGCCACGATCCACACGGCCGTGGCGACTCCTCCCCGCATCGAGGAGGTCGACCCGGCCGGGATCCGCGAAGCGCTCGCCTGGCAGGAACGACTGCTCGTGTTCAACGACACGCCGCTGCGTGAGGTAGCCGCCCAGTTCAATCAGCATAATCGTATTCAACTTCACATTACCGACGAGGTGCTCGCCGCCCGGCGCATGGGCGGGACTTTCGCCGGAGACAACGTGGAGTCGTTTGTGCGATTGCTGGCGAGCGACGGCGCCATCGTGGTGGAGCGCCCGAGCGAACACGAAATCGTGCTGCGCAAGGCGCCGTAGCGCACCGTCGCGGGAATGAAAACCGCAATCGGCATAACCCATTTTGCAAGGGTGTGCGTCTTAGGTGTGCTTCGAACACTCCTTATGGTCACCCCTCCCTCCCTCCCAAGCCCCGCTGTCGGCACGTCGCTTCGCCTGCTCGGCTGCGCGCTGCTCGCCACCCACTCCGCGCTCGCCGCCGACGCGACCCGCAAGAGCTACAACATCGCCGCGGGCGACGCCGCGGTCACCCTCAAGCGCCTCGTCGATCAATCGAGCGATCAGGTTTTCTACATGGTCGACGCCGTGCGCGGCATCGAGACGAACGCCGTGAAGGGCGACTTCACCGTTCGCGAGGTTCTCGATCGGATGGTCGCCAACACCTCGCTGACGATCGTGCAGGACGAGAAGACGGGCGCTCTCTACGTCACCCGCAACGGCTCCCGCCAGCCGGGCGAACCGCCATCGTCAGACGCGCCCGACGGCAAACCCAGGAGCACGGGCAAGCGTCCGCTCGCCCGGCTCGGCGCTTTCCTGGCGCTGCTGACCACCGCCAACGCGCAATCGCCGCAGTCCTCCCCTGCCCCGGAGGAAGCGATCGAGCTGTCGCCTTTTGAGGTCAACACGTCGCGTTCCCAGGGTTACCGTACCGAAGAAGCGAATACCGGCACGATCATCGCCGTCGAACGCGATCGCATCCCATTCCAGACCAGCGTCGTCACCAGTGAGCTGATCAAGGACCTGCAGATCGACAACCCCGCCGACCTCGCGCAGACGATCGCCGGCGTATCCAAAAACGTGAACCCCGGCATCGCCGACGAGGCCGGACAGGGGTCGCTGTCGTTCATGGTGCGCGGCTTTTCGAGCACGCCGCTCTACAACGGCTTCCAGACCGGCGGGCGCGTGCTCGGGGTCGACAACATCGGCCGCGTGGAGGTGAGCAAGGGCCCGAACTCGGTCCTCTACGGGCAGTCCCCCGGCGGCGGCATCATCAACATCATTCCGAAGATGCCGCGCTTCGACCAGAGTTTTCTCAACACGTCCGCGGGCGTCGGCTCCAACGGCTGGTATCGCGGCAGTTTCGAACTCGGCGGGCCGCTCAAGTCCGCCGAGGACGAAACGAACCGCGGCGAGATGGCCTTCCGCG
>DASWVO010000337.1:0-21411 GCA_036406235.1 Opitutaceae bacterium
GATCCAATTCAGCCCGTTGCCCGCGAGGAAGTATTCCTTACCTTCCTCACCGGCCGCGGGCGTTCCCCGGCAGTGACGCCAGGTGAGGAACGCAACGAGGCCGGTGAGTCCGAGGAAGATCCCGATCTGGACGAGGTTGAGATCGGTCGTGTTCACCGGATTCAGCGGGTGCGGAACACCGTCGCGCGCTGGAGGGTGGGCATTCCCCAACCGAAGCGGAGGCCGGTGCCGGTGCGGCGCTCGGCGGCGAGATTCTTGAAGTCGTAGCTGAGCATGATTTCGTCGCCGTTGAGTCGGCGTCCGGGGACCCATTGTCCGTCGCGGTAGGCGCCTTCCTCCACGCGGTCCAACGCGACGATCTGCGGCGGTTGATCGGGCAGGGAGAACCAGATGTCCACGTCGCGTCCGAGGACGAGGAACGAATCGGGCGTTTCCGCGATGACGAGCGCGTAGCCGTCCTCGGCGGGCGGATGAACCCGTCGCGGCACGCGCAGCCGCACCTCGACGGTGTAGTCGCCGAGGCGGAGCTTCGCCTCCTTGCTGGCGGCGTTCACTCCCGCTCCTGCGATGGCTCCGCGGGCTTGGGCGGACAGGATCTGCGGCTCGATCTGCGCCAGCAGTTCATAGACTTTGGAGAACTCGTCGCCCGGCTTCACGCGTCCTTCAAAGCCGAACGGCGCGACGCCGAGGCCGCGGAACTGGCCGATGCCGATCACGGCATTGGCGGGAACGGGAAACATTTCGGGCACGAAGAGGGGATTGCCGGGACGCGAAAAGCGCTCGGCCCAGTCGGCGAAGTTCGTCGCGTAGATGTCCGGGCTGAGCAGATCGATGGCCGGCGCGGCGGTGCGCCAGAGTTCGAGGAAGGCCGGCATCGGGCCGCCCGACGGATATGAACCGGGCTCGCCGTCGCTGCGACCGAGGGCTCCGTTGACGAACATCGGGAGGTCGTAAACCTTGCGCCCCTCCGCCGCCACCTGGCCGGCGTATTTCGCAAAGTGCCAGCTCATGAAAAGCTCGTGGGTGAGCACGCTTGCGCCGAAGACCTCGCGCCACGTGCCGGCGGATTTGTGTCCGGCTTCTTTCCAGACGTTGAGGATCACGGACGGAAGTGAGTCCCCCGCTTGCGCGAAGGCGGTGAGCAATTCGGCCGGAACTGGTCCGTGGAAGGCGGCCTCGGCGGGCGCGCTGTGGTCGCGCGCTTCGGTCGAAAGCCCCATCTCGTTTTGGACTTGGACCATGATCACCGTCTGTTCCTTCGCGTCGACTTCGCGGATGCGCTGCATCAGCCGGACGAAGGCGCGCGTATCCGCGGCCAGCGTTTCGCTGCCGAAGGGCGAGAGGGTCGGCACGGTGTGTCCGTCCGAGTTTTTCACCATCGGAAAGCGGGCGGGGTTTTCGCGCACCCAACGCGGTGCGTAGCTGGAGACGAGGTTTTTCCAGGAGCCGAACCAGAGCACGATCAGCTTTTGCCGGTGGCGCCGGGCGCCGTCGATCAGTCCGTCGATCAGCGTGAAGTCGAACGTTCCCTCCTTCGGCTCGAACTGCTCCCATGAGATTGGCGCCAGCACGGTGTTCACGTGGCTCGCCGCCAGTTGGCTCCACAACGGTTCCATGTAGGCGAGGTTGGAGGTGCTGGAATTGAAGACCTCCGCCCCGCGGACCAGGAACGGCCGATCGTTCACCACCAGCTGGACGGTGCTCAGGTTCGTTTGCAGGCGCGGCTGGGCCGAGGCGAGAGTGGCGCAGGCGAGCGCAGCGAGGAGGAGCGTTCGTTTGGACATGGTGGATTTTTGGGGAAATGGAAATCCGGCGGCGAAGCGTAGAACTCGGCCGCCGGATCCTGACACCCCGCGCTGAGCCTAGAACCTCAGGGTGGCGGAGAAACGGATGTTACGGCCGGTGGCGGTGGCGAGGCCAGGGCTCGAGATGCGGGCGCCCGCCTGCTGCACGTAGTCTTTGTCATCGAGGACGTTGTCGACGTAGAGGCGTAGCGCGTAGCGGTCCCACGCATAGGAGACGCCGACGTTGTAGATGGTGTAGCTGGGGATGAAGAAGCTGATCTTCGTCGGCACATTGAGCGGCGTGAAGTTCGTCGCGGTCGCGTCGCCGGCGCGTTCGCCCGTGTAGACGGCGCTGGCGGTCAGCCCCAGGCCCTTCAGGGAGCCTTCGGTGAAGCGGTAGTTCAGCATCACGGCGGCGAGGTCGTCGGCGACTGAGCGCACGCGGCGCCCGAGGGCGTCGCGCAGCTTCAGCTTGGAGACACTGGCCATGACGGAGAGGTTCTTCGTGATCGCCCCGGATACTTCCAGTTCAGCGCCGTGGTTATCGTAGTCGGCAAGCAGCGAGGTCGGCGCGGCCGGGTTGACGGCGCGTTCCGGGTTGGGGACCGAGACGTTGGTCTGCGCAATTTCGAAATAGGCCGCGTTGATGGCCAGGCGCTTGTTGAAGAATTCGACCTTGCCGCCATATTCGTGCTGCTTGCCGTCGCGCCAGAGCGGGGCGTTGTTCGCTATCGTGGGCGTCGCGTTGGTGGAGTAGCTGTAATAGAGCGAGGTGTTTTTCGTCGCCTTCACGAGGAGGCTGCCGAGATACATCGCTTTGCTGTCCTCCAGACGGCTGAGCGGTGCGGTCGTCGCGCGGTCGATGGAGGAGGTGTTGGTGTCGTAGTGGAGGAAGCCGCCGTTCAGCGCGATGCGGTCGTCCCAGAACGTGACGCGTTGGTTGACGTAGGCCTGCCAGTTGGTCGCTTCGTTGGTCGCGTTGCGGGAGAGGGTGGTAGACCACGTCGGGTAGGCGGGCCCACGCGGCGTGATGAGGTTGATGGCCGGGAGGGTGCCGTTGACGCGTTGGTCGTCGTTCTTGCGGTAGAGGTAGGCCCATCCGGCGACAGTCTGGAAGTTCAGCGAGGACGTCTTGAACGTGATGACCCAGTCGTTTTGCGCCGCGTATTCGCGGGTGTGGACGTCGGCCTTCTCACCACGCACGGGGATGTTCGTCGGATCGTAGTAAGGGGAGAAGGTCGAGACATAGGTCCCCGTCACGGGGTTGAGCGCCCAAGTGTAATCCTGTGTGAGCTCGCCGGTGCTGGGATTGTAGCGGTTGCCGAATGACGGCGTGGACATGAACTCTTGCTCGGAGTCTTCGGTGAAATAAGTCCCGCGGCCGGAGAGGCGGGTCGAGAGGTGCTCGTTGAACGAGGTCGTGAGAAGGAACTGGCCGACCTGGCCAGTGGTCGAGAGGCCACTCCAAGGCTCGATGCCGTTCAGGCTCTTGGCCTTGAAGCCGGTGCCGAGCGTCGGTTCGACGCCAGGAACGGACGCCGCACTGAGGATCAACCCGGGCTCGCGGAAAAGGAAGGAGTCGAGATAGTAATACTTGAGCGTGAGCTCCGTCCTTGGGTTGATGCGCCAGGTCAGCTGCGGCGCGAGGAGCTTACGCTTGATCTTGGCGTCATTGTCCCAGTAGCGGCCACTGTCCTGATACGCGCTGATGAGGCGGTAGGCGAAGCGCTCGCCGCTTCCCAGCTTGTCGGTCATGTCGAGCGTGAGCTTCTGCGCATCGAACTGGCCGACCAGCGCCGTGATCGAGCGGTTCTGGGTGAACTGCGGTGACTTGGTCACGATGTTGATCGAGCCGCCGGGGACACCGCCGGGGGCGAGGATCGCGTTGGGCCCCTTCGAAATCTCAATGCGCTCGACGAGCGCCTCCTCGAAGTTGGTGCCCATGGAATCCAGAAAGTTGTCGACGACGCGCCCCTCGCTCTCGAAGCCGCGGATGACCTGGCGGTCGCCGAAGGTGATGCCGCGGCCTTCCTGGACGCCCGCTGAGAAGCGGGTGACGTCGAAGATGCGCGCGGGAGCCACGTCATCGACAAGCTCGCGCGTGAGAACACTGATCGAGCTCGGAGTATCGATGAGCGCCGTGCGCACCCGGTTGGCGGAGATTGCGTCGGAGGCGCGGTAGCGGTCGGACAGTTCTGCCGACACCGTGAAGGTTGGCAGGACAACGGCCTCGTCGTCGGGCGAAGGATTCTGGGCGAACGCCGGGACGGAGAGCGCCGAGGCGAGAAGCGACAACGGCACGAACGAACGGAACATACGACAGGACTGAAGCGAATGTTTCATGGGGTTAGGGTTGAGGTGTCCGGCGAGCGCTGCCGGATTTCCGACGCTCAGTCCGTCCGTGTGGATGCGGCAACGTGACAGCATATACGGAATCGCTCTGCTTTCGTGCAGAACGGCCCGACGACGGACCGTGGGGTCGATTTGAAATTCCCTAGCCCGCCCGCATCGGATAAGCTCGGCGGTATGTTGCGTTACGTTGGCTACGGACGAAGGGAATGGCGCACGGCGCCGATGCCGAAGCACCGACGCGTGAACTGGGAATTCCTCGCGACGCTCAACGGGGAGGCTTCACCGGTCATCGAGGGGCACGCGCCGATCCCGCGCTCGGGTCCGACGCTCTGGCTCTTTCCCCCGGAAGTGAGTCACGGTTGGGAAAGCGACGAGGCGAAGGGCAACGACGTCGTCGTGTTGCACTACAGCGGGCTCGACCCGTTCGTGGAGCAGATCGTCCGCCGCGACGGCTGGCTCGCGGTCCCGCTCTCGAAACAGGACGTCGCCACGATCAACGACATGGCGAAGGAACTGTGGGCGCACTACTGGCGGCCCACCGTGCTGGGGGGATTCTACGCTGACCGCGCCTTGGCAACCCTTTGCCTAATCGCGCTGCACAACCATCCCGAATGCCGGCGGCCCGCCGCGCCGAAGGCGGCGATCGCGACGGTCGAGGCGGCGGAGCGCTGGATCCTCAGCCACGTCTCCAACAACCGCGCCGTCAGCGAGGCGGCGCAGGCGATCGGCGTTTCCCGCGCCCAGCTCTACCGGTTGATCCAGCAGATCCGCGGATGTTCGCCGCGGCGGCTCCTCCTGCGGCTGCGCTTCGAGACGGCAAAGCGAATCATGTCGGAGTCCGACCTGAAACTCGACAGTGTCGCGCGCGAGTGCGGCTTTTCGGACGCGAGTGCGTTCTGCCGCGCTTTCCGGGCGGTGCACGGCTGCAGCCCGGCCCATTGGCGCACCGAATACCACATCTGCTACCGCAACCCTCCCGCGGCCTTACGGCACGATCCCGGCTCGCACGGACACTCGATCGCGGTCCCGAATTTCGAACTGATCCAGAGCGTGCCGCCTCCGGTCAAGGCCGTCTCGGCGACTTCGCGCGAGCGCGTGACCAGGGAGACGGCAAAGCGGAAGTAGCCGCCGGCCATGCACGAGGGTCGCACGATTCGGTATATCGAGGCGGCTTGAAACCTCCGCGGGGCCGGTTCCAGTGGAATCCCCGGCCCTCCCCGGCGATTCAGGCCTACCCATGAGAATCCTCTCCGTTCGCGCGGCCTTCGGGCCGCTGTCCTCCTGTTTCCATTTCGTGCGGGCTGGCCTGTTCGCCGGCGCCTTTGCCTTCGCCGTCGCGGCCGAGTCCGACGGCGGCTACCTGTTCGTCACCTTCAAGGGCGGCGATTCACCGAGGGCGGAACAGGTGCATTTCGCGCTCAGCGAGGACGGGCGCAGTTGGACGGCACTGAACGGTGGCGATCCCGTGCTCACGAGCTGGGTCGGGGAACAGGGCGCACGCGATCCCTATTTGCTCCGCGCCCACGACGGCCGCGGTTTTTTCCTGATGGCGACCGATCTTTCGATGCATCACACCCAGGATTGGAAGCGGGCCGTCCGGTCCGGCAGCCGTGCGATCGTCATCTGGGAGTCACCGGATCTCGTATCCTGGTCGGAACCGAGGCTGGTCGAAGTTGCGCCGAAGGACGCCGGCTGCGCGTGGGCCCCCGAAGCGATCTACGATGAGGAGAAAAGCGACTACCTCGTCTTCTGGGCATCGACGACCGCCGGTGACGATTTTGCGCGGCACCGCATCTGGGCCGCGCGCACGCAGGATTTTCGGAAATTCAGCGAGCCCTTCCTCTACATCGAAAGACCGACTTCGACCATCGACACGACGATCGTGCGCGACGGAAAAAACTACTACCGCTTCACGAAGGACGAGAAACACAAGGCGGTCACGATGGAGAAGGCGGATCGCCTCGCCGGCCCCTGGACCGAGATGCCGGACTTCTCGCTGGCGAACCTCGTCGGCTACGAAGGCCCGCAAGCTTATCGGTTGCGGTCCGCCGGAGAAGATCAGCCGGCCACGTGGGCGCTGATCCTCGACCACTACGCCGAGAAGCGAGGCTATCAGCCGTTCGTCACCCGCGAGATCGCGACGGGGAGGTTCGAGCAAGCGGGCGATTTTGCTTTCCCCTTTCGTTTCCGGCACGGCTCCGTCTTGCCGATCACCGCCGCGGAGGTCGCGCGCCTGCGAGTGTCCTACGCCCGGGAAGCGGAGGCGGACCTCGCCGGCAAGAAACCGCCGCGCCCGATCCTCGATGGTTACACGGCCGATCCCGCCATCCGGGTTTTCGGCGACACCTACTACGTTTATCCGACTTCTGACAAACGAGAGTGGATGACGACGGACTTCTCGGTGTGGTCGTCAAAGAACCTCGTCGAATGGAAAAAGGAGCGGATGATCCTCAACGTCGCGCACGACCTCCAGTGGGCGAACATCCGCGCATGGGCGCCGGACTGCATCGAGCGCGACGGCCGCTATTATTTCTATTTTTCCGCCGACAAGAAGATCGGCGTAGCCCAAAGCGACTCGCCCGCGGGCCCGTTCGTCGATGCGTTGGGCGCACCGTTACTGGACCGCAAGGCCGACCCGCGCATCACCTCGAACACCATCGACCCCTATCCGTTCATCGACGACGACGGGCAGGCGTATCTGTATTGGGGCAACAGCAGCGGGAAGGTGAACGTCGTCAAATTGAAGCGCGACATGGTCACCGTCGACGGGCCGCCGGTGGAGTTCGTCATCAAGGGCGCGAGTTCCGGCCGCACGATCGAATTCCGCGAGGGGATCGTGGTCTTCAAGCGTGCCGGGAAATACTATTTCATGTGGTCGGTCGACGACACGCGCAGCATCGACTACCGCGTGGCTTACGGCACGTCGGACGGACCATTCGGGCCGGTCTCCGTGCCGGAGAACGCCACTGTGCTCCAACGTCGCGGCCCGGTGCAAGGCACGGGCCACCACAGCGTCGTCAACGTCCCCGGCACCGACCGCTGGTATGCGGCCTATCACCGCCACGCCATCCCGGGTGGCAACGGCTACACGCGCGAGACCTGCCTCGCGCGAATGGAGTTCGAGGCCGACGGCCGCATCAAACCGATGGATCCGATGCGGGCTGCATTCCTGCCGGGCGACGAAGGCGAGCCGGTCGTGGACGGCCGAAGCGCCAAGGCGGCGCGCGGGAAATAATTCATGCGATCGATCGTTACCACGTGGGTTTTGGCGTGCGGATTCTCCGCTGCGCTGATGTTGGGCGCGACGGCCGAACCTGATCCGCGGCAGGTTCCGCTCGCGAGGGAGAATCCGCTCTACCTCGACGGTTCCGCGAGCGTCGACGCGCGCGCGCGCGACTTGATCGCCCGCCTGACGCTCGAGGAAAAGGCGCAGGCCTTGAACCACGCCGGGCCCGACCTCGATCGCTTCGGCCTGCGCAGCGATAAGTGGAACCAGTGCCTCAACGGCGTGCAGTGGGACCAGCCCACGACGCTCTTCCCCTCGTGCCTCGCACTGGCGGCGACGTGGAACCCGGCATTCGTGCAGAACGAGGTTGCCCGAGTCATCTCCGACGAAGCCCGCGGCATCTACAACGGCTGGCGCGCGGACCCTTCCGCGCCCGGTGATCGCAAGGGGCTGATCTACCGCGCGCCGGTGATCAACATCGAGCGCAACCCCTACTGGGGACGGAACTACGAGGCGTGGGGCGAGGATCCTTTCCTCACCGGCCGGATGGGCGTGGCCTACGTGAAAGGGCTGCAAGGCGACGATCCGCGCCACCTCAAGGTCGCCGCGACGCTGAAGCACTACGCCGTGAACAACGTCGAGATCGACCGCACGAAGCTCGATGCGAACGTGTCGCCGCGTTGGCTGCACGAGTATTGGTTGCCGCACTTTCGCGACGCGGTCGTGGAGGGCAAGGTCGCCTCGCTCATGGCGAGCTACAACGCGATCAACGGCGTGCCGAACAACATCAACCACTGGTTGCTCACCGATCTTTTGAAAAAGGAATGGGCGCACGCCGGTTTCGTCGTCTCCGATCTCGGCGGCGTGAACTCGATGGTGCAGGGCCACGCGAACAAGGCGATGGCCTACGTCGACGCCGTCGCACGCTCGGTGATGGCGGGCTGCGATTTTTCCGATCGCGAATATCAGGAGAATATTCCCGCCGCCGTGCGCGCGGGGAAGCTTACGGAAGCCCGGCTCGACGACGCGCTCTTCCGCGTCCTCCGCGTGCGCTTTCTGCTCGGCGAATTCGATCCACTCGACGCCTCGCCCTACGGAAAAATTTCGCGCGCCTCCGTCAACTCTCCCGCGCACCACGCCGTCGCGCGCGAAGCGGCCCGCCAATCCATCGTGCTCCTGCAGAACCGCGGCGATCTGCTTCCCTTGGACACGGCCAAGTTGCGCCGCATCGCCGTGGTCGGGCCGTTCGCCGAGGCGGCGATCACCCACGGATACAACGGTAACCATCCGGGCATCATCACAGCGAGGAAGGGAATCGCCGGCGCCGTGGGCGACGGCGTGGAGGTGCTCCACTCGCAAGGCGGGTTCGCCTCCACCGCGCCGGTGCTCGAGCCGCACGTCGAACGCGTCTACAGCGGCGGCATCGGCACGAAGCTCCACTCCGGCGGCGTGGGTGAGTTCATCGAGTTCGACGTCCGCGTCCCCCGAGACGGACGCTATCGAATCGGCGTCCATTTCAAGAGCGCCGCGGAACGGGCAATTTTCCAGGCGAGCGTCGACGGCGAGAAATTCGGCGACCCGGTCGACATGTATGAGCGCGAGGGCCGTTACGGAATCGAGGCCGACCTCGGCTCCGGGCAACTCGCCGCCGGCCTGCGGCGTCTGCGCTTCACGGTCGTCGGCCGCCACCCCGCGAGCCGCGGCCATACGGGCATCTTCGACAAGGTCGTGCTCTCGGGGCCGGAAAAGTTCGAGGTCGAAGTAGAAGAGGCCTCGCCGCGATCGGGCGCAGGCAGCGACCGCGACCTCCGCTCCGAGGCGGTGGATGCGGCGAAGCGCGCCGATGCGGTCATCCTCTGTTTGGGCAGCGATACGCGGAACGAACTCGAGGGTCGCGACCGCACTTTCCTCGGCCTGCCGGGAGACCAACTCGAGTTGGCGCGGGCGGTGCTCGCCGCCAATCCCCGCACGGTGGTGGTGTTAATGGGCGCCGGCCCGTTGACCATACCCGAATTGAAGGAGAAGGCGCCGGCGATTCTCCAGGCTTGGTGGCCGGGACACGAGGGCGGGGTCGCGATCGCGGAGGTGATTTTCGGCAGGACCAATCCCGCCGGCCGTCTCCCGCATACGGTCTACGCGTCGGAAGAGCAGGTCCCGCCCGTCGATGAATACGACGTCAGCCGAGGTTTCACTTATCTGTATCTGCGCGGCGCGCCGTTGTTCGCCTTTGGCCACGGGCTCAGCTACACGCGTTTCGCCTACTCGGACCTGCGCGTCACCAAAATCGAGGTGGAGGGCGGCGAAGCGCTGGAAGCCACGTATCGGGTGAAGAACGTGGGCGGGCGGGCCGGCGACGAAGTGCCGCAGCTTTACGTGCGGCAGCTGAATCCCACCGTCGCGCGACCGCGCCACGAGCTCCGAGGGTTCCAGCGCATCGGGCTCGCTGTCGGGGAAACGAGGACAGTTACCATGCGCGTGCCGCTCGAAAAGCTCGCCTATTACGACGAAGGCGCGGCGAAGTTCGTCGTGCCGTCCGGCGACTACGAAATCCAAGTCGGCGCGGCGTCGGACGATATTCGCCTGCGCAGCACGGTCGCCGTCAAGTGACCAATCTGTAACCGGTCGTCTCCACCGCAGCCTGATACCAAGGCCCCTTTGGTCTTGCTATTGGGCTCGAGAGGTGGGCGCCGCCTTCCCCGGTGGCGCCGCCGACGCCCGCCCAAAGTCCAACAGCTTCCGAGAGGTGGTGCGCTCCGAGCACGCCGTCTCCTTTCGATCCAACTGCAACCCTTGAGTGCTTGGATTGAAGGATCCATCACGGCCGAAGACCTGAGTGACGGGCATCCCCGTCACTCAGGCCACAAAGCCTTCGCCATCTTCCGAGCCAAGGGCCGTTGCGTTTATGGATGCTTTCGCGAAGTTGATCAGTGGCATGACTGGCAAGCGCTCCCAATCCGGAACGGCCTCCTGCAGCGCATTACGGCCGAGCAGGATGCTCCCCTTTACGCCGACATGACTCTCGCAGAGCTGAAATCAGGGCATTGAGCAGGCTGCGAAGGCGGTCTTGGGCAGGGCGGCGGGAGTGACATTCTTTTCGGCCGGCAGCCGACGGAGCAGGTCGTCGCGGATGTGCCGCCACGTCGTGTTTTCCATCGCCGCGAGCTTGACCCGGAGGTCACCGAGGTTGAACGCCTCCGCCGGTTGCGCCGAACGGTCGCCCAGCAGGGCCGGCAGCCGGCCGGCGAGCGTGCGCCGGAACTCCTCCCGCCCTGGCTGGAAGTAGTGCTTGAGCACAATCGCGGTGGTGCGATGCCCGGTAACCTTCTGCACGATTTCCAGCGGCACGCCGGCCGTGAGCGCCACGGTGACCCACGTGACACGAAGCGAATGGAAGTCCCGGAGCGAGGCCTTGCGCAGCCCGTGCTCGCGTTCCTGCTGCACGGCGCCACGGGACGGCGCGTCCTCGTTATCCTTCGGATTGAAGAATCCCGCCGCCTTCATCACCCGGCGCACCCGATCGGTGAGGTGATCCGGATTGAGCCGGTAATGCGCCTCCAATTCCGGGAAGACGTAGAATGGCGGACGGGGCGCCGGCTTCGCCAACGCCTTCTCCAACACGCTCCGCAGAAGCGGGAAGATCGGGATTTGCACCGTCTCACCGGTCTTCGCGGTTTTCACGGTCACAAATCCGCTTTCGAGATCGACCGAGCTGCGCCGCAGCGTGCAGCAGTCGCCGCGGCGCATGGCGGTGCACATGCCGGTCACGATGAGCGGATAGATAAAGGGATCGGCCTGGGCCTTCTCTTCGAGCAACGAGAGTTCCTCGACCGAGAAAGGCTTTCGGAAAACCGTCTCGCCATCCTGGAGCGGGATGGTCGCAAACGGGTTCTCGGCAATGCCCGCTTCCTTGCTCAGCACGTGAAACACCGAGCGCAGGTGAATCAGCGTGTGATTGTAGGTTTTCGCGGCGACGCCCCGGGCCAATTCCGCCTGGCAGAAGCTCGTAGCCAGCGGAGCTTGCACCTGAGCCATTTCGTGAAGCGAAGGGGAGGCCTTTTTCACGAAGCGCACGAACCGGTCGATGCAGGCCACCTTCTGTTTCAGATAGCTCGCGCTCAACGGGCGACGGCGCAGCACGCCGCTCCAGCGCGTCCCCATCTCCGACAGTGGAATCGAACTCACCCGCGCGCCGGTCCGGATTTCATGGATGGTCTGCACCAGCTCCTCGGCGGAGGAGCGCCGCTTCAGCTCTTCCTGAAATTTCTCGGATGCCGCCTGCGCCTTGGCGCGGGAGCGCTCGAACACGATGTCGCCCATTTCGCGCAGCGAGGGCGGGACGACGCCCTGCACTTTTATCCCCAAATTCTTCGTGAATTTGCGGCCGTTGATTTTGAAGGTGCCATACCACCATTCGCTGACGCCCCGGCGTAGTTCCGAACTCATGACAGACTCCTTTGCGTTAAGGTTGATTTGCAGCCTTCCGCAGCTCCTCGCAACGAGCAGCACCTCCCGAAATCACGGTAGCCAAAGAAAGGACCAAAGTTTTCCCGAAACCGGGGTTAAACCTCGTTGGGTAAATGGCTACGAAGTTGCCCTCATAACCTGAAGGTCGTTGGTTCAAATCCAACCCCTGCACCCAATTTCGAAGCCCTCCCACTGCTCGGGAGGGCTTTTTGCTGAGCGAGTTACGCAAATGCCGGTCTCTGGTCGTGCGGAGCGATGCAGCCGTAGCCAGCCATAACGAGCGTCCGAGAGGCATCCGACAAATCATCCGCACCGGGCAAGAGAATGGCGGCGGGTTTCACGGCGTCCTTCGGGCACCCGCCACTTGTTTTGACCAGCACCTGCGGACCACTGGACCACTCTGCGACACGTTTATGGCGACGCGACGTGTCGCTGTGTCGGTCCGAGCGGAGGACTGACCGAAGCCAACGACAGAGAAGCCGCGACGAGACCTCCCGGCGTGGATGTGCTCGACGTGAGGGTAACACCTCAAGTCAGGTCCGGGTCGTACCGATATCAGCGTGGCGTCTGCCAGCTCTCATTTCGTGAATACCCGCCTTTCCCTGAAGGTCAGAATCTTCCTTCTCGCGGGGACCGCGCTCGCCTGCGCCGCCGCGTTCGGCACGTACGTCGCGTTGGAGCGCATCCGCGAAATGGCTCGGTTCGTCTCGTTCCGCGAGGCGATGGATCTCGTCAATGCCCTTGCCGATGTCACGGAGGCCAATAACGACGAACTCGGCTCGTCGTGGTGCTGGAGTCTCAGCGCCGTCCAGGAAAACGGCCAGGCCGTCGTCGACCGAATGCGCGCGCAATGGGCGGAGCAGGGAAAAGCGCTCGACCGCACGTATGCTCAGCTGAAGGCCATCCGCAGCCGCATCGATTTCAGCAAGTACGACCCGCAGTTGCGCGAGATCCTGGACCGCGTGGACGCCGCGTACAACGCGCTGGGCGATCACCGGTCGCGCATGCGGCAGACGCTGGACTACACGAAGATCATCCAGCCGTACGACGCATTGAAGACGCAGATCCAGGCGGTCTATCCGGCGCTGCTCGACGAAACGGACGACAAGGAACTCGCCCAGCGCCTGCAGGCCTACAATCTGTTTCTCGATTACCATTCCGCGTGCGTGCAGTACATCGGGGTGATGGTCTGGGCCCACCAGATCCCGACGCTACCCGCGAACGGCTATGCGCGCTACGAGGCCCACTACCTGGAGAGCGAGACGCTGTTGAAGCACTTTCGCAACCTGGCACCGGCCGGGATCGTGACGCAGGTTGATGCGCTGCTACAGGACGAGCGGGGGCGTTGGGTGGACGAGAAGGTGAGGAGTTTTCTCGCCGCCAGCGGCGGCAGTTTTCACGACTTCGCCGCGCACAAGGAGTTGGAGGCTGAGTTCAAGGAAAAGGGCGAGGGGCGGAATGCCGCCCTCGGCAAGCTGATGGGGCCTATGCGCGCGGACATGATCGAGCATGCCAACGCGCAGATCGCGGACCTGGCCTTGAAACGCAACGTCACGATCGGCATCACGCTGGCTGTCATCGGCCTGACGGTTGCGCTTACGCTGTTCTTTGCCGCGTCGTTGTCGCGATTGGTCGTGCAGATCACCCGCGGCATCGCCGAAGGTGCTCGCCAAGTGTTCGCCGCGGCCCGGCAGATCACGGAGGCGAGCGACAGCCTGGCCAAGAACTCGAACACCCTCGTCGCCAACGTGGACGCGACTTCAACAATGATCCGCGACATCCGTTCGATGGCCGACGCGACCTGCGCCAGCGCGCAGCGGGCGTCGGCCTCCATCTCGAGCACTTCCAACGTGGTGTCAGAATCGAATAACCTGATGGGACAGCTCGGCACCTCCATCCAGCAGATCGCCACGAACAGCGCGGAAACGAGGAAGATTCTCCAATCGATCAACGAGATCGCCTTTCAGACCAACATCCTGGCGCTGAACGCGGCCATTGAGGCGGCCCGTGCGGGTGAGCAGGGGGCCGGATTCGCGATCGTGGCCGATGAAGTGCGCTCCCTGGCGCAACGCTCGGCGACGGCCGCCAACAGCACCGACACCCTGGCGGAGAACTCGACCAGATGCATCGGCGCGGGCACCGCGATGGCGACGCGTGCCACCACCTCACTGAGCCAGGCTCTCGCAAGCACTGCGGAGGTCAGCGACTGCATCCGCTCGATCGAGGAACACGCGGGGAAGCAGGACCACGCCACCGCCGAGATGAACGATGCCGCCGTCCGCGTCGGCCAGATCGCTCACAACACCGCCGCCGCCGCCCAGCAGTGCGCCGCCTCAGCGCGCTCGCTCCACGATCAAGCCGTTCAACTGGAGGATTACGTCGCGCAGCTGGAGACGATGGTGCTGGGGCGCGGCGACAGGGAGGGTGAACGCGAACCTGTCGCGGCGCCCGAACCTCAGATTGCAGACGGAGACGTTCACGACCGACGGCCCGTTCTGAAATCTGCGATCTGAAATCTGCCATCCCGCCGAAGCACCGGTACTAGGGGCGGCCCGCTGTCGCCGTCCGGGTAGTACACGAGGACTGTTCCGGGTAAAGAGGGAAGATCAAAGTGCCGATTTACGTCTGGTGACCACCGCCCAGCACACGTTTCGCGCTCGGGTCGCCAGTTGGCGCTCTTGTCGTCGCGTCAGGGTGAGTTGCTGGCTCGCATTTTGGTCGGTCCTGATTACTCCCACCCACGGCGAGAGCGGATTCATGGGTAGCGCGCAACCGGGACTGATCGAGCGGGGGCCGCCTGAGTTCGTCGTGTTGCCGGCGGAAGCGATCGGACTTACTCACCCGCCGTCGGACCTTCAGCTGCTGCCCGACGGCCGGGTGGCGTTGCTCGCGCAGAACGAACTCGCCATCGGCGACGGGGTGCGTTGGCAGGTTTTCCGCGCCGCCGACGAAGGCGTCGAGGCGAATGCGCGATTCGCAGTGGATGCCGACGGCGGGTGTTACGTCGGGCTCCGCACCGGTTTTGCCCGGATCGAATTCACCAGTGAGGGTCGGTGGCGTCGCCGCGAAGTGGCACGGGTGCCTGCGGCCGTGGAGGCCAGCGGTTTGATCTTCTTTCACTTCGACGAATCGGGCGGTGAATGGCTGTGGCACGCCAACAATGGTCCAATTGTTGCGTGGCGGCCGGGGCGCGAACCGCGGATCGCGGGCGAGGCCGGCGGCATCGAACTCGCGTTTTCCCACGCCGGTGAGGTGTACGCGAGCAACGGCTCCTCGGGCTTTCTGTATCGGCTGTCACCCGCGGGGAATCGTCTCGTCGCATCGAGCCGCGAACCGCTCGCCCGAGACGGCATGACCTCGGCCATCGCGCTCGACGACGGTCGAACTCTGCTGGGCACCAAATCCGGGCTGCGTGTATTCGACGGTTCGATCGTGCGGGAATTCACCCACGATCCGCTGCTGGCGTCGAAATATCGGATCAATGATCTTTGCCGCGTCGAGGGTCGCTACCTCGCCGCGGCCATCGACGCTTTGGGCGTGGCCTTGTTTGACGAGGACGGCCGCGTGACGCAGGTGCTCGACCGCACGCTTGACCATCGGCTGGCGCGCGCCGCCAAGGTGCGATACGCTGGCGGCGGATCGCTCTGGGCACTGCTCGACGAAGGCGTCGTGCGGATTCACCTGCCATCCCGCGTCACCCGGTTCGACCCGCTGCTGACCAAGAGTCTGATCTACAACAAACCGGTGCGCCACGCAGGCCGCTTGTGGGTGCAAGCGGAGTCGACGGTGTTTCGAGGCAAGTATGACGCATCGGGTCGCCTCGCGGAGTTTGAGGACGTGTCGCCGGTGGACCGCCTCACGTACAATCTGGTCGATCTCGACGGCGAACTGTTCGCCGGGACCGAAGCGGGCGTGCTGCGATTCCATGAGGATCGATGGCAGATGGTGGCCCCGGAAATCGTGAACGCCCGGCTCGGGCTCACGCCGATGATCGCCGGACGGTCCTTGTACGTCGCGCGCGGCGAAACCGGCTACGTTTCCCGCAGTGGTGACAACTACACGCTCGAGCGGTTTCCCTGCGAGCTGATGAGCGACGCGTATGGGCACGTGCGCGACGGAGACGGCGTGGTGTGGCTCGAGGCCGGCGCCAGTCGCGTGATCCGGGTCGAGATGGGTGACGGCCCACCCGTGGTGCGGATGTTTGGCGCGGACTCGGGGCTCGGCGACGGCTGGGTGCAACTGTTCACGTTTGAAGGCCAAGTTTACGCGTTCGTGTCGAACCGCGTGGTCCAATACGATCGTGTCGCGCAGCGCTTTGTCCCGGCGACGGCGTTGCTCCGCCAATGGCCCGAACTGGCCGCGGCGCAAGGCCACCCTTTGAGCACCTCCAACGGTGGTGTATGGTTCAGCACCGCCACGGCGGCGTGCTATCTCGCACCGGCGGCCGACGGGAAACCCGCGAGCCGGGTGGTCGTGCCGCTGGGGTTCACGCCGCTGGAGTTTACGCTGCAGGACGACGGAGTTCTCTGGTGCTGGGGTACGGGGCATCTCGTGCGGTACGATCCGGCGATGCCAGAGGCAGCCGAAGAGCGCCCGCGCGTCGCCATCACGTCGGTGTTCTTTCCCGCGACCGGACGCTTTCGGTTTGGGCAGGGCGCGGACCTTGGCGAACTGCCGTTCACCGCAAATTCACTCGCGGTGAATTTCGCGGTTCGCTCGGCCTACGGCCAATCTGCCGCTTTCGAGGTATGGTTGGAAGGAGGTGGATCCGGGTGGGTGCCGCTGGGGGCCGCGGGCGCGGCTTCTTTTTATCGTCTGAAGGAAGGGGCCTACCGCGTTCACATCCGTCCGAGCGGCGAACCGGCCGGAGAAGCGCAGCTCGCATTTCGGATTCTGCCGCCTTGGTACCGCACGCCACTTGCCTGGGTGGCCTATGCCATCGGCGCCATCGGCGCTTTTGCCACCACCGCGGTCCTGTCCTCGTATGTTCAGCGCCGGCATAAGGCGCGGCTCGAATCGGAAGTGCTCCTGCGCACGCGCGAACTGACGGCCCAGGTCCGCGCCACGGCCGAAAAATCGAACGCCCTGGCCGCGAGTGAAGAACGGTATCGTCAGCTCAACGCCGACCTCGAGCATCGAGTCCAGCTTCGGACGGGGGAGTTGGGCTCCGCCTTGCGGGAACAGCAGCAGCGGCAATCGCTCTTCGGCCTCGTGTTGGAGCACGCGCCCGTCGGCATCTCCTGGAAGCGCGCCGATCTTGATGGCAAACACCACTTCAACGCGGCGTATCGTCGCATTCTCGATCTCGCCTGCGACGTGGCGAACGACTACGAACCGATCCTCGCGCTCCTGCATGCCGAAGACCGTCGCCAGGCGACGACGCTGCACGCCGCACTGTTGCGCGGCGAAAGTCAGAGCTACCAACTCGAGGCCCGCTTTCAGTTGCCGAACGAGCGACAAGTGTGGACGTCGCTCTCGGTCGCCGCCATCCACGCCGGCGGAGAGGTCGTGCAGCTCGTTGTCATCCTCGAGGACATTTCGGCGCGCAAGGAAGCCGAAGCGAAACTGGCGGCAACGTACCGCCAGCTCTTGGACACCTCGCGGCAGGCGGGTATGGCGGAAGTGGCAACCAGCGTCCTGCACAATGTCGGCAACGTGTTGAACAGCCTCAACGTGTCGGCCTCGATCGCGGCGGAGAAGACCCGCGCCTTGCGTGTCGGCTATCTCGCTACGCTCAGCGAGATGCTGGACGCCCACGCGAACGATCTCGGCCGGTACTTCACGGAGGACCCGAAGGCCAGGCGCGTCCCGGAATTTCTGCGGCTGCTGACGACGACCTCGCGGGAGGCGCAGGCACAGCTCCTGCAGGAAATCGCGTCGATGCAGCGGCACATCGAGGAAATCAAGGCCGTTGTCGCCGCGCAGCAATCGTACGCGAGGCCGGCTCCGATCGTGGAATCGTTGAATCCAACCGCGTTGGTCGAGGACGCGCTTCACCTTGTGTTGGATTCGCCGGACCAACGCAGGATTCGGATCGTTCGGGAGTTCGACGCTGTCCCGAACGTCGCGGTCGACAAGACCAAGGCGCTGCAGATTTTGGTGAACCTGCTGCAGAACGCGATTCAAGCCTGCGATGAGGTGGCCGAGTCTTCCCCAGCCGTGATCACGGTGGCCGTCGCACAAGCCGACGCGATGGTGTGCATCGCGGTTCGCGACACCGGCGTGGGGATCGCAGAGGAGATCCTGCCCCGCGTTTTTGAGCATGGGTTCACCACAAAGCCGAATCGGCACGGGTTCGGGCTTCACGCCAGCGCGTTGGCCGCTCAGCAGCTGGGCGGAACCTTGCGCGCCGAAAGCGCCGGGCCCGGCCAAGGCGCGTGTTTCACGCTGACCATCCCGGTGCAGACGTGAGGTGATCTGGTTAGGATCATCGGCTGGAACCGCGACCTGCGACCGAACGAGGTCTCGACTGGTCGGCTCGCAATAGCCAGAGCTCGATCTCACCCGACACACGCAGCGTCAGCGCGAGCGAAGCAGTGCTTCCTGCAAGGCTGTTCGACGCCGATTCCCAAGCGAGGTGCGCCGCCTTGGCCGTGCTATCCCCGCGGCGAGGCCGCGTGGATCGTGAACGCCAGTGAGCGCACCGACCGGACTGTGCTGACCTTGGCCACCGACGCGGGACTGGTCGGGTCAGATACGTCCAAGGCGCCGGTGCGGCTCGGCCTGCCGCCCAAAGTGCACGAGACCTGTTTCCCGCATTTGTTTCCGGCCAACCAAATCACTGGGACTGCTTCTCCTGACGGGCGATTCGGCCACAGGCAGGAAAAGGGCCATCCAACCGAGGACCTTGGGAGCCGGTCTATCCGGCAGGCGTCTGCCGGGATGGCACTCTCCACCGGGTTTGACGGCGTTCACGAACGGCTGGCATCTACTCTATTCCGGGATACACGCGCCGGTAATAGTCGCCGATGGCCTTGCTCTCGCTCGCCGTCGCCAGTCGAAGCCGAATGACCAGTGAGCTATTCCCAGGAAACTCTTTCAGATATCCGCTGATCCGGATCTTGGGGTGCACTGGATTGCTATTCCATACAGACGCTACCCAGGGACGTCCCAAGGATAGACGGGCCTCTTCGAACTCCGCAGTCATCTGGTCGAGGGGCACCCATCTCCCCGGAGGGAGATCAATGTCGATGTGGACTATCGGTATCCACATGTCTGCCGACGTGGTGCGCGCAGCCATCACGAATCGCAGCCTGCGCAGTCCAAGAAAGCCGAGCGCAGTGCATCGAGGAAGCTCGACTATCCCGGATCCATCGGTCCGGTCTACTCTTGTGCCCCCGATATCGTCGAAGCCATATACGCTCCAATGCTGGTGTACCTGGCGGCCCACCATCGGTTCTCCCTGCTGATCCAGCAGCTGGATTCGAATCTCTCCAGCAACGGGGGTGACAACCGGCCAGAACAGAACCCCCACGACCGCGATGGCCGTACCGACGATGGGAAGCTTGGCCCTGTCCGCACGGGCGCGCGCAGCCGGATCAAGCGACCGGCTGAACGGTTTGCCGTAGGCGAGCACCATTGCGGCCAGGGCAAGCGCGAGCGAGACGGCCAACCATGTGTCAAGCAATCCGACCAACACCAGACCGAACCCCCAGTGGCCGACACTCGACAGCACCGCCAACACGGTGGCTAAGGCCAGACTTACTCCCCAGCAGACCAATGCGACCCGGCGGAACCAAGTCTTCTCGCGACACAAATGAAGGCTGAACGAAGTCAATAGGGCTGGCGCCATGATCAGGCCCGCCTGGATCGCGCCTGATATGCTGATTGCGTGATGCCGGATGCCATGGGTAGCGAGCATCACCGACACCAAGCATGCGGTGACTAGAAGGAACAGTCGCTCGAGAAAACTCATCGCCGGAAAGGTGCTCAAGCGCACGGAATGCCATCGTGGATCAGAGCGGGCCCGCACGGTAAGGCTTAGGCGGGTTCTTGTCGGAGAATGTTGCCATCATTGGTCGGCGTCGAACTCGCGCCAGCAGGGTCACGTGCTGATTCTGCTAATACTCGCGTATGGCACGTCCCGTCAATGGTGCATGGCGCTGTGGACCGAAGTGCGCTCGCGCCTGGACGGGAATGCGCTTCCGGAGATCCTTACCGCGGCCGAGGAACAGGCGCGTTACGGCGTGCCGATCACTATCCGCCCGCGGCTCGGGCAGGGCGCTTTCCGGGTGGAGGTGACCGACGCTTACTCGCGATGTTGCGCGATCACGGGCGAGAAGACACTCCCGGCATTGGAGGCGGGCCACATCCGTCCTTCCGCGAAGAGTGGCCCTCACGAGATTCGGAACGGACTCCTTCTTCCGGGGTAGGGGCATTAAGCCCGAACTGGAACGGGTAGCCGTGGCGCACCGGGCTAGAGAACGGGTGGCCAAGCCGCTCGCCGCTCTTGCGACTCGGGCTCCCAACCGAAGCCGCCCATTCCTGTCTCGGAACCGCCAAGGCCAACCAGACAATCCCTCCGGTGAGTGCAATGGCATCACGCCTGGCCGCCGAAGGAGCAGTGGTCTTCGAGGTCGATGCGCCACGGAGCAAACGCCCACTCCGGCGCCGTGGCACCGATCTTGCCTGCCAGATGTTCGGCGTGGGCCGCCCACCAAGCGTCGGCAATGTGGCCTTCAGGGAATTTGTCGCGCAATTCTTCCCCCGCGCGGAGTCCTTTCGGACGCCGCAATGGAAGTGGTACGCGCGGGATGCAGGAACGGCCTGCTCAACGCCGGCTCCCGCGCTGCTGACGTGGATCTGCCTGGGTCAGTTGTCGCCGGGTCCGGAGCAAAGCTTCAAGAAAGTAGTAGTCGCCGTAGTTCAGGGGCGCATCCACTTCGGATTTGTGGGGCATGTGGCCGGTCGCGTGTTTCAGAAGGAAACAGCCGTTCTCGGCAAGTTCGGCGCGGTACTCGGCACTCGCCAGCACGCGCAGTTGTTGGTGAGCGACAGCCCGATACCGGTCCGCCGCCTCGCTCGGGACAAATTCAGTCAGTTCCAGCAGGCCGGCGCAGATGATGGCGGCCGCTGAGGAGTCGCGAGGCGTTTCGGGGGCGGCCGGTGCGTCGAAGTCCCAGTAGGGGACCTTGTCCGCAGGCAGCGTTGGGTGGTTGAGGATGAACTCGGCGATGCGAACGGCTTGAGCGAGATAGGCCGGCACGCGTGTTTCGCGAAACATCATGGTGTAGCCATACAGCGCCCAAGCCTGACCCCGCGCCCATGAGGAATCGTCGGCGAGCCCTTGATGCGTGAATCGCCCGCGCACTTCGCCGGTACTCACATCGTAATCCACCACATGGCAGCAGCTGGAATCGGCGCGAAAATGGTGGCGCAGCGTCGTGCTCGCATGAGCCACCGCGATATCATGAAACTCCGGCACCCCGCCTTCGCGCGCCGCCCAAGTCAGCAGCTCGAGGTTCATCATGTTGTCGATGATCACCGGACAGGTCCACTGAGGATTCCAATCCCAGGACTTGATGCATCCCACGACGGGATTGAAACGCGTGCTCAGTGAGCGGGCGCCTTCGAGCAGTATCTCGC